>JANXLY010000055.1 GCA_025354885.1 Acidobacteriota bacterium | reverse complement strand
CCTGGACAGACGGTGGAAGCGCTGAAGAAAAAGGCTGGCGCAGAAAGCGATACGGATGCGGCAAAACGGATGCAACAAGCCAAGCGAGTTCTCTTCGAGGATTTGTTCCCGGTAAAGAGGTCGGCATGAAAACAAGCGCTGCGGGACCGGCTGTGGAAATGACGGGCCGAGGAAAACGAGGAAAACCAAAATCGGTTTCCTTCGTTTCCCACCGCCCTTGGAAATCGCTACGCGATTCACACATTCCCACAGCTGCGACGACGATTTCGCCTTCGCCCAAGAAAACTTCAATGAAAGGAGCCCCGGTCAACAGCTCAATCCTTTAGGCTCATCCTTCAATGAGAAAATGCTTACCATCGTCCACGGGAATTCCTGATGGAGCAGGAACTCGGCTTGTTTAGATTCTTTCGCCATGGAGTCGCGCCAGTCCGTCGCGGCAATGGCCTGCCAATTCAATTCGGGCAAAATGTCCAATCTGCTGAAAAATCGCGTATACCCTGCCCCTGCGTTAGTTTTGCTAAAGGCCCATGGCCGACGCCTGAAATCAGCCCAATCGATAACATCGTAGAGATCGGCCTCCAGATGCACGATTGGTGTCTGACCTTCTCGATAGGATAGATCAGGGTGATTCCCTTTGTGGAGGAGATAAAGCATGACGGAACGAAAGCAGAAATAGAAGGGGACGTAATCGCCCACCATTGTGCCGGGATGACACTCAACTTCAAGTTCCTCACGGCGGCGGCGTTTGATTTCGCTCATTCCAACAATCTTGCAATCCAGATTTCTGCCGAGACGTTGTGCGTCAGACCAGATCACGCCGTCCAGCATCTGGGGAAGATTCTCCAGATGGGTGATGTGGTAAATCTTGGGGCGGTTTGGCGGCACGGACTTCTAGTTTAGTGGTTTCTCCTTTGGGATGAGTTGCCAGCCTTGAGCTGTATGGTCCTGCTGACTCGGTTGTCCGAAGTCTGGACGAACGAAACCGAATACGAAGCGGCATGGGTCAGCTCCAGAAAATCACACTTGGGTGAGGCTCCAATCAGAAGGGGGGACAGGAAAACCGTTTTCATCATCGCGATTACCATCATTATTGTTAAGCGCCGTTGTACATCAAGAATCATTAGTGGCTGGTCAGATGCTTCAGACAGCCACCGCGCCGAAGACCTCGTTTGCCCTTTGAATTTCAGTTTGAATGTCGCTTTGACCTTGATCGATCAGAGCTTCGAGGATGATTGGCACATCTTCGCGGATTTCGGCCATGATCGAGCTGAACGCCGCGACCGCGTTGGAGGAGAGGGGATCGTGTCGACTGGACGTGTTGACCTCGCTCATGTGGACTTCCGCGAGCCGACCCCGAAATGCGTTCAAGAGTAAGGCGGCCCCGGTCATGCTCGGGTCAACCTGCCTGGCGTGTCCGATGTCGAAGCAGAAGCGAGCCTCAGGTAAGGCAATGAAGAATTCCGCCAGTTCACCAGCAGTCCGTCCAATCGGCTTCCTCTTATCCATGTTCTCGATCAGCAGCCGGTCGCCCAGCAGGCGCCAGATGTTGGCGTTGAAGATGACGTCGGGATGCACGACAATGCAATGGCCAGCGTCTGACCAAGCCCCCCTTCTTCATCTCGGCGTCAATCTTAGCGGCCAGCACGCCCATCTCACGCGTGAACGGTTCGACAGGAAGGATGGACAGCACCTCATCGAGATAAAGACGGCGCTTGGCGGCGGCTTCCGGCGTGTTAGCGCGGTGCCAGCCGTGCTCGAGTTCCATCACGGAGATGGAAGAGAGCAAGAACTCAGTTTCGGAGTACTCGGCGGAAAGCGACGCTAGAAGCTGGCTGACACTTCCAACGGCTCCGCGCTTTTCCCGCTCTGCCGCGATGAGCACGCTGGGGTCGAGGACTAGTCCCATGCAGGCGGCTCGTTTAATCCCATGCTGGAGGCTCTAGCGAGTCGCGGCGCGAGTCGATGTCTGTTTGCACGTCCTGGGCGAATCCCTCGTCCGGGATGGGTGCGTAACCGAGCTTGGCTTCGTAGGCCTTGGCCAAGGCGATGCACTCGCTCAGCTTGCGGCCAGGGCGGGCTGGCGGGGACGACTTGAGCACGGCGATAGGCCGGTGATCTTGCTCAATCACGACCTCGAAACCTTGCTGCACCTTGGCCAGCACGGAATGAAGATCTCGAGCTAGTTCGCCTTCGCTCATGTGGACGGTAGCCATTGCTTCCATTTTAAGTCCCCGCTGCGGGGCCAGGAGGCCGTACTCCTCGATGAGCCAACAATCGAATTTGTTATGTGTTGAGGATTCAAATGCGAGCAGGGGAAAATTTTGGCAGCCGCTGAATGCACTTTGGGGGCTGAGTAAGCCAATGATTGCACGGGGCGTTCCTTTACCGGTAGTTCCCAGAAGTCATCGCGGGCTCGCGAAATCAAAATCTGCTATTGTGTATCATGAGTACACAATATGGAAACTGAAAAGATCGGCATGCGTGAATTTCGAGAGAATTTGGCGGGGTACCTTGAGGGTGGGCGGCCACTTGCGATTACTCGCCACGGTGAAACGCTTGGCTTTTTCATACCTGCTCAAAAGCGCAGCAAGACGGCTGAGCTTGACGCGATGCGGGCTGCGGCCAAGGAACTCGACTCGATGATCGAATCTTGGGGGCTTTCCGAAGACCAGTTGATGGACGAGGCCAAGCAGATCCGGAGCGAGGCCCGAGCGAAGAAGCGGCATCTGTGATGGGGCAACTTACTATTTATCGCTGGTACAGAAAATGGGAGCAGGTCATCACTTTGGTCGGAAATAGTCGATGCTATCGTCGTTGTACTTAATCTCGCTTAGCGCTTTTTCGCTCAGGGCTCTCCGCCATGAGAAAGAATTTTCCGCGTTCCTTCTGCCATAAAACCAAAATTCCTGTGTAAGTGGAATGGGTCCAAGCCAGAACTTGATCTGAATTCGGATTCGAGCCTCCCGAGCAAAAGCATCCCACTCCTCTTGGGTTGGTGGAGTGGGTGGACGGGAATTTAGAGGCAAAAGGTCATGGCTAAGTTTAAGCCATCCCACAACTGGATCACACACAAACGAGAGTTGATCCTTGCCATGCCAAACTCCATATTCTTTTGGGGAGTTGAGTATTTGAAGACTTCCAGCAACAACCGGAGATCCATCGACGACTGATTGAACAGCGCTTGCACATCGAATCTCAACCCCCAAGACTGGTAATACTCCAGTCTGCAGGATGGAGAAAGTGTAAGTATGCGGATTTTTTGAACGGGAAGGATTAGATGGGTCGCCGACAGCCCAAGTCTGCCAGAAAGAAAAAATCCCGACAATTATTGTGACCGAAGTGCCTATCGAAAGGCCAGGAAGCTGGCCCAAAACCCAAGCCCACATTCTTGAAAGCCGTGATTTCAGGGGCTGTCTTGCCTGCTCTTCTGTTAGGACTTTTGGCGAAGGCAATGGCTTGGGGCTATCATGTGTTGACGATGGTTCGGCAGATTTGGCTTGGCAGACAGCCTTGATCCGCCGATTATGATCTCTCCTTGCTTTTCGGTTCACGGGCAGTCTCGCCTCGTAGGCTGTTGAGATCTACAGCGCAAAACCAACACCACCAGCGCGTCAGCCGCTGAGGTGGAGCTTGCGTTTGAATTAATCGGTAGCCTGCCAGTCATCGAGAAGTGAGCCCATTGTTTTGATATTAAACGCTATCACTATCTTTTCAGCTATTTTCGTTTACAGGGAGCCACCGCCATATTGCATGCACAAGGTTGACAGGATTTTGAGATGCCTGAGTGTCGGGCTGAGCTCGCGAGGCGCCTCAGCTTGGCTGCCATGATTGCTCATTGGCTTGATGGTTGCATTCAGGTCAGATAACTGTGATAGCGTTTGGTGGGATGGGAAGCTTTGCCAAAGAGAGTTAGCGAGTGATTTGTACAGTTTGCATTGGAAGCGGACTTTGTGGCAATTGCTCCGGCCAAGGGAAATGGCCTTGTACACATTGTAACGGTGTTGGAACGAACGAGTCGACGTGCCCCCTGTGCAACGGGTCAGGGGTTCTACCGGACGCCACAGTTTGTCCCACCTGCTCGGGCTTGGGCAGAATTACGCAGGCATGTGTGAACTGCAACGGGGCTGGCAGATTTGATTGCACATTCTGTAACGGCAGCGGAAAATGCCGTTACTGTAACGGTACTGGCCAAGTCCCTCAACCATAGACACAGGAGCCCCAATATTTTGTCGGGGCGGCATGGGTTTGTCGGACGCAAAGGGGCAATCAAGTTGCAATCGATGAGTGATAAACTCGGGCCAATATGTCAACAAAAGTCAAACTTCCAGATGGGTATATCACGGTGAGTGTCAGGGTTGCTGGCGGACGAAGGATGCGCGTCCTCATTGAAGGTTTCCCAGGAGCCCCCCTTTTCCCTGCGATCGAAGGTAACCCGCAACCAAACGAGATTTTTCACGGAAATTTCATTCACCAGGGAGGTGGTGTCATTTACGTTACGTCGAGTCACCAATTGGGAGATTTTTCCTGGGTAGAGAATTACTACAACATCGTTCAAGAAATGGGTCAGACATTCCGTCTTAAAACGGAAGAGTATGGCCACGAACATCAATGCATCATCGATTTTATTACCTCATAGTGGCCTGCTTCTGTTCTGTCAACCAGCGAATTTAGGAAACGATCAAGCAATCATGGACCGCCAGGCGCATGGGTGGAGTCCGCACGAGATTCACTTTCAACATCCGCATTTGTTGATGGCGCAAATTCACTCGGCACTGGCTTACTATTTTGAAAACCAGGCAGAGATCGATGTCTGGATCCAACGGGATGTTGAGGAAGCAGACAGGCTGGCAGCTCAGTTGTTTGATCCGGAATTTCGCGAGCGATTGATTGAGGTAAGAACCTTGCCTTCGCGCGCCGATGCTGGCGAAAGCGGTTGAGCGCTCCATTTGTGCAAAACATATCTGCTACATTGTGTTTTAGTCATGGAAATTGCCGGGAAGCCACCCCTGCCTGATTTCGAAAATCCTCCTGTCGTGGAGACTGTGCTCTCTGCCCAGTTCGAAGCGTTAGCAGACATGCACACTGTCCACTTCGGGCTGTTCTGGGAGCGCATTCGGCAGCAGTTCCCGAAAACCGAGGAAAGGCCAGCAATAGCTCCTGTATTCGAACGTTTTGACGATCATAATAAGAGCCGCCCTCGCTTACACTTTGAAGCTCGTGAAGCTGCGGTTCCGGAGCGGATCTGGTTTGTCAATGAACCAGGAACGGAGATGATCCAGTTGCAGGTGGACAGATTCATCAAAAATTGGCGCAAGTCTGCCGATGAAGATGTTTATCCACGCTATGAGAAAGCAATCAAGCCTGAGTTTGAGCGAGATTTTCAGCGATTTGAAGATTTCGCAAGAGATCAGTCCCTTGGTCCGATTCAGGTAAACCAGTGCGAGGTAACGTACGTCAATCACATTGTCGCTGGCCAAGGATGGCAGAATTGGGGCGAGGCCGGGAAAATCTTTTCTTTTCTCAATGGACTCAATTCATTTGAAGATTCCATTGAAGACGGGGCCTTTGTGATCCGCCAGGCCATATCTCGGGAGGGTCAGAAAGTTGGACGACTCACAGTTGAGGTTAAACCTGCATTGACGGAAAGAGAGAACAAGCCAATGTACGTGATGAATTTAACGGCCAGAGGGATGACTGGTTCCGGAATCGATTTCTTTGATTTAGGACGCAGGGTTGTAGTCTACAATTTTGCGAGGCTGACCACGCCTGCGATGCACGAAGTGTGGGGGAAGAAATAACAGTGCCAATTCTAGCTTTACCCGTAACGACACCAGATTCCGCCACATTTGAGGTGCCCGCATTAGTCAGGTCGAGCATCAGTAGTGTTGACGTTTTCGCGAGGAAGGAAAGAACATCCTCTGCAATTGGTGGAGTTCGCCGAGAACCGAAGAACCCAAGCATTCAATTCGAAATTGGGCAGCAATCGATTCGCTTCTCCTACGTGGGCGGGAATGCATTACCGCAGTGGGCAAAGCCAGTTTTTGAATCCCTCGCTTCGCGTTGGGGGACAGAGCGCGGTTGGGACGGTTATAAGGCACAGCCCACAAATCTAGCCTTAGTAGCTGAACTGATGAACTGCTTAGAAGAAGCGATTCCAGCAGGTGCCAAAGCTCCAATCGTCACACCGCTCCCGGACGGCGGCGTTCAGGCTGAATGGCACAAAGGTGATATGACGCTTGAGATTGTTGTAGCTGCGGACGAAGCACCGCGTTACTTTTCCTACGACTCCGAATCACATAGCGAACAGTCTGGCGAATTCGATACATCCGTTGCCGAAATCCGGGACTTCATCGCGAAGTTTTAGCATGGGGGTCCCATTGCAGCCGGAAGATGACAAGAGCATTCACGACGAAGACCGGTTGCTTCGGCGGGTTCCGGCAAGACAACTGGTCCAACTGGATGGATCTGTTCGTCCCTCATCGGCTGTATTCAAGAGTGAAGAGATGTCTGTGAATATTGAATCCCTGATGATAGAACAAGGACGTCCACTGAAGTCCACTCTGGAGCGCTACCCCCAAGAATTTTTGACTTCGATCCGAGCAGGAGAAGTGAGGCCCTTTGGACTTCCGATCATCAAAGACACAGATCCTCCTAATGATCCCGCACACGGTCTCGTGCTGGGCAAAAAGAAAGATAGATTTGCCAACGCGATGGTTAGGATGCACAAGTGGATTGTTCCGCCACCGGATTGAAGTCGTAGGAGTAGCGATCGCAATTATTGAATTGAACTAAGCCGCGTAGCGGCAGGCGCGCCTTCAGCGCGCGGAACAGGTGTATGACTCCGGCGAGAAGTAAGTGTCTAATTGAAGACGGCTGCCCCAAGCAGCCGACCTCAAAAACAGGAGCTTGACCCTATGACACCCTTACGCAAACGAATGCTGGAAGACATGACGCTACGCAACTTCTCGCCGGAGACACAACGTAGTTATACCCATTATTTGGCGGCATTTGCAAAGTACTTCAACTCGAGCCCGGAAGACTTGGGTTTGGAGTCGATCCGCGAG
>JANXLY010000054.1 GCA_025354885.1 Acidobacteriota bacterium | reverse complement strand
GCGAAGATGCTCAAAAAGTTAATGATTGAACAGACCAAGAGCCGACCGCGCCGCTCCAATGACAACGGGTTGGTGGAAGCCAAGAACGGGGCGGTGATCCGGAAGCACATGGGATATAGCCACATCGCAGCACCCCACGCTGAAAGAGTGCAGCGCTTCTATGAGGAGCATCTGAACGACTATCTGAACTTCCACCGCCCTTGCGGTCAAGCTGAGATTTTGACCGACGCCAAGGGCAAACAGCGGACCGTCTATCGCCGCTATGAAACGCCCTGGGAGGTGTACCTGAAACTGCCAAACGCCAGCCGCTATTTGAAGCCTGGACTGACGGTGGAAGCGCTGAAGAAAAAGGCTAGCGCAGAAAGCGATACGGATGCAGCAAAACGGATGCAACAAGCCAAGCGAGTTCTCTTCGCGGATTTGTTCCCGGTAAAGAAGTCGGCATGAAAACAAGCGCTGCGGGACCGGCTGTGGAAATGACGGGCCGAGGAAAACGAGGAAAACCAAATACGGTTTCCTTCGTTTCCCACCGCCCTTGGAAATCGCCAAGCGATTCCCACATTCCCACAGCCGCGACGACGATTTCGCCTTCGTCCAAGAAAACTTCAGTGAAAGGAGCCCCGGTCACCAGCTCAATCCTTTAGGCTCATCCTTCAATGAGAAAATGCTGGGGGGGGGGGCTCGCAAGGAAAGTACAGTGATCGCCCAGAGCGCAGAGAGGCTGCTTCGCCCAGCTCACAAATCAGCCCAATTCAAAGGGCAGCGCCAGATCGCATACTCGCATCGACCGTTATCGAGAGTTGCTGTGCTCTGTCCTCCCTTGATTCCAATCCAGGCCCCCCTGTACTTGAACGAACCGATACGCTAGATTCTGGAGATGGAGAAGCTAAGATTGCAACCTACGATTCGGTTTGGCCCCAATACTGACAGGTATTTGGAAAGTGAAGGAGCCATCGCCCAGGCACTAGCAAATGGCAGCATCCGAATCAGTTCAAGACTCTTGAAATTAAGTCCTGTCCAGCAGCAACTAGTCCTGCTCCATGAACTCGCGCACCTGCAGCAATTAGCTTCAACAGGCAACGATCCCGTCCGCGCGCTCGAGGCCGAAGCCTGGGATGCCGCCTACGCGTGGATGCAAGGTCGTTCCTTCACAATTCGTGGCAAAGCCAACGCCCCACTGAATGCAACGGCAATCATTCAGGGAGGCTCTGAGGGTCATCCTCACGCTCCAATTTGGTACACAAGAAGCCCGGTTGAGCCGATTGGAAACAAATCCACGATTACAGTCAAAGAAGTAGCGATCCAGGAGGCAATCACTCTCGAAACAGTCCTGGATCAGATGATCGCCGTAAAAGGTGAAAAGGAATTCGTACTGGTCTGCCACGGAAGTGGGGCCGGGCTCAAGCTTCACCTCCAGCGAGGTTCCACTGCGGGTGCCGAAAAAGACGTCATCTTTCAACTTGCATCAGACCGCCCAGGCAAGGAGACCGCTTTCGACGGATCCACTTCGGTTACCCCGACAAAAACCGACGAGGATCTGGCAACCCTAACCAGGCTCAGCCAACCGCAAGTTGCCGCACTGCGCGCAAAGATGAATCAGGTCCGAAACTTGCAAATCAGGCACGTCGCCTTTCGGGCCTGCAATATGGGAATCTCCCCGGACACGATGGAAGCCTTCCAAAAATTCTTCGGGGCAGCAAGCGTCAGTGGACCGGTCGAGTTTGATAGTTACGGTCGCTTCTCCCCTACCATCGGCGTCGACGTGGAAGCATGGGCAAAGGCAAGAAGAAAAAGCGGTTTTCAAGTCTCGATTGATGGAGGCGTCGCCGCAGGAACCCGCGATACCGACAGCGCCTTGGTCTACAATATTTTGGCCGCCAGCTCAAGTCGCGAAGCGTTCAGGGACTGGGTCAAGAAACACATTGTGGATGGCGGCTGGGGTTCCACCGGGGTCATCTATCACGGCGTGAAAGTCAGGCACGCACTCAGTGTGAACTCCCCAAGTGTCTACTTCGTCAGAGACCAGGAGTTCATTGACGGCCTCGTTTATTTCAAAGCAAAGTAACAACTCGGCTGCTGGTTGAAAAGCTCCCACTAATGCCTTTCAGCGCCTTCAGAATTTCTCCGGCCACTTCTGATGGCCATACACTCCGATCAATTCCAGCCCCCCACGCCGAATCCGATAAGGAATCACAAATGATGTAGACGCAACGACAAGCTCCCGAGTCCCCATTACCCTGCCAGGCAAACCCACCTCAGGATGCTTGGCGAGTAAATCGATTGCTTGAAGAGTCGTTCTCGACATACTCCCTGAGCGAAACCAGTTGGCGAATTGCCCGCCTGTACTATACAACTTTCATCGGGGCGCGTTAGTCTCACCCGCGTTACCCCAGGACTCTAGCCATTCCTTCACCGCTCCATGGCTCAGTTCTTCGCCAGATTCCAAATCCGCAATGCCGCGCTGAACTTCGTCGAGTTGCCACTCCTCTGAATCGACATAAGCCGAAATAGCCGCAGCCGCAAGATAGGATTTCGAGCGATTCGTTTGCTTGGCCAAAGCGTCAAGCCGCTGGGTCAACGACCCCAAATCGTTCCCAAAAATCGAACGCTTCATAAAACTCGCTGCCCTGCACGAACGACGAGCCGACAAGCCCCTCAACGAGTTCCCCCAAGCTTCAAGCACAAGGCCTAAAGTATTCTATGGAGGCAAGCGCAAGCACGACGGCTCCAGTCAGTTTTGTCACGATGGCTTCCGACGGAGACCAGATCCTCATCGATCATCGCGTCTAGACCTTGGAACTGCTCGACAACATCCGGAACCAGTCTCGGCCCACAGCAGGGATCACTCTACGTTAACGACTTATGGCGGGTAAATGCTGGAGTGGGCTTCGATTTGACAACAAGACCGTTCAGCCGAGTGCTTAGGCCCTCTCTTCGGTCGTTCGATTTTGCCCGCGAAACCAAATTCTCGCCGAAACAGTTTAGGATAGGTCGATGCTGGATAGGATTCTTCGGAGCTTTACCGACTGGGCCGCTTTTCAACCTACCCCAGGTGACTTGTGCACTACAGGGAACGATGCAGAGTCGTACAGTGTCGTCAAGGTTCTGGCAGTCACCGAAGACGTAGTGCACGTCAGGCTCTACAAAGAGCGATTTGCAGCGCGGCCGAAGAGCGTTTTCGCGAATTCTCTAACGCTGGGAAGAATTGACGAACCCGGTCCCGCTGGCATGGGGCACCTTCCGTTATCGCGTACGACCTTCGCGAATTGGCGGCCGATAAAACTTCACAGTGAGCCCGTCACGATGGAGGAATTGGAAGGCTACCGAATGTGGCAAGTGAACGCCGGCGGCGTCTGGTGATCGAAGTTAACGCATGGCGCGATAGTCCCCGACGGATTCCATCCGAGACTCTCGTCCGGTGGGTCGCAGCGCTAATATAGAGAGTGGTCTGTATGGCACAACTTGACTGGTCCCAATGCGCCGCCGTTGAAAGCGTTCCAGGTAAGGTCGGCGGCGCATGGATCCTCAAACATACGCGGATGCCGGTTCAAACTATCTTCGAGAATCTGGAGGCTGGCCTTTCCGTGAAAGAGATCACGGAAGTGTTCGACGTTACCGAAGAAGAAGTGAAAGCCGTCCTCCACTTTGCCACGCAGAGCCTTGCCAAGGCCCCTGTGCACGGATGAGGATATTGTTCGACAACGGAACACCCAATCCTATCGCCCGCAGCCTTGTCGGTCATGAAGTGGCCTTTGCGCGCAGAATCGGTTGGCACGAACTCAAGAACGGCGAACTGTTGCGTCAAACCGAAGACGCTGGTTAAGAATTGCTTCTTACTTCGGACAAGAATATCAGTTATCAGCAGAATCTTTCCGGGCGTAGAATTGCCATCGTAGTCCTCGGCAACCAGCAAGGGCCGGACGTCAAACTCCATCTTGACCGGATTGTTGGTGCCGTGAACGCCGCAATCCCCGGCAGCTACGCGGAAGTTGAAATTCCCCACAAGGACTGATTTCCCGGCGATTTACACGGACCTCGGTGTGATGGGTGACGATCAACGGCATAGTGACAGACATTTCAAGTATATTTTCGCGACCTAAGTCTAATACTCGTCACTTAACAAACATTTTCATTTTATTCTGTTTTAGAACAGGAGGCAGGGAGAATGTCGCGAACTGTTGCCACGTTGCCCGCCGGGAGCCGGATTACGGACTACATCAGCTTGGGTGTGGTGGCGAAGACGTTCCCCTTGGATAAGATTCACGCGGCGCTTGC
>JANXLY010000035.1 GCA_025354885.1 Acidobacteriota bacterium | reverse complement strand
CCAGTTTCCTCTTTTCCGCATCTCGTAGACCAAAAACACCCAACGCGACTCTGCTGCTCCCCTCGCAAATCCTCCATCCCACCACTTTCACAGGAGTTGCGCACAGCTTTACGGTTGGTTGCGGAATCGCTGCCGCAAGCCACCTCAAGTTGCCGTCACAGTGAAAATCCGCTAGACTAAGAGTTTGTGGCAGCACTGCCGCACGTCCTTGCGTGCACTCAGCGCTGAATTTCCCACAGTTTGATCCGCTCCTAAAGGAAACAGACAGAGTTATGTACGCAGTGATTGAAGCCAGTGGTAAGCAATTTCGTGTCTCCCCTGGCGAACTCGTTCGATTGGACACGATCGATGCCGAACCCGGCACAGAATTAGAATTGGGCAAAGTCCTGATGATTGGCGGAGACGCCGGAATCAAAACTGGAGCAGATGCTGCAGGTTATAAAGTCACCGGAACCGTTACCAAGCATGGTCGCGGTGTGAAAATCATCGTCTTCAAGTTTAAGCGCAAAAAGCAGTACAAGCGCACCCAGGGTCATCGTCAGAATTTCACCGAAGTGAAAGTGAACGCAATCGCCTAGG
Source organism: Acidobacteriota bacterium (assembly GCA_025354885.1). GTDB lineage: Bacteria > Acidobacteriota > Terriglobia > Bryobacterales > Bryobacteraceae > Bryobacter. Next base: position 13,898 of record JANXLY010000035.1, on the reverse strand, counting down.
GCGATCGCAAAGGGAGTTAAAGAGCAATGGCAAGTAAAAAAGGCGCAGGAAGTAGTAGAAACGGACGAGATTCGCAAAGCCAGCGACTCGGCGTTAAGAAATTTGGTGGCGAACTCGTCTCCGGCGGCTCCATCATCGTCCGGCAGCGCGGCACCCGCATCAATGCCGGTGAAAATGTCGGTGTCGGTAAAGACCACACCCTCTATGCCCGCATCACTGGTGTTGTCGAATTCAAAGACCGCGGTCGTATGGGCAAGTACGTCAGCATCAAGGAATTTAGCCTCAACTAAACTCCTCTAAAGGATTCTGGTTCGGCCGCCAGCAGTATGCTTGGCGGCCATTTTCATTTTATGGTTCATTCTTCAAAATTCATCGACGAAGCCAAAGTCTACGTCAAAGGCGGCGACGGCGGGAACGGCTGCTCCGCCTTCCGGCGTGAGAAATTCGTCCCCCGCGGCGGTCCCAGCGGCGGCGACGGCGGCTATGGCGGCGACGTTATTTTTGAAGGCAGCAGGCATTACAACACGCTCTTCCACCTGCGTATGAATCCCGAACACGCCGCCGAGCGTGGTCGCCACGGCGAAGGTTCCAATAAATCCGGCAAAGCTGGAGAAGACCGCTACGTCAAAGTCCCCGTCGGCACCATCGTTTACGACTGGAACACCGGCGAACTCCTGCACGATTTCACCAAAGACGGCGAACAGTGCGTCATCGCCAAGGGCGGTCGCGGCGGTCGTGGCAACCAGCATTTCGCCACCCCAACCCACCAGGCCCCAACCGAAAAAGAAGACGGCGTCCCCGGCGTTACCCTCACCCTGCGTCTCGAAATGAAGCTGCTCGCCGACGTCGGCCTCGTCGGCTTCCCCAATGCCGGCAAGAGCACACTAATCTCTCGCCTCTCTGCCGCTAAACCGGAAATCGCCGCATACCCCTTCACCACCAAAGAGCCCGTCCTTGGCGTTGTAAGTATGGATGAATTTGGCCTCCAAACTTTTATCATGGCTGACATTCCGGGCCTCATCGAAGGCGCATCGGAAGGCCACGGCCTCGGCATCACCTTCCTCCGCCACGTCGAAAGAACCCGCGCCCTCCTCCACCTCATCGACCTTTCCGACTTCAACGAAAAGCGCCCCGTCGAGGCCTATCACATTATCCAAAACGAACTGGAAAGCTTCAGCCCCAAGCTCCTCACCAAGCCCCAGATCGTAGTCGCCACCAAGCACGATTCCGTCCAGGACCCCACGCGTCTCGAAGAGCTGAAAAAGTTCTGCAAGGCGAACGACCTGCCCCTGCATGTCATCTCGGCCATTACAGGCAAAGGACTTAAGGCCCTCAAAGGTGCCACCTGGGCACTTGTCAAAGAGGCGATGGACAACCCAGCACCCGCCGAACCAAACGAAGCCAAAGTCCCCGTCCCCACTGACACCACGAGCGTCCTCAACCTCTAAAGTTCACGATTCCGACCACAACTCCGACGCCAATCAGAACGAAGCCAAGCGCCTGCTTCAGCTTCAATTCACTCACCGACCGCGCCATTCGAACCCCGATAAAGGTCCCCACCAGCGTCGCCCCCAGAAAGCTCATGGCCAAGCCCAACACCGCCGTCCATTGATCAACCTGATGCACTGTTCCGCTCAAACTGTTCACCGCAATCACCGGCAGTGAAGTCGCAGTCGCCTTCCTCGCATCCATCCCGCCAAAGGCAATCAAGGCCGGCACCAGCATAAACCCTCCACCCACTCCAAGCAACCCGGTCAACAGACCCACTATAGCCCCAACCACCAGCGAAACGCCAATCCGGATCCGCCCCGTCTCGACAATATGAGCGGTCTGCAACATCCGGAACCCGGCCATGGTAATGATCAAAGCAAAGCCAATCATCAGCCAGTGCGGCTCCGCGCCCTTCGCCAGCCTTGCCCCAATCCAGGTAGCCGGAATCCCTATGCAGGAAAACACCAGCGCCTGCCCCCAAACTACATTCCCAATTCGAGCCTGCAACAGCGTGCCCACCAGTGCCGCAGTTCCAACCACCAGCTGCGAAACCGCCACCGCCTGCCTCACCGGCAGTGCTGCGACATAAACCAAAATAGGCAACGCAAGGATCGCGCCGCCGCTACCCAGTGCTCCGAGCACGATCCCGATTAGCAGCGCCAGCGGCAGGATCGCCAGATGTTCAAGCACGGTAAGCGGCCATGCCCCCAGCCAGATTCACGACCTGGCGCAAACCCTCCCGTTTCAAGAGACTCGCCGCAATCGCGCTCCGGTATCCGCTCCCGCAAATCACTGCCACCTCATCCATGTCAGCTAATTCGCCGACCCTCGCCACAATCTCGCCGGCAGGAATATGGATCGCCCCTTCAATATGCCCCATCCGATACTCACCAAGGTTCCGCACATCAACAACAGTCCTTCCAGCCGCGTGCTTCGCTGGAATCTGCGGAATCGTTTCGAACAACTTCCCGCCTGCAATCCAGGTCGCAAAGCCTCCTCGCAAACTGCCAAGTATGTTGTCGATTCCCACTCGAACCAAGCCCCTGCGCGCCTCTTCAATGGCCGCCGCGCTGTCGCCAATCAGCACCACCGGCTTGTCATATGGCACAACCCACGGAGCCCACAATCCAAAACTCGGCCCCGCCCCAATGTTGATCGACCCCGCAACATGACCGCCGCCGAATGCTTCGCCCCTTCGCAGATCAACCACTGTCGCGCCGCCTTCAACGAGCGTCGCAAACTGCCCCAATTCCAGTTCCCTCCCCCCCGGCAAGCCGCGCAGCAAAGGTGCACCCGCTGAATTCAACGCCTTCATCCGCCGATAATAAGGTGGAAATTCCGGAACCGTCGAGAGGATCTGCTTCACAAAAGTCTCTTCCGGCTGGTCCGTCATGAAGATGTTGCAGAAGCGCTCATACCCAAGAGTCGTCAAGGGCCGGTTACTCAAATTCGCTCCGCAAAGCGACCCCGCGCCATGCCCCGGATAAACGAACAATCCGTCAGGTAAACTCTCAATCCGCTTGTGCACACTCTGATAAAGCTGATGTGCCAGTTGAAGCTTCGCCTCTTCGCCGAGTAAGTCAGGACGACCGAGCGAACCAACAAAGACGAAGTCCCCGCTGAACAACGCCAGCGGCTGCCCACAGCGGCTCTTCTCATAGACGAGAAAGCTCAAGTGTTCCGGCGTATGACCTGGTGTGTGATAAGCCACCACCCGCATATCACCCGCATGAACCTCATCTCCATCCTTCATCTCATGGTGCTCAAAAGCGTAGGCAAAAGTCTCTCCCGCATCATGCGCACTCAGATACATTGGAGCGCCTGTCTCATCGGCCAACTCTCGAGCCCCGCTCGCATAGTCGGCATGAATGTGCGTTTCTAGTATGCCCATCAGTCGCAACTTCTGGTCATGCAGGTACGTGACATAAGCGTCAACATCCCGGCGCGGATCAATAATGATTGCCTCGCCCTGGGAGCTGAGCACATAAGAATAATGCGCCAGCCCCTTCGCTTCCATCCGTTCAATTTGCATGATTCGCCTCTTTCAAAGCCGCCTCCAGCCGCAGCCGCTCACTCGAGCACATCAGCTCGCAAAGCTTGTGGACCAAGGGATCCTCTACAAAGTAGATCACCTCAAGGCCAGCCTTGCGACGCCCCACGAGCGACGATTCATAGAGCGCCGACAAGTGGCGGCTTGTATTCGATTGCGCCAGCCCTGTCGATTCTATCAGCGCCTTCACGCTGCGCTCTCCTTGCATTAACTCCTGCAGGATTCGCAAGCGTGAAGGCTCGCCCATCGCCCGAAAGCGCTGCGCAATGGATTCGAGAAAGGCATCTGGAATCGGGGGACCACTTGTTGGCATCTTCTTGATTATCCCTTTACTCCGAAGCTCCTCAAGATCGTCATCATTGGGCACCAATTCGTGAAAGCAGATTGAAGCAGGTTCGCCCCAATGAACGCAGTGAACCAGAACCAGCGCGGATCTTCATAGACTCCCAATGCAACGCTGGCCAAAACCAAAAAGCCAGCAATCATCCTCAGCATACGATCAACATTCATGATGCACTCCTTAAGTGTTTGTGAAGCAGGTAATAGACAACAGGAACCGTCACGCGAGACAGCGCGAGAGAAGCAACTTCTCCTGCCATCAGCGCGATCGCGAGCCCCTGAAAGATCGGGTCAAACAAAATCACGGCAGACCCTACAACTACTGCTGCCGCAGTCAGCATCATCGGGCGGAAGCGCACTGCCCCCGCATCGATCACTGCTTCATCGAGCGGCATTCCTTCCTTTAGCCGCAACTCGATAAAGTCCACGAGGATGATCGAGTTGCGAACGACAATCCCTGCACCAGCGATGAAACCGATCATCGAAGTCGCAGTGAAGAACGCGCCCATCAGCGCATGAGCCGGCAGGATGCCGACGAGCGAAAACGGGATTGCCGCCATGATCACGAGCGGCGTCAAGAAGCTTTCAAACCAGCCGACCACCAGCACATAGATCAACACGAGCACTGCAGCGAAGGCGATACCCAGATCGCGGAACACTTCGTAAGTGATGTGCCACTCGCCGTCCCACTTCATCGCATAGCGCCCACCGTCAAAGGGCTGGCGAGCAACGTACTGCTCGATCGTGTATCCGAAAGGCTTGTACTTCTCGATCTCTGGTCCCACAGCCAGAACCGCATATACAGGGCTCTCGATCTCACCCGCCACATCCGCTGTGACGTAAGTTACCGGCATCAGGTTCTTGTGATAAATGTTGCGGTCTTCGCGCGTTTCAATGACGGAGGTCAATTCAGAAATCGACACTAGCGCCCCACTTGCACCTTGCACTCTCATGCTGCGGATCCGGTTCAGGTCGCTGCGCTCTGACTTGGGCAGGCGCAATGCAATCGCCACTGGCTCCTGCTCTTTATCGAGCCGCAACAATCCAGCACTCTGACCCATCGACGCCATGCGAATGCTATCGACGATCGATGCCTCATCAATCCCGTGCAAGCCAGCCTTCTCGCGGTCCACTCGCAAATGAAACTTATGCTGCGCCTCTTCTACATACCAGTCCACGTCCACAATGCCCTTGCTGCGTTCGAAGATCTTCATCAGCTCGGCGGCAACCTGCCGCTGCCCTTCCTGAGTTGGGCCATAGACTTCAGCAACGAGCGTCGAGAGCACTGGAGGTCCGGGAGGCACCTCGGCTACTTTGATGCGTGCACCTAGCGGCGTTGCTAGTGGTAGCAATCTCGTTCGGACCTGTTTCGCGATCTCATGACTTTGCAAATTCCGCTCGTGCCTCGAAAGCAGGTTCAACTGGATATCTGCGACATTCGCTCCAGCACGGAGGTAATAGTGCCGCACCAGCCCATTGAAGTTGTGCGGGGCGGCAGTGCCTGCATAGGTCTGGGCGTTTACGACCTCTGGCTGCTTCATCGCCTCGCGAGCGAGAAGCTGAGCTACGCGCTGGGTCTCTTCGAGCGGCGTTCCTTCCGGCATGTCGATGATGACCTGGAACTCGCTCTTGTTGTCAAAGGGCAACATCTTCACCGTCACAAGGTGAAAGGGAAACAGCGAAACCGAGCCAAGCAGCAGGGCTACCACCAGCAGGAGAAAGCCTGCTGTGTAAACGGGCCGATGCAGCAGCGTGTCCATCCAGCGGCGGTAAAGCCGTGTTACGAGATCTTCCCGCTCCCCGTCGTGTCCGTGAGTCGCATGTCCGTCGAGTAACTTCACTGCGGCCCAGGGAGTAACCAGGAATGCGACCACCATCGAGAAGACCATGGCTGCGCTCGCACCGATCGGAATTGGTCGCATGTAAGGCCCCATCAGGCCACCCACAAAGGCCATCGGCAAGATCGCCGCCACTACCGCGAGTGTTGCAAGGATCGTCGGATTCCCGACTTCATTTACTGCCTCAATCACCACCTGAACGAATGGGCGCTCACGATTCACGGCCATGCGTGCATGCCTGACGATGTTTTCAACTACAACAATCGCGTCATCTACCAGGATGCCAATCGAGAAGATCAGGGCGAAGAGCGTAATACGATTCAGGGTGTAACCGTAGAGGTAGAAGATTGTCAGGGTCAGCGCCAAGGTCACGGGCACCGCCGCGAAGACAACCAGCGACTCCCGCCAACCGAGCACAAACGCGACCAGCAGCACAACAGAGATCACAGCGATCCCCATGTGCTCAAGCAACTCGTTGCTTTTCTCGGCCGCGGTCTCACCATATTGTCGGCTGATGCTGATTTCGACGTCTGACGGAATCACACGGCTGCGGGCGAGATTCACCTTCTGGAGAACCTCGTCGGCCACGGTGATCGCATTCGCGCCTTTGCGTTTGGCGACAGCTATCGTGACTGCGGCTTGCGCAGATTCGCGATCCAGATGGAATACATACTCACTCGGCTCAGCGCCAGTGTCTTCGACTTTTGCCAAGTCCCGAATGAACACGGGACGGCCACCCTGAGCTCCGACAACCACTGCTCCGAGATCCTCTGAATTGCGCAAGAAGTCTCCAGCTTCGAGGATCGATTCCTGATTGCCGCGATTGATCCTTCCGGCAGAGAAGCGTTGGTTGCTTGCTCCAATGGCGTGCCAGACGGCCTCGGCAGGCAGGCGATACGCTTCGAGTTTGGCGAGATCGAGCGCAACCCGCATCTCTCGGCGCTGTCCGCCGATCAAGCTCACGGCCGAGACCTGGCCGACTTCTTTGATCGTGTCCTCGAGTTGAGCGGCGATGCGTCTTAGCTCGAAGGGAGTGTAGCGTTTGCTGTGCAGAGTGAGGGCAAGTATCGGGACGTCATCAATGGAACGCAGTTTGACGATCGCGCCCGAACCGCTGAGCTTCTGATTCAGCTTGACGATGCTCGCGCCCTCGTCTTCGCCAACGCGGAAGCGAACAATGACCAGGGTCTGGCCTGGCATTGATGTTGAGTAGATGTATTCGACTCCGGGGATCTCCCACAGCAGCTTTTCTGTCGGTTTGGTAAGGCGCTGCTCGACTTCTTTGGCAGATGCTCCTGGCAGCGAAAGCATCACGTCCACCATCGGAACCTGAATTTGTGGCTCTTCTTCACGAGGAAGGATCAGTACGGCGAAGGCGCCCAACGCGAGTGAAGCCAGCATGAAGAGCGGGGTGAGCTTTGACTGTACAAAGGCGGCGGCGATCTTGCCGGCAGGCCCTAATTTATTGGTCATTTTGCTACCTCAACTCGAGTTCCATCCTGAAAATCGATAGGCGGATTGAGGACGACTACTTCGCCGGACTTAAGCCCGGTCAGCACTTCGCGGCGACCAGCATGGGCGTCGCCAACAGAGATCATTCGCGAGTGGGCGAGGCCGCCCTCGACGACAAAGACCATCTGCATTTGCCCGGTCTCGCGGACGGCATCCGCAGACACGCTTAGCATTTCACGCTGTCCAATCACCCATTCGCCACGGGCGAATGCTCCGCTGCGTAGTGACTTGAGTGGAGGGAGATCGACCTTGACGGTCAGACTCCTCGAAGCAGGGTCGAGGGATGGAACGATTTCGGTTACTTTTGCATTGATTTCTTCGCCTTGATCCAGCACTACGCGAAGCGGCATGCCGATTCGAATCTGGCTGCTGCGCGACTCTTCTACATTCATTTCGAGGCGAAACCCGCTTGCCTTCTCGAGGACCAGGAGCGGCGTGCCCGGTATGGCCATGGCACCAACCTGGGCCAGCTTTTCACTTACTATGCCAGAGAAAGGCGCTGTAAGTGTGGCGTATCTACTTGTAAGTTGTGCTGACTTCCATGCCTGTTCGCTTTGCAGGATGCGGGCGTTCACCTGCGCGCGTTTCGCTTCGGCCATGGCCAAATTGGAGGCTGCCAGGCTCAACCTGGAGTTGGCTTCATCCATCTCCTGACTGGACAGCGAGCGCTTGTCGAATAGCGATTTGAGGCGCGCATGGGTTGACTTTGCGAGATCGAGTTGAGTGCGCGCGGCGTCAATCGCACGCTCGCTTTCAGTGAGCCCAGCGCTTGCTTCGAGGCGTGCGGCAACGGCTTGAGCTTCTCCTGTCAGGAGTTGCTGCGAGTCAATCAGAATCAGGGTCTGTCCGGCTTGTACGCTTTGACCCGGCTCGACAGCGACCTGACGGATCATGCCCATGACCTGCGCCGAGATTACTGTTCGGGTGCGCGGCTGCACGGTTCCGCTGGCCTGTGCGGTTTGAGGAGCGCTCGCCATCGAAACACGATCAGTAGAAACAGCTACAGCGGTTGCCGCTTTGCCAGTAGGGGCTTGTTTGTGGGTCGATCCACAGGAGCTAACGAGAAGTAGAGAAGCTAACCAATAGCGGTTCATTATTGAAGTACCTCGGAATCAGGGCTGAGTTTGCCTAAGGCAGCGGCGTGGTTTAGCTGCGCTACACGCATGCCATGGCGGGCGGCGAGAAGCCGGAGTTTCGATTCAGTCATTGCGGTTTCTGTGCGGAGCAGGTCGGTCAAATTACCAAGGCCAGCGTCGTAGCGATCCTTGGTGATCCTGAGACTCTCCTCGGCCGAGGCGATGGCGGACTGGGCGGTTTCGGCTCGCGCCAGACTTGCTTCGAGGAAGGTTTCGGCTTCTACGACCTCGAGTCGAACACGCTGCTGCGTCGTCTTTTCATCGGCTTGGGCGCTGGCAACCATGGCTTGGGACATGCGGAGTCTGGCCCGGTCTGCGCCGCCTTGGTAAGGGGTCCAGCGCAGAGTAACACCGGCCATCCAGTTGGAACCCGCGCGGGTGACGAAGCGCTGGCGATCTGCTTCAAAACCGACACGAAGGCCAACTTGTGGCATCCAGGCCAGTTTAGCTAAGGCGACATGGCTGCGAGCGGCATTCAATTCCAGGCGTTTCAGCTCCAGTTCGGGCCGTTCTGAAGTGCCCTCAGGGGTAGGCTTGGCGCTGGATTCGAGTGGAGTGGTCAAGGTGAAAGTAGTTTTTTCGGGGGCACCGACCAATTCACTGAGGACGCTTCGGGCGATCCTGGCTTCGGCCCGGCGCATGACCAACTGTTCGCGCATGGCGGCGAGGTGGACGCGCATGGAGAGAGCGTCAGCAGCGGTGGAGCGACCTGCGTCACGCACTGCTTCTGCCTGACGGAGGTCGGCCTGGGCGGATTCGATGGCTTGCTCGGCGACGGGAATGGCAGCAGCAGTCAGGAGGGCGTCGAGGTAGGCTCTAGCAGTGCGGCTGGCGAGGGCCAATTCGACTTGCCGGACGCTGACGGCTGCGGACTGGCGTTGTGATTCGGCAATCTCGATGGCCTTTTGGGTTCGTCCTGCATCCCAGATTGGTTGTTCGGCGCTGATCAGGGACTGGAAGTTGTTGAGGAAATCGGGGCGGTTGAGAGAATAGAGCCCGAAATTCGAGGCAGTGAACTGTCGTTGCGTCAGCAGAGAGCCAAAAACGAAGACAGGATTGCTCGAACGAACCCAATTTTCCTGGTAGTCGACGCGGGGCCGTAGACCGGCCTTGGCTTCGGGGATGCGTTCGGCTGCTGCACGCAAGGCGGAGCGGGCGGAATCGGCGCTAGGGTGGGTGGAAACTGCCAGTTTGACAGCCTGGCGGAGGGAAAGGTCCTCAACGGAGGCCTGTTCCAACATGAACCCAAAGAATAAGGGAATCAGGATGCTCATCTATTGTTGAGTATATGCTCATTTGCTCATATACTCAACAATAAAATGATTTAGTTTTCAGGGCTGAGGAAAAGACTGGTACCGGAGGCGATGACAGCGTTGGGGGAGAGGGGTTGAGGATTGGAGGCGAAGTAGCGGGATTCGTTGAGGCGACGGAAAACCTGACCGGCGACGCCACTGGCAACAGGGCCACTGACCAACTTACCCCCTGTGAGAAGGACCACTACGACGAGCTTGCGATCACCGACTTCATTGAAGCTGCCGAACCAACCGAGGTGGGTGCGGTGATCGGAGTGAGTGCAAGTGCCGGTTTTACCGAAAATCGGTTCATGATCTTCGTAACCTGCGCGGCGGCCGGAGCCGAAATCAACGGAGCCCTGCATACCGGGGCGAATTTCCTGGATGGCGGTCTCGATGTTGTCGAGGCGGCGGCGAACCTGAGGGACGAAAGTTTCAATCTCGGCCTGGGTGCGTGGGTATTGCATGTAATACATGGTGCCGTTGTTAGCGACCATACCGACTATGGAAGCGAGTTGCAGAGGAGTGAGGTTGATGCCGTCTCCGAAGCTGGTCATCATGCCGATGCCACTGGGAACTTCTTTGTCGGGCCAGATGCCGGGTTGTTCTCCCGGGATGTTCAGGCCGGCGGTTTCGCCGAGGCCAAGCAGCTTTGCGTAGTAGTTGATCTTTTCGTACCCGAGCTTGCGGCCGATGTTGGCAAAGTAGGGATTGTTGCTTTTGGCAAGCGCCTGGGTCATGTCCATATAATTACCGCGACCGAGCTTTTGGACTTTGTCGCGACTAAACTGACCGTCCATCACTCCGGCGACACTGGCAAGAATTTTGATTGTGGAGCAGGGCTGAAAACCGTTTTGGAGGACCAGCTTCTGGTTGACCATGCTCAAGACGCGTCCCGTGGCTGGGTCAGCTACGACGATAGCGCCGTTCATGCCATTCAGAGCTTCTACTGCGGCACGACGGATGGTAAGGTCTTCGCCGTCAATGACATCGCCTTCGGTGGCGTCGGCGAAGTTGGGAACAGTCCAGAAGCCGGCGTAAGGGCTGTTTCGCTGGCGGAAGCGCGAAGGCTGAGGGCGACGTGTTGTCAGCGAAGCCTTGCGCAAGACGAGGGTAGAATTCGCCTTTGCTCTTGTGGCAGTACTAGTAAGGGCTGGCTTTTTCGCCGTCGCAATTTTCTTAGCGGAAGTCTTCTTCGCAGTAATTGCCTGGGCAGCGCCAGGTAGCAGCAGCACTAGAAGTGCGAGCATCGCAGAAAGTAAAACTCTGTTAAAGGCCATGTCTTCCTTATCAAGCTTATCGGCAGCTCATCGCGAATCGATAAGCGCCTCAGCTTGCTGGTTTAGAATTTGCCATCGACCGAGACAGCGCAAACAAGTGCAACCTCAAGAAAAGATTGCCCTTACCGCACTCTATGAAATTTCATAGGGCAATGTCAAGAGAAAACTATAGGGCCAGTCCTAGAGCAACGGGACCATTTTTGACAATTGCTTCCATGGTTTCGGCGAAAGTATCAACTTCTTCGAGGGTGGTATAGACGTTGGGGGTGATGCGGAGGCCACTATATTCTTCCCCTCTGACGATAGGAACCACCATGATCTTATGCTTTTCCATCAAGTATTCAGCGAGTTTGGGAATGCTGAAGCCGGCAAAACCTACAGTACCGATGCCGCAGCTCATTTCCGGATCGTCGCTGGTATGGAGGGTGACTCCGGGGAGAACCCGCAGGCGGGCCTGCCAGCGTTTGCGCAGATATCGCAGACGGGCGGCCTTGCGTTCGACGCCGATGGATTCATGGAAGGTGAGCGCCTCAGTGATGGAATTGCGCTGGCTGGCGGGGTGGGTACCGATCTCTTCAAACTTGCGGATGTTGTCGTGCATGGCGTCAGGGGCGGCCATGAGGGGCCAGATTTTGCCGATTTTCTCTTTGCGGACATAGAGGAAGCCGGTGCCGACGGGAGCGAGAATCCACTTGTGGAGACTGGTTCCGTAGTAATCGCAATCGAGATCCGAATGTTTGAAAGGGAATTGACCAAAGGCGTGTGCGCCGTCGACGACCACTTCGATGCCGCGAGCGCGAGCCATTTGGGAAATCTTCTTTACGGGGAAAATCTGACCAGTAAGGTTGGTGATGTGGCAGATGTGGATGACGCGGGTTTTTGGGGTGATGGCCTTCTCGACCAAGTTCGCCAGGTAATCGAGGGAAGGGGCGGGTACCTGGAAAGGAATCTGTTTGAGGACGATTCCTTCGCGGCGTTCGCGCTGCATCCAGGTGGTGATCATTCGGCCGTAATCCTGATTGGTAGTGAGGACTTCGTCGCCGCGTTTGAGGTCCATACCGAGTTGGACGATTTCGAGAGCTTCGCTGGCGTTGCGGGTGATGGCGATTTCTTCGGGATCACAACCGAAACTGTGAGCGAGACGGCGGCGGACCGATTCGAGTTCGGGACCAAGGATCTTCCACATGAAGTGGGCGGGGCCCATATTAGAGATCTCGAGGTAACGTTTTTCACTTTCCATCACGATCTTGGGGGATGGGGAAACGCCACCGTTATTGAGGTTGATGATGTTGCGGTCAACGGTGAACATATGTCGCACCTGAAACCAGAAGTCTTCATCAACGGCGAGGGAATCGGCGGGTCTACCGCCTTGTGCTGCTAACGCTGCCTCTAAACGGGGAAGGGCGTCGCTGGAGAAAGCGGCGGCGGCCATGCCGGCGACGCGAAATAAGTCTCTGCGATCCATGGCCCACGATACGCTTTAATGTGCAGTGAGCGCAACTGGAAATGTTGAGAGCAGTAGACGGCTATCGGAGGAGCTTGCCGAAGTACTCAGGCTCCTGTCCTATCACGCCGCGAAGCTTCCACATGCCGGACGACTTGCTTACCGGGTAAAGGGCAGCTCCCTGCTCGAGTGTAGAGCCATCTTTCTTGTAACGCGTATATGACTTGTTGATGAGTGCGCTGTCAGCTGTAAGTGGCGTGATTTGCGTCTTGAGAAGTTTTGAGTGATCGTAGCCCCGCTGTGCGAGAGCTTGCCGCTGATTTTGGTAAAAGGTTGTTATGGCATCCACAGATTCCAGGGTTTGCATGGCTCCGCCTCTCATCACAACAAACGGGGCCTGCACGCATTCGCGAAGTGTCTTGTAATCCTGCTCGACGAAGGCCTTAAAGTAGCGCTCATACATTTGATCAATGGCGATTTTGTCGGAGCTGTCAAACACGGGAGCGCCTTGGGCTGGTGAAAGGACTGTGGAACTGATGAGTGTAGCGATCACAAAGAAAATGTGGCGGAGGAACATCAGGCAATGTTATCAGGTGTGAGTTGTTGATCGGTACGCTGGTGGGACACGCTGGTGGGACTTCGCAAGCCCTCAGTTCAACGGGAAGATTTTGTTCGTGCAGGGGCCGTTCGGATCGGTTTCTGGCCCTTGGCGGCGAAAATTCTACACTTCACCGTTACTCGGGAGTTATCTGTGTTTTGCGGCTTCGATCGACGTTTCTTCCGCTACTGGGCAGCTAAGGCTCTTCGAATACATCCCAGACCGATCAAAACAGCAAGGGCGTCTCTTCCCTTTGGCGAGCATATCGCAGCCATTCTCGATCCGCTTCAAACGCGTCTCTTCCCGCTTGGCTGACACGATCCACTGGATCCAATCCCTGCGCGCGACGGGAGTGATATCCGACCAGACCGCACGCGCCTTCGGGTGGGCGGCCGCGAGGGCCTTCCGCAGTTCAACCGGAACCTTTGGTTGCGGTTCCTCGGCCACTGGCGCGATGTCTAGCGAGAGATCATCGCCCGCCTCCGCGCCCGCCGCTTGGCGCGACTTCCGGTCCACTTTGAGCCAGTGCCCTCCCTGGCCGTCCGGCTCGAGTGTGGCCTGAAAGGGATGGCCATTGATCAGGCCTTCTACTGTCGTCATACCCCGTGTGGGGAGCTTCACACTCGCGTCCTTTGGCAGAATCAGAAATGTCCGCGAGGTGCCCTTCGGAGGCTTTGCTGGCCGCAAGAGTCTTGCGTTGAAACAGACTCTTGAGGTGGCCTTCACTTCTCATGAGTTTACAGCGATTGGAGGAGGTTGGATCTCCATAAGCCACAATGTGTTACCTAAATTATGCACGGCAACTGCGGCATGGCGGGAGCAATAAAGTTGGTGGGGCGCTGGGAAGGCAAGCGGGCTTGAGTTAAAACTGAGGGAAGCGAGTTTTGAGCTGGCTTGGAAGCCGGCTGAAGGAGCAAC
>JANXLY010000022.1 GCA_025354885.1 Acidobacteriota bacterium | reverse complement strand
GAGTATCCACGCAAAGGCCAAGCAGGCGGCGCACTTACTGAATCGAATCAGCACATGGTTGAAGCTATTTGTGCAGCCTGCGGAGCAGTTAGGCCCAAAGCCCGGATGGAGAGCCATGTTGCGCAGAATCTTCCAGGATTTTGGCAAATTTCCCTTCGCTCCGGACCCTGAAAAGGGGGCGCTGGTGCCGGTCAACTGCTTTTTTTAGGTTTATTGGACCAAGTGGGCTATCGGGACAAGATTTGGTTTCGACGGTGTAGATGATGGCGGCGATGCGCCAGCCGTCGGGGGTCTGGATGAGATCGACCTGATCGATGCCGCAATGGGTGCGCTTGCCATCGCGGTGGAAATCATAAGGGGCCCAGAGAGTGGCAAGACGGCCGGAGATACGGAGTTCCGGCTTCCACATACGCTCGAGGATCTTTGCTTGCGTCGTGCCGATGCGGGTCGCGAAATCGGCAACAGAAGTGTTGGTCGATTCGCCATTTTCGCGAATCGCAATGAGGCGTGCGTCTTTGGTGAAGCAGGCCTCAATGGCAGTGCGATCATGGGCGGCCATGGCGTCGAAAGTTTTTTGAACCAGCGAGACGATTTCGTTGTCGGCCGCTGCGAAGCAGGAGAGGGCAGCAAGGAAGATGAGTCGATGCATGTCCGCTCTAACCGATGGTGAAGCCCTTGCGGAGCTTGGGTTTCAAGTACTGATTGGCTTCGTTGTTGTTGGTGAAGCGCATCTTGGCCGCATCCCATTCGAGCTTGCCCTGAACGCGGAGAGCGATTACGCCGAGGAGCATCCATTCGACGAAGGGGGCAGCAACGTTGAAGTTGGAGCAGGATGGGTCGCCACCTTTGCAGGCACGAAGCCAGTCGCGGTAGTGGCCCGGGGAACGGGTGAGAGTGGGATCTGGCATACGGAAATCTGCCATCTTGTCGGTGGGGAGGAGGCGGGTGCCTTCGCCATAAGTGCCGGTAGTGAGGATGCCTTTGTCGCCGATGAAGACGCTGCCGTTGGGGGAGGCGGGCTTCACTTCGGGATTGCCCTTGAGTGCCTGATAGGCTTCGTAGTTGAAGATGCGACCGACCATGCCGTTGTAGGCGGGGTCTCGTCGCTGGCCCTGACCTTGGCCCTGACCTTGGCCTTGAGGACGGGGACGATTGGGGAGATCACCAAGCCATTCGTCGGTGGGGACGCCTTCGATCTTGGGGCTTTCTTTGAGGCCGTCGTGCCAGAAGATGGAGACCGGGCCCATGGAACCGCGAGCGGGGAAGTTGAAGCGGGTAATGGATTTTTTGGGGAACTGGAAGTTGCTGGTGCCTTCCTTCATTATGCATTCGACGCTGGAGGGGGAGCCGAGCTTGAGGGCCATGTTGGGAGCGCCGAGGATGTGGCAGGCCATGTCGCCGAGAGCGCCGCAACCGAAGTCGAAGAAGCCGCGCCAGTTGAAGGGTTGATAGAAGCCGCCGTAAGGAGACTTGAAGTCTTTGCCACCATCGGTGTACGGGCGATTTTCGGCTGAGCCGAGCCAGAGATCCCATTCGAGGGTGTTGGGCACTTCGGTGGGGGCAGGAATTTCTGTGGTGCCTTGAGGCCACCAGGGACGGTCTGTCCAGGCGTGGACTTCTTTTACCTGACCGAGTTCGCCGGCCCAGACGATTTCAGCAACCTGGCGGGTGCCTTCGTTGGAATAGCCCTGGTTGCCCATCTGGGTTGCAACCTTAAACTTATTGGCTGTTTCCTGCATCTGGCGTGCTTCCCAGACCGTGCGGGTGAGCGGCTTCTGACAGTAAACGTGCTTACCGCGCTGCATGGCGGCGATGGAGACTACGGCGTGCATGTGATCGGGCACGGAGACAATGACGGCGTCGATGTTTTTCGACTGCTCGTCGAGCATCTTGCGGTAGTCCTTGTACTTGGTGGCCTTGTCGAATTGTTTGAAGGCGCGTTCGGCACGTTTCTCGTCTACGTCGGTGAGGGCGACGATGTTTTCACTGATGCAACCCTGGATGTCGCTATGGCCTTTGCCACCGGAGCCGATGGCGGCGATGTTCAGTTTTTCGTTGGGGCTTTTGTAGCCGAGCATTTTGAGAGAAGCGGCGCTGCCGAAGCCAGCGGCTGGGACTGCGCCGGCGAGGAGCGGTCCGTAGAAGAAAAATCGTCGATTCACGTGCGTAGACATGGAAGCAAATACCTCATTTTTATGCTACACCCTGAGGTGGGAAGGGATGGCGTAGAGTAGGGGATATTTCTCATGCGTATTCAATATCTGCTTTTGATGGTTGGGTTGACGGCAGTGGCTGGTGCGGCCCCACAGGGTAGCGACATTCTTATTTATGGCTGTAATTCCGGAGGGGTTGCTGCGGCAGTTCAGTCGAAGCGGATGGGGAAGACTGTGGTGATGGTGTGTCCGGAACGGCATCTGGGCGGGCTGAGCGCTGGGGGACTGGGTTGGACCGATTCCGGGAATAAGGCTGTGATTGGGGGATTGTCGCGCGAGTTTTATCATCGCGTGTGGCAGCACTATGACAAGCCGGAAGCCTGGAAATGGCAGAAGCGCGAGCAGTATGGAAATGTGGGACAGGGGACTGAGGCGGTGGACAAGACCGGGCGTACGATGTGGATCTTTGAACCGCATGTGGCTGAGTTGGTGTTTGAAAACTGGGTGAAAGAGAGCAAGATTTTAGTGGTGAGGAATGCGTGGCTCGACCGTGAGAAGGGGGTGAAGATGTCAGGCGGACGGATTCAATCGATTACTACGCTTGACGGGAAAACATATGTGGCGAAGATGTTTATCGATGCAACTTACGAGGGTGATCTGATGGCGGCGGCGCAGGTGGATTATCAAGTTGGGCGCGAATCGATGGCCACTTACAACGAACGGTGGAATGGTGTGCAGACAGGGGTGTTGCATCATCGTCACCACTTTGGAGCAGTTGCGAAACCGATCTCGCCTTATGTGATTGCGGGGGATGCGAAGAGTGGATTGTTGCCTCGAATCAGTGGCGAGGCACCGGGAGAGTATGGTGAGGGTGATAAGAAGATACAGGCTTATTGCTATCGGATGTGTCTGACACAGGTGGAGGCGAACCGGGTTCCCTTCCCCAAGCCTGCCAAGTATGACGCGAAAGAATATGAGCTGCTGTTGCGTGTATTTGAAGCCGGGTGGAGGGAGACTTTTCAGAAGTTTGATCCGATTCCGAACGGGAAGACGGATACGAATAATCATGGTCCGTTTTCTACCGATAACATCGGGCGGAACTGGGATTACCCCGAAGCCAGTTATGCTCGAAGGCGTGAAATTCTTGCGGAGCATGTGAACTATCAGCAAGGGTGGCTGTACTTTATTGCGAATGATCCGCGGGTACCTGAGGAGGTACGGACGGTGATGGCGAGGTGGGGACTGGCGAAGGATGAGTTTCAGGATAACGACAATTGGCCGCATCAGATTTATGTTCGCGAGGCGCGGCGGATGGTTGGCAAGTATGTGATGACCGAGAATGAACTGACGAAGAAGAGGCCAACGCCGGAGCCGGTTGGGATGGGGTCTTACGGCATCGATTCGCATAACATCCAGCGCTATGTGACGCCGGAAGGTACGGTGCAGAATGAAGGGGATATTGGAGTGAGTACGAAAGGGCCGTATCAAATTTCTTATGGCTCGCTGGTGCCGAAGAAGGGGCAGGCGGCGAATCTGTTTGTGCCGGTTTGCTTATCGAGTTCGCATATCGCGTATGGTTCGATTCGCATGGAGCCGGTGTTTCTAATTCTTGGGCAATCTGCGGCGACTGCGGCGGCGATAGCGATTGACGGGAAGCTGGATGTGCAGGATGTGCCGTATGAGAAGCTGCGTGCGAGGCTGCTGGCAGATGGGCAGGTGCTGGAGTTTGCTGCAGTTCGCTAGTGGTTGGCGAAGACGAGGATGTTGAAGGTGCCGGGCTTGATGGCGGTGCCTTTTTTGGAAGGGTCGGCGGGGAGGTAGTCGGCGACGGAGAAGTAGAGGTTGCCGGATTTGGAATCGTGCGCCATGGTCTTTGCGCCGCGCTGGGTATTGATCGTTTCGAGTGCGGTGTATTTGTCGGCGGAATCCTGATGGAATACGTTGACCGTGCCGTCGCCGTTTGAGAAGTAGACGTTGCGGGTTTTGGGATCGAAGGCAGCGGCGTCAACACCTTTGCCGATGGGGGCCTGGAAGACGATCTTGCCGTTTGCGGCGTCGAGCACGGCCATGATGCCGCTGCGGCAACCGGTGAAGAGGCGCTGGTGGGTGGTGTCGATGACGAGGGCGGTGGGCGTGGCGCAGGGGTCCAGTTTGTAGCGGGCCAAAACCTTCATGGCGCGGGAATCGATTTTGACGATTTCGTTGGTGCTTTCGAGGTTAGTGAAGACGAGGCCTTTGCCGTCGCCGGTTGAAGCTTCGGGGTCGCCACCGAGGTCGAGAGTGGTTAGAGCTTTGCCGGTTGCAGCATCAATGATGGTGGTGGAGGCGGCGGCGTTGTTGTTGGAGAAGATGCGCTTCGAAGCAGTGTCGTAGTAGATGGCGTCGGGCTTTTTAGCGGTGGGTACAGTGGCGATTTCTTTGTTGGTTTTGAGGTCGAAGATCGTTACGGTGTCGGCGGTGCCGTTGGTGATGAAGCCACGGTTGAATTCGTTTGCGAGAGCGACGCCGTGGACACCTTTGCCGGGGATGGTGGCGAGTTCAGCGCCGGTATCGAGGTTGACGATGTGGGTTTGGGTAGAGTGCGAAACGTAGAGCCGACGGGCTGCCGAATCGACAGTGAGGTAATCCCAGCCACCATCGCCGCTGAGGGGGAAGTTTTTGGCGAGATGGTAAGTGTCTGCGGCTAGGAGGAGAAGTGCGGCGAGGGGCAGGAGTGTGATGGGACGCATACTATGAGTTTAGAGTATCTAGCGCTTTAGTTTCTGATTGGGACGGGCGTCGGGGATAAATCCGTCGCGGTTTGGCATTTTGACTTGCGGCAGAGTTTTTTCGTTCAGCTCGAAAGTATCGGAGATGATTCCATTCCAGTGGAGTAGGACCGCTGTGACTGCGTAGACCTGGTCTGGTGTGAGGGTGTGAGGTTTCTCGTAAGGCATTGCGCGGTTGATGTAATCCCAAACGGTGGTTGCATAGGGCCAGTAGGAGCCGACGGTTTTGACAGGTTTGGGTGAGGCGAGGGTGCCGACACCGCCGACGAGTGCTGCGTATTGTGCCTCACGGCCTTCACCTTTTTCGTTGTGGCACTCTGCGCATTTTTCTTTGTAAATGGGTAGCCCTTGTGTGGCAGTGCCTTTGCCCGGAAGGAGGCCTTTGCCGTCAGCGAAAACAGTGATGTCGACGCGCTTGATATCTTCGGCGGTAGCGGGCTTGCCGATGGTCTGTGCGAGGGTGGTGCAGAGCACGAGGATCTCAAGCATTGCTGACGCTCCCGTCGGCGGCGATGAGCCAGGATTTAACGCCGTTGTAGTGATAGGTGCTGTTGGGTCCGCGTGCGGCGATGATTTCGTCGCGTGTTGGCTGGAGGTAGCCGGTTTCATCTGTACAGCGCGAGAGGATGCTGGTGGGTTGGCCGTCCCAATTCCAGGCGAGACGGAAGCGGGTGGCGGCTTTTGAAAGGACCGGCTCGTCGAGGGTAGCGAGTTGCCAGGATTTTCCGCTGTCAGCAGAGACTTCGACCTTAGAGACTTTGCCTCGACCGGACCAGGCGAGACCGGAGATTTCGACGGGACCGGGGCCGGATATTTTCTGTGTGCCGGAGGGACGGGTGATGACGGAACTGGCTTCCATCTCGAAAGAGAAGATGGTGGCTTTACCGGTGGGGTGAAGGTCTGTGTAGTGGGCGGTTTCTTCGTAAGAGAGCGCGGGTTCGGCAGCGACGTGGAGGCGATGGAGCCATTTGACGCTGGCGTTGCCTTCCCAGCCTGGGAGGAGGAGACGAAGAGGGTAGCCTTGTTCGGGACGGAGGGCTTCGCCGTTTTGTGCGTAGACGAGAAGGGCATCGTCGAGCGCTTTGGCGATGGGAATGCTACGGGCCATTCGACAGGCGTCGGCTCCTTCGGCGATGACCCATTTGGCGGTGGGCTGGAGCTTGGCGGCGGCGAGGACGGTGGAGAGTTTTACGCCGGTCCATTCGGAGTTGGAGAGGAGACCGTGGGAGCGGGCAGCGTCGGGGGCGGCGTTGCCGACGAGTTCGCCACCGCCGTTGCCTGCGCATTCGATGAAGTGGGGGCGAGTGACGGAGGGGAAGCGGCGGAGGTCTTCCATCGTGAAGCTGAGTGGGGTATCGACGAGGCCGTGGAGGACGAGGCGGTGAGTGGCGGGGTCGATGGGAGGAACTCCGGCGTGGTGTCGTTCGAAGTGGAGCGCGGAGGGTGTGATGGTGCCGTAGAGATCCTGGAGGGGAGTGCGGCTTGATCCGACACCGATGGATTTTGTAGATTCGCGGGCGGCGCGTTTGGTTTTTTCGAAAGGACTGCGGTCGCCGTAAGGACGCATGGTGGGAGCGGCGGCGGAGTCGACTTTCGCAGGGGTTTCTTTGTTGCAGGAGGCGAGGCCGAGGGTTGCGCCGAAGGCGAGAAATTGCCGACGTTTCCGGGAGGTCATTGGATTGAAGCTATGCGAGTGGGGGATGGGTTGTCAAGCGTAGAACTGGTGAATTCGAATATTCGCGAAGCTGCCGGGAGGGCGACAACTTCGAATTGGGCTAGTCCAATCACGATACGTCGCAATAGCGACCAGAATCTGGTAGGCTGCCCTTGTCCGTATTGTTTCGTCGGGCCAGAGGGGCCCGAAGGTAGAGAGGAATTAGCGTGGCAGGGTGGTAGGAGGCTATGAGGATGTCCTCAGGGTGTCTGGACCAGTGATGTTACTTATAGATCTCGGATCTATGGCCAACCGCGATAATTTCAAGTCCGTCCTCAATCCGCCGAAAGATCACACGATGATCGCCACAGCGCAGGCGGAAGCAGCCGTGCCACTCGCCGTGGAGTGGTGAGACGTCGCCGAGGCCGGACTCGCCGAAGCGAGTCAGCATTTCAAGGATGTGCAAAGCAACCGAGCGGTCAATTGCCCTCAATTGCATGCGGGCCTCTGTCGTGAAGGGAAAACGCAATGCCTGGAACTAGTCGAGCAGTTTCTCGACCATCTCCGAGTAATCGCGGCACACGACGGTGTCGCCCGAGTCGGCCTGGGCAAGACCGCGGCGGATGGAGTCGGCAAAGTCCGGACCGATGGGTTCTTTCGAGATTATCGTCAGGAAGCGCTCTGCGGTAGCGATCTCCGTCTCAGGAAGCGAGTCGACGAGTTCGTGGAGGACGTTGCGGCTGACCATCGTGATTCTAACCACAGTCTACTACGGTCCTCCACTTGGAAGAGATCGGTAGATCACTGAAGCCAGATCGCACCTTACGAGTCGCGCAGTGCAGAAAAGATGGGGCGCGTGGGCTGCCGGTGCCAGTCACAGCGTCAATCGAACCGGGACGAAGGCCAAATCAGTTTGAAAGCAAGAGTTGGCCTGGCAGAGATCTTCAAAAAGAGGCTTGCCGTGTGGCCGGAAGTAGATGGATTTCGAGAAACGATTGAGGATAAGTTGAGGTGTCCTGCAGCGGATCGATATGACTGTCGCTATTTCAAATGGCTGAGGGCTTGGTGCTTCGACCGCGAGAAGAACGCTTCCTGACGGTCGCGGTTCGGTTGCGCTGGGGGTTAGTTGCGCCTGGGGGTGACGCGAAACGAATGACTGCCGGCAACTTGCTCAAGCAGGATGGCAGCTTTAGCTGATGGGGTCTGACCAGGTCTCCACGCGGAGGCCACGGACCCGCAAAAAGTCGTGGTCATTTCGCGTTACCAACACGTGGTCGTTCCGCCGGGCGATCGCGGCGATGAGGAGTTCGTTCGGGCCGATCGGGGTCCCGCGTTGCTCTAACTCGGCCCGAATGATGCTGTACTCGACTGCGGATTCTTCGTCAAAGTCGGCCAATTGCAGGGGAGCCAGAAACGCGGAAATGCCTTTCAAGTTTCGCTCGACCCGAGCACTTTTTCTCGCTCCAAAGTACAACTCGGCACGCACCACGCTGCATACAACGATTGCCTGACGTTCTGCTTGTTTCTAGAGTCGAATGAGCTTGATCGGAAGAGTTGGATACTAGCTTGGGTACGGCCCTCAATTAGGCCGCCTCCTCTGTCAACAGACAGTATAAATTACTGGCTGGAAAAGGCAAAATGTTGCGAACTGCAACTGTTAACCAGACGATGGCTGGCTCGACGACCAGAGAAAGAACTTGTGCCAAGACGATGAGCACGGGAACTTATACCGCAAGCCCCGCAGCCAGGCCACGCAGCCAGGAATCAAATTCGGACTGGTTGTATCGAAGTGCCCAATCGAGTGGTGTGGCTTTGTAGTGATCGTCGCGCGGATCGAGGGGTGCGCCGAATTCGAGACAGAGGGCGGCCATAGGAATGTTGCCTTCTTTGGCGAAGCGATGGAGAGGTGTGACGCCGAGCCAGTCGGGGAGGCTGGGGCTGATTCCGTTTTCAAGAAGCCATCGCGCGTAATCTAGTGTTTCTGCGCCGGGGAATGACATCTTCTTGAGGACGTCTGATTGATAGCGGAGGGCAAGTTCGACGAGGGGTCTGTCTTCGACGGGCAGATGGAGGTGGATTGGGGTATTGGGGTCTGCTTGCAACTCTGCTTCGACGGCAGCAGCGTCGTGTTCGTAGCAGGCCATGTTGATGCCAAGTTTTCCGCCATGGTCCCTGAGGAGTTTCTGGATGCCTGGTGGAGCGTTGCGCGCGGCCCAGACGCAGTTGCCGGAGGAATCGACCATGGCATTGGGATTTGCGCCATGGGTGAGGAGGAGTTCGACGATCTCCCAATGTTCGCCGGCGATGGCATCGCGGAGAGCTGCGCCATCGGGGGCAATCGGTTCGGGCTGATTGGGGTTGGCACCGCGATCGAGGAGGAATTTTACGAGGTGGTGGTGGCCAGAGGAAGCAGCATTGCGGATGGGCGTGCCGTTGTAATAGCCGGCGTAGGCCGGGACCTGGTTGAAGAGATTGGGATCTGCGTTGAGGAGTTGTGCGACGCGTTCGAGGTCACCAAGTTTGGTGGCAATGGAGATGTCGTAATCAGCACTACGGGCGATCAAGTACCCGATCAGAAAGCTGTGGCTATGCGGAGCTTCGGGTGGGAGGTCGCGCCAGCCTCTGTAGTAGTAGTCCCCGTTGGTCAGATGGATGGGTTGAGCGCCGTCGGGACGCTGCGCGTTGATATTGGCACCGCGTGCGAGAAGATCGTCTATGAGCGGGACATTGCGAGTCATGACGGCCCAGTGGATCGGAAGATTGCCGGAATTGTCGCCAGTGTGGAGAAGTTGGGGCTGTGCGTCGAGGGTTGCCTTGATGGCAGGGATGTCGCGATTGCGGGTGAGGGCGGCGAGTACTTCGCCTGCTTCGAATACGCTGCATTTTTCGGAGAGCTTTGTATCGAGGAGTTGGAGGACTTCGATTTGATGCCGTTCGATGCAGAGGGCGCGAAGCTTGTAGTGTTCGAAGCCTGTGTTGATGGGATTTGCGCCGAGTTGAAGCAGATGGCGGACTATCTCGAGGTGGTTTTCGCGGACGGCGAAATGGAGAGGGCTGTAGTAATTGATGGTGGTGTGGATGTGATCCGGATGGAGCAGGGTGTGGTGTTCGACCGTAAGCAGGTCTCCGCTCGCGCAGGCTTCAAAGAGTGGCCAGGCGGCGGCTTCGACTGGGATCAAGGAATCGGGCCGGGTCATTTTTCGTAAAACTGAAGGCAGACACCGGAAGGTAGGACCATGTGAAATTCGCGCCGTCCCCAGAATTTCATTTCGAGAGGGCCGAGTCGGGCAGTGGTGTTTTTGTATTCGATGTAAAGCGAATCGAGCTCGCTTACCCCCATGCTGAAGCTGGCATTGTCAGCCCACTCACGATTGTTGTTTTCAACCAGCAGGAAGTCGACCTGATCGCGACGGCCACGGCACTCACGGTCGCAACGATAGGGCAAGCCTATGAACAGTGGATCCGGCCGCAGGGTCCGGTAAAGACTGTGATTCTGGGCGGTGGCGGCGTGCAGAATGCGACGCTGGTTCGGTGGCTACAGGAACGACTGGCTCCTGCTCAGGTGACGACACACGCCGTGTATGGTCTGCCCGACGATGCCAAGGAGGCGGTCGCGTTCGCCATTCTAGGCTATGAGACGCTGAATGGCAGGCCCGCAAATATGCCGCAGGCGACAGGCGCGAGGGGGCCGGCTCTGCTTGGCAAGATCGCGCTGCCGCCCCCTG
>JANXLY010000014.1 GCA_025354885.1 Acidobacteriota bacterium | reverse complement strand
CACAACCCGGCCGCTGTTCCTGCAGGCAATCGCCCGCCGGACACGACACGCCAACCAGACCCGCTTGAGTATCTCGAGTATCCACGCAAAGGCCAAGCAGGCGGCGCACTTACTGAATCGAATCAGCACATGGTTGAAGCTATTTGTGCAGCCTGCGGAGCAGTTAGGCCCAAAGCCCGGATGGAGAGCCATGTTGCGCAGAATCTTTCAGCATTTTGGCAAATTTCCCTTCGCTCCGGACCCTGAAAAGGGGGCACTGGTGCCGGTCAACTGCTTTTTCTAGGATGAAAGAAAGGATCGGCTGAGCTGGAATGTACTCAGATAATGCACGGCAGCCGAAGCTTATCCTAGATCGCTCAGACCCTGCAGTCGTCCAGTGCTGTCGCCAATATTCTCGGACGGGACATTCATGTTGTCGAGCAGTGTCAGGAACAGATTGGTCATCGGAGTGCCTTTCGGAAAAGCGATATGTTTGCCTGGTGAAAGCTTGCCCGTACCGCGACCTGCCAGCAAGACAGGTAGGCCAATCTTTGAGTGTGCGTTGGCGTCCGAAAGGCCGCTGCCATACACGACCATGGCGTGGTCCAGCAGGGTGCCGTCGCCGTCGGGTGTCGATTTCAAACGATCGAGAAAATGAGTAAAGAGCTGGGCGTGGTACACGTTGATGCGCGTTACTTTTTCGATCCAGTCTTTGTTGCCGAGATGATGCGTCAAAGGGTGGTGCGGATCCGGAACTCCGATCTCTCCATAGGTGCGCTGGCTCGCCTCGCGACCGTACATGAAGGTGATGACCCGGGTGAGATCCGACTGCAAGGCAAGAATCTGCAGGTCGAACATGATTCGGGTGTAGTCGGCAAACTTAACCGGGACGCCAGCCGGCTTTTCAATGATGCCGACGAAGTCTTTGTGTTCCCGTTCGGCGGTTTCGATGTTGCGTTCCAGCTCCCTGACCGCGAAGAGATATTCATCCACTTTGCGCCGGTCAGCGCGGCCGAGATCTCCCATCAGGCTTTGCGTATCGTCGCGAACGAGGTCGAGAATGCTGCGGCGTTCCGCCAACCTGGCGGCCCTTTCGCTGGGTCTCAGTTGGCGATCATCAGATCCGAAGAGACGTTCAAAAACCACTCTCGGATTGGTCTCTGGCGGTAATGGTGAAGTGGGAGTGCGCCACGAGAGAGTATTCTGATAAGCGCAGCTGTAGCCGGAATCGCAGGCGCCGACGGTACGTGTGTCGTCGCAGCCCAGCTCAATAGAAGCGAAGCGTGTTTCGGTTGCGAAGTGCTTTGCGGCGATCTGATCGACTGAGATCCCTGCGCGAATATCCGTGCCGCCAGTCTTCTTGCAGTGAACACCCGTGAGATAGGCTGCACCGGCGCGGGCATGGTCTCCAGCGCCATCGCCCATCGCTTCGGCCTGCTTGTGGTCGAGACCCGAAAGCACCGAGAAATGCTCGCGATATTTTTCGAGCGGCTGCAAAATGCGGCCGAACTGATAGTCTTTGCCCACTGTTTGCGGCGTCCATTCGTTCATCGTCGCGCCGGTGGGAATGTAGGTGAATATCAAGCGGTTTGGTGAAGCCTTGAGCGCTGGAGCGGCACACAATGCAGGAATCATTGCGTCGAGAAATGGCAATGCGACGGTCGCGCCCAAACCGCGAAGGAATGTTCTGCGAGGCAGGTGTTTGCGCTTAATGAACATCGGGTGCTCGATCTCCTCTTCTACTCTGAAACGGCAAGCTCTCAACGATCTCTGAAATGAGACGGGAGAACCTGTAACCATCTTCGCCGAGACGACGGGCTGCTGTTTTGACAATGGCGTGATCGGGTCGATCCAGCCCGCGACCCAGCGCATAGATCAGCATTTTTTCGGTTAGGGCCTCTGCAAAGGCTTCGCGCTTACCGGAAAGATAGCTCTTCAATTCGGCAGGGCCAGAAAAGCTCTTGCCGTCGGGCAAGGAGCCCGATGCGTCTATGGGAAACTTGCCGTCGTTTGTGCGCCAACGCCCGATGGCGTCGTAATTTTCGAGTCCGAAGCCGAGTGGGTCCATCCGGGAATGACAGGACGCACAGATGGAATTGGCGCGGTGCTGCTCCATCAGTGCACGCTGCGACATTGCTGTGCCAGCAGCCTTTTCATCAAGGGCAGGAACCTCGGGTGGTGGTGGCGGTACGGGAGCATTGAGCAGATTTTCAAGAATCCATTTTCCGCGAAGCACCACCGAAGTGCGCGTGGCATAGGCGGTGACGGTTAACACACTACCCTGGGTGAGAACGCCACCACGATTGGTTCCCTGCAAGTCGACCTTGCGAAATTCTGGCCCGGAAACACCGGAGACTCCATAGAAGCGGGCCAGTTTTTCGTTGAGGAATGAGTATTGTCCATCGATGAAATCAAGCACGCTGCGATCTTCTCGAATCATGTTTTCAAAGAAGAGCTCTGTTTCGCGGCGCATCGAGAGTCGCAGGTAATCATCGAAGGCCATGAAGCGCACAGGATCGGGACGAACCGATTCGAGCGCCCGCACCTGAAGCCACTGCCCACCAAAATTTTCGACCAAGGCTTTTGCTTTCGGATCGATGAGCATGCGTCGCACCTGCTGCTGCAGGATCACCGGGTCGCGGAGAGAATTTCGATCAGCGCAACGCCTCAGCTCTTCGTCCGGCATGCTGCTCCAGAGGAAATAAGAGAGACGCGCTGCCAGTTCGTGCAGACTGATTCGATGCTCCGCATCTCCTCGAGGCCCTGGCTTTGGGTCTGTTTCGATGCGAAAGAGAAAGTGCGGTGAAACGAGCATTGCTTTGATTGCAACGCCGAGTGATGATTCGAAGGGCATGCCGCGGCGGCGACTCTCGGCCACTAGCCCGACCAGCCGGCTGATTTCAGTTGGCCTGGCGGGACGCCGGTAAGCTCGCTGGGCGAAATCGGACACGAGCTTGCGTGTGCATTCCGGGGTATGTCCACCATCGAGATGTCCGCAAGTAAAGACCTTGCGACGGCTTTCACTAGAAGGTCCGAGGCGTTGCTCGAAGGGGCCAAGGATTTCAATGAAGTTGACGTGAAAGCTGACGTCGGTAATTTGAGGGGGCCGTTTGCGGCGGGCAATAGCCGCCTGACGGGCCGCCTCAAACTCCTTCAACTGCTCTGGAGTTGCGTCCGCTGGCAGCGCAAATTTCTGTTCGCGCGGAGGTGGTTCCGGCTTCGTCGTTGGTTTGAGACCGCCGTATTTTGCGGGCAAACCTTCATAGAGGCGCAGAGCAGAAACAGAAACCCAATGCTCGCCGGCAGGGACTTTTACACGGACCTCTTTATCAAGACCCTCCATGGCAGTCGGGTTGTCGGAAGCTTCAAAATCGACCGTCGACAATTGTTTGCCATCGATCCAGACGGCTACCGGGAATGGGTCGGATGGCCGGGGTCGATTGCCTTCAGGGTCGATTCGAAAGATGTATTCGCCGTCAGCGGGGAATCGATGCAGCGTGTGCAAGGCACTAGGCAGGCTGAGTCCGGTCAGATCATATTTGGTGATCGAGTAAGCCATGGTCGAGAGGAAGCGGCTATTGTCTCCACCATCAGCGCCTTCGCGATAAGGCGGCTGATAGCGAGCGACGGTTGGCTTCAGTAGCTCGGGACCGAAGATCGCCATCTGAACGGCTTTTTCGGCGGCGCGAAGGTATTTCTCCATCAGCACCGGTGAAGTCGAAAGCGCGTCGGCAATATTATCGAATCCATATCCGGAGTCGTCCTGTGGAAAGTCGTCGGCGGGACGGAAGTCGATTCCGAGCAGATCGTGGACCGTGTTGTTGTATTCGGTTCGGTTGAGCCGACGGGCGGTCACTCGACCAGCATCGGGCTTGAGAGCAGCATCGGCTGCCTGCAGAGCTTGCTCAATCGAGGAAGTGATGAGAAGGGTTTCGTCGGCAGGCGGTCGAGCAATGCCCTTGGGCGGCATCTCGCCAGCTCGCATTCGCAGAAGGATCGCTTCCCATCCGTCGCGGTTTTTTTCGAGTGTGCCCGGTGCTGCGTAGGATTCGAGGTTCAGGTTGCCGGAACTCTTGATCGAGTTGTGGCAGGCCTGGCAATTCCTGGCAAGGAAGGGCGATACCTTCGATGGAAATGGCGAGACCTGCTGCCCGGCAAACGGCCAGCAGGCAGCAGTCAGAATAACTGGCAAAAGTCGACGCATGCGGGGTGATCGATATTGAGGATATCAGCAGAGCTTGCGCTTCTGCAGTGAGGGTCAGGGCTGAAATTGGGGATCCAGCACTTTGCGCGCGGTTTCTACACCGCGAACAGGAAGGCTGGGGTCTGTAATCAGACCGATCTGTTTGAGGACTGAAGCCTGATCCCAATAGATGTGCTCGTGAGCGAGTTTTCCATCGCGGAATTTGACAATGGCGACGAGAGGGATTTCCACTTTTTTATGGGTGGGTGGAACTCCGGGCAGCATCCACGGCATCTCCTGGGTGTGGGTAAAGGAGAAGATCATCTCATCGACCAACTGGTCCGTTCCGACCGTGCGCGAAATCGGCGTAAGCGTTGTGTCGGAAGGCATCGTCGGGATGAAGCGTTGCGAATAGAAGTCGCGGAGAGCGGATTTGCCGTAACCGCCGGTGAGGACGGGGATGTGATTGACGTAAGCATCCTCGACCATGGTGTCGAGGGTGGCTTCTGTGTCACGCGTCGCAAATTCGTGTTGCGTGTGCGCTTCCCACAATTTCTCCAAGTCCTGTTGCAGCATGAGAGAAGTCTAGCGTAGCCAGGATTGGCCAAAGGCCGGATTGGCTACATTGCGGGACGCAGTTGTTCGCCCTCGATCGCCTTTTGCGGACCTTCCTGCTTGCCGACTTCCATTTCTTCATAGGTTTCTACACCTAAAGCGCTAATCGCAAAGCGACCATTATCTGTCCGAATGACATAACCCTTTTCGCGAAGGTACCAGAGGGCAAATTCGAGGTGTTCCTTTTCGATACCGAGGACGTCTTCGACTTCGCGGAGTTGCACATACGGGTTGTCGGGCTTGCGTAAGCGCTTGCGATACATGACGGCAAGTGTCATCGTTCGTTTGCGACGCTCTGCGCTAGTACCATCGCCTTCTCGCTGATTGCGGAACACCCCCCAGGTCTGTTGCCGGTTCGCCGTCCATTTGACGTCATATGCGGCGCGCTTTTCAAGGTCGCTCAAGGTCTGATAAGCCTCGAGCAGGCGCTGGAACTTGGCTTCGTCGCCCGTCTCTTTGTGATCCGGATGGTAACGTTGGGCGAGCATTCGGTAGATACGATGGATCGTTTCGAAATCGGCCTTTGGATTGACTTGCAAAACCTCGTAATAGTCGTCTTCGTGATCCGAAGGCCTGGTGCCGCCCGCATCCGATTTTTGCGCCTCAATACCAGCGCGATAGGTGTTCTTTCCGCTTACACTGAGCCAGCAGACAATGCCGTTCCATAGATCATTGGCTCCGGACGTGGACGGAATTTCCACCTGAACAGCCATGCCGAGGGGCAGTGGCTTAGAGACCTCTACGCAGAGACCGACATCGCTGTAATCGACCAGTTCAGCATCCAGACGCGCTGCAAAGCGGCTGCCGGGCTCGGTTACGACGATGATCTTACCGGTGCCAGTCTTGCGCTCGACCCCTCTGCGACGTCTTTCTTCCATAAAGCCGCTTATCGGCAGAAAATTGAAAATTCTCTAGTCCGCTGTCGATGGAAGTAGAATCAAGCAAACCCCAAATGGCCTCTTCCCCTCGTCTGATCTCCCTCGATGTTTTCCGCGGCATTACAATCGCTGCAATGATTCTGGTGAATAATCCGGGTTCGTGGGACCAGATTTACTCTCCATTACGCCACGCTGCCTGGCACGGATGGACACCAACGGATATGGTCTTTCCTTTCTTCTTGTGGATCTCGGGTGTGGCGATGACCCTATCGTTTGCGCGTCGCAAGGAAGAGGGTGCCGACAAAGGCAAACTGCTCTTGCATACGGCCAGGCGGGCGGCGACAATCTTTGCCATCGGTCTTCTGTTGAATCTGATTCCGAATTTCGACTTTGCCCATGTCCGGATTCCCGGAGTATTGCAGCGCATCGGCGTTTGTTACTTTTTTGCCACTCTCATTTATCTCTACACAACGCGGCGGGGGCAGATGCTAGCAGTGGCTGGACTACTGGGCGGCTATGCGGCGATCATGGTTTTCGCTCCTTTCCCAGGCGCAACAGCAGACCGCTGGAGTATGGAATCGAATGCTGCACGTTTCATTGACGGAATCGTCCTCGAAGGGCATATGTGGCGGCAAAGCAAGGTTTGGGACCCGGAGGGGGCTCTCTCGACACTGCCTGCGATCGCTACTATGTTGTGCGGAATTCTGGCCACTCGCTATCTCGTGTCGGGGCTATTCCTGGCACTTGCCGGATTATCCCTTGGAATCATGATTCCAATTAACAAGAGCCTCTGGACGCCGAGTTTTGTCTTGCTCATGGCTGGATTTGCGTCGATGATTTTCGGTGCCTTGCGTTGGTGGATCGACGAGAAGAGGCAATTGCGTGGTTGGAACTTTTTTGAGATCTTCGGCACCAACGCAATTGTTTCGTTCGTGCTCTCGGGGGCGATTGCCCGGATTCTTGGGCTGACTGGTGCGGGCACGCCAATCTATCAGTGGCTTTGCAACTTCGCGTCGCCGATCAACGCTTCGCTGTTTTACGCGCTGCTCAACGTGGCAGCGTGCTTTATTGTGGTGTATCTGATGTACCGCAAGCGGATTCTTGTTCGCCTTTGAGAAAACTCCAGAGCGCATAGCCAAAGACCGGGAATGCCGTTGCGATCCAGAAAGCGTACTCGTAGTGTTTCTGATCGAAATAGCCTCCAAAAATGGGAGCCGTAATCGCGGTGAGGGCCGAGAAACTGCCAGCTCCTAGCCCTGCAATCAAGCCAGCGCGCCCATTACCGAAAACGCTGGTGGCGTAAGCAATGCCTCCAACGATGAAGCTGCCTGTGACAAACATGGCGACGAATAGCTCGAGCATGAATAGCGGCAGTTGAGTGATGATTGGCGCAAGAGCCAGCGGCAGGCTGAAGACGAGGCCCCATGTAAAAGCACGCCGACAGGCATCGCTCGTGCTGACTCCCTGCTTCACCAATCGATCGATCCACCAGCCCCAGAAAAAGTATCCGCACTCCCAGCCGAGTGGCGGAATCCAGAGCAATGTGCCAAGTTGCGCCTGACTGAGCTTAAAAACTTGCGAGAGATACAGCCCGCCCATGTAGAGAATGAAACCAAGTGGCACTGCACCCATGGCATAGGCGGCGATGAAGGCAGCGACGCGGCGATCACGCCAAACAAAGTTACTTGTTTCGATCTTCGGCTTCAATGCGAGATCGGGACGTTTACAGAGCCCCCACCACCAAACGAGCCATGCAACGCCGGCAAGACCGGTTACCCAGAACGACATGCGCCAACCGTAGGCGAGCGCGATCGGGGTGACGATGAAGGGTGTGAGAATTGCGCCGAGCGAACCGCCGGAATAGCTCAGGGCGATACCCCTCGAGCGGCGCTCGGGTTCGAGGGTCTGCATGACAGTTCGTAGCGAACCGGGGAATGTGGCGCCTTCACAAAAGCCGAGTCCGGTTCGGAGGATTCCAAAGCTCAGGGCTCCGCCTGCAAGGGCGTGCAAAGCGCTGGCGAGGCTCCAGCCCGCAACAGCGAGAGTCATGCCAAACTTGACGCCAAGACGGTCGAGCAAGACACCCCAAAGAGGATTGCCGAGCATGTAGGCATAGGAAAATGCGGCAACGATCCATCCATACTCACGGGCACTGAGGCCAGTTTCTTCCTGGATGGTAGGGATCAATACGGCAATCGCGTTGCGGTCCACATAGCTGATAGTCGAGACGAGCATCATTGCCATGGCGGGCGTCCAGATTCTGGCTGTTTTCGACAATCTCCGATTCTATCCGCTTCATCCGGTGATTTCGTCGATTCGTCGGAAATTCGACCTTGGCGCGGGCAATTCGCAGCAGACTCGAAACATGAAGCCACAAAGCATACTCCTCAGCGCCGCAGCGATCATCTCTTTCCTGATACCCGTCCTGCATGGTCAACAGCGGTTTGACCACATTGTGAGAGGCGACTTCTTCGCCGGTTTTGCCGGGAATACGGAAGCGCTGGACCGCGCCATGAAGGTCACGGAAGCAGCCATCCAGGAGAATGCGAATCACGCAGAAGCTCTGGTGTGGCATGGTGCAGGACTCTTCTTTCAGTCCAGTGCTTACTTCCAGAAGAACGACATGGCTAAAGGCATGGAATTGTACGGTCGTGGCCTGGGCGAGATGAACAAGGCGGTAACGCTCGAACCAAAGAACATTGGCGTTCGAGTGCCGAGAGCGGCCGTGCTTTCAGCTGGTGCCCGCAACATGCCACCGCAGATGGCGAAGCCTCTCTGGGAATCCGTAATTGACGACTACTACACTGTCTATCAGATGCAAGAAAAGAATATGGATCAGCTTGGTACTCACCCAAAGGGTGAATTGCTGTTCGGCCTTGCTGATACCTTCAGTCGCCTGGGAGCAACCGAGAAGGCGGATTTCTTCTTCGCTGAGCTGCAAAAACACCTGCCCAATACGCCGTACTCGAAGCGCGCAGAGAAATGGTTTGAGACAAAGCAAGCTCTGCCGGCGGCACAGGCCAATTGCATCGGTTGCCACACGGCAAGCAAATAGTACATGCGGCACCTTTTCAACATACTGGTCCTCAACACGTTCGTCGCGTTGATGCTGATCCTGATCACCTCAGTCTTCATGCGTGACCCAAGGCCGGAGCGCTTGCTCCTGCCGTTTGTGGTTTCGTGGATTTATGCAACTACGATCGGCTGCATTTGCTGGTGGGTGTTACCGAGAATCGCCCCACGGATCCGTGGAAGTGTCGTAATCCGGTGGCTCCAGTTGCTGCTGATCTTGTTCGTGCTTGGCCTGGGAGGCGGAACGCTTGCTTTTCTAGTGATGATCTCGCAGCCATTTCTGCGGTTGCAGCTTGAGTACATCCCATCCATGATCCCCTGCATCTTGATCACGCTCTTGATCGGGTCGATCTCTTACGTTGTAGAAGAGGCGCGGCATCGATTACAGGCCACTACCCTTGAGTTGCGGACAAAGGAACTGGAGCGCGAGCGGGCACTCAAGGCGGCTTCAGAAGCCAAACTGCAGAACCTCGAATCGCGCGTTCACCCCCACTTTCTGTTCAACACCTTAAATTCGATCTCAAGCCTCGTTCGGTCTAATCCCGAGCAGGCAGAAGCAATGATTGAGCGCCTGGCTGCGCTGTTGCGTTTTTCGCTGGACCGCCATGGCAAGTTGGTCAGTCTTGCCGATGAGATGAAGATCACGCGGGATTATCTGGAGATCGAGAAGGCCCGCTTTGGGGAGCGGCTGCGTTTTAGGTTTGAAGTACCGGATGAACTGTTGGACACGCAATTGCCTGCAATGTCCTTGCAGACCCTGGCCGAGAATAGTGTCAAATACGCCGTAGGGGTGCAGCGTAATGGAGCGGAGATCAGAATCCGCGCCACCCAGACAAATCAGCTGATCGAATTTGAAGTTGCCGACACAGGGCCTGGGTTCTCGCCTGACAGCCTGTCGGCAGGGCATGGTCTTGACACTTTGAAGCAGCGGCTCGATTCTCTTTATGGTGATCGGGCGACGCTTTCGACGCGGCGTCTTGAGCCAGGGATGGAGGTTGCATTTCGCATCCCATGTTAACCGCCTACCTGCTGGATGATGAACGCCTCGCCATCGAACGATTGCAGCGAATGCTCGAAAAA
Source organism: Acidobacteriota bacterium (assembly GCA_025354885.1). Lineage (GTDB taxonomy): Bacteria > Acidobacteriota > Terriglobia > Bryobacterales > Bryobacteraceae > Bryobacter. The sequence continues at coordinate 6,646 of JANXLY010000014.1, read as the reverse complement.
GATGGGCGTGTGCGGATTGTTGGATCGGGTTGTGATCCGGAGCTTGCGCTCTCAGAAATCGACAGTCTCGCCCCGGACTTGTTGTTCCTCGATATCCAGATGCCTGAAATCAATGGGTTTGCAGTCTTGAGGCGGTTGACGCATCAGCCGATTGTAATTTTTACGACGGCTTTTGACCAGTACGCGCTTCAGGCCTTTGAGACCAATAGCATCGCCTATCTTTTGAAGCCGGTGGAAGCGGCAAAACTCACACAAGCATTGAAGAAGGTGGAGGCTGTTCGTGGCGGGCAGCAGCCGCCCCCAGACATCGCAAGCCTACTGACGCAGATTGCCACCAGATTGAACCCGCCAGCGAGTAGTTATCCCGAGCGGATCAGCAGCAAGACAGGCGATCGCGCGGAGTTCATCGATCTGTCGCGAATCACTCATTTCTATGCAGAGGACAAATTGAGTTTTGCAGCGACAGAGCTCAAGAATTACATCATTGATCAGACGATTGCCGAACTGGAGGCAAAGCTCGATCCAGCAAGATTTTTTCGCATCCATCGATCCACACTCGTGAATCTTAGCTATGTGGCTGAGCTCTACACTTACTTTGGCGGGAAGCTCATGATTCGCCTCAAGGACGCCAGGAAAACCGAACTTACAGCGTCGAAGGACCGGGCACGCGAGTTGCGGGAAAAGCTGGGGCTTTAGTCTGCGCGCAGCGCAATAGGTGGATCAATCGCAGCAGCACGCCGGGCTGGCAGCCACCCTGAGACCAAAGCCGCACGCGTATGCGCTGGTTGCATAGAGTAGTGAAGTGATGGATCGCGCGAGGGCAAGAGAGATGATCGTGCCTACCGCGATGCCAACCGCAACAAGTCTTCACTCACCTGAACGCCAAAGTAGCACTCCGGATCGGCGTTGGGAAAGATCAGCGAGAATGGGCTGGTCTCGTAAGTGATCATTTGAGCGCTCTGGACCTGCCTACGGTAGTCAACTAAACTTCCATCGGCTAGGGGAATGGGGTCGATGACTAGTTTGGTGAAGCGCTCGCGCACTTGAAGAATTCGCTCCGGCTCGACCAATGGCGGCGTTAAGGCCAATGCCCACGCCGAGTGCCAGAATGGACGCCAGGGCAAAGCCTTGGCTTGGGCGCATAGAGAACAGAATGATAGCGCCGCCGACCGCATAAGCCAAATTCTTTGGGACGAAGCGGCTAGGCGAGTGTCGGCAAATTCGCTTGCGCGTAATCGATGCACTGCTGATTCAGCTTGTCTTCCAGGGCAAGCTGCTGCTCCGGCGTGAGCCCGGAAGTGCGGGGCAGCGGCTTCCTGGGTGGATGATTGCGAATCCAGGAAATCAGCATGGCAAGGTCGCGTGGAGGCACAGGGCTCTTGTCGTCGTAGACCTTCCAATATTGCTCCGTAAAGATCGGCACTTTCAGAGGATCGCGAGTCAGCATTTCAAGCTGAAAGAGCATCTTCGGGTCTTTTTTCTGCATTCGCGCAACAATACCAGCCAAGTCCATGTGACCGTCACCAAGCGGGACTTCCGAGAGCAGGATACCGTCCTCGTAGAAATCGGCGCCAATGTCTTTGAAGCTCACAAAGATTGTGAGCGGAAAGAGTGTATCAATGGTCTGTTGTGGCGTCTCGATCAACGAAACGCTGTTTACAAGGTCGAGACAAATTCCTACGTACTCACTGCCCGTGGAACGAACCCATGCGGCCAATTCATCCGAACGCCAACCCTTGTGATTCTCAATTGCGAGCGGCATCTTGTATTTGCGCAGGATCGGTTCAGCACGGCGTACGGAGGCCTTGCAAATGGCATCAAAGGCGTGAAACTCTGCAGCAGTCCTGAACTGTTCATATCGTCGGCCCGAGAATGGATAATGGACGCAGACGACGCGGCCATCCATCTCGGAACAGGCTTTGACTGCGGCGTCATACTTAGGCACATCTGCTTCTGTATGTGGAGTGCGCAAAATCACGGTCAGGCGCATGTCGTATTTGTTGACCTGATCCCGGATTTTCCTGATACCTGTGGGATCAAGATCCGCTGGCAAATTCGTATGCGCCGCACCGAGGCCCATGGAATGGCAATACTCGATAATGTCCCAGTTCTTTCCCATCGCTTTCATACGAGCGGTGAGGCCTGGCCCTGCCGATCCCATATTCTTCAGAACCGTTGTCGAGGCTGCCGCAGCTAATCCGGTTGCCGCAAAGCTGGTGAGTGCATCTCTTCTAGTCATTACGCTAGCGACGATTGTAGAACAGCCGCCGGCGCGACTCCAGCAGCGTTTCTGTAAACAGAGAGATAATAAGAATACCTGCCTAGCGACCGGGTAAAGGAATTATATGGACAAGAGACTGGCAAAGCGCCACAAGCGCCAGGTTGCGCGGGCAAAAGATCGAATCAAGACTTCTGAGCCCGATCTACGCACGCCCGAGCAAATCAAGGAAGCTCGCGAAGCGAGTCGTCCTGCTGGTGGTTGGACCACCGGCCCTGGCGGAAGTTCCGTCGCGCCGTCGAGCCGAAGTCAAGCCGGGTCTGCCTCAGGCAGCGCGGCGAAGACTGACGCTTAAGCGCGTGATGAGCACCCCGAAGGGGTTATTCAATACAAAGTGTCCCCATTGCCGATCGATTGAGTTTAGAAGAGTGGGCCCGCGGAACGGCATTGAAAATGCCTTCCATTGGCTTCTTCAATCCTATCGGTGCGAGCTTTGCGGCCACCACTTTTTTCTGTTCCGCTGGCAGGCACCAAACGAAGGCGCAGCGTAAGTTCAAAACCTAAATCATCGAAGAGATGGATAGGGCTTAAATGCTCCGGAGAATCTGGCGCGACTCATGGGATGGGTCGGCTTGAGCCGCGCTGCTAGGAGCATCAAAGATCATAGTGGCGCGCTGTTCGGCATTGAACTTGGGCCAGGTGGGAAGGCCCTGCGCATTCGGAGTACTGCGATGGGCAAAGGCACCCCAGGCTCCTGCAACTTGTTTCGATAGCTGCTCGGATTCAGGGTAGCGGACCAGGCGCATCGCAAGTGGAAGTTCGGCGGTATGGAAGGCTCTGATTTTGCCATCTTCGATCGGGGTATTCCAGGCGAAGTGATACATGAATACGTCGGCCTTGCCCTGCTCCACTTTTCGTTCCGCTTGAAGTATGGCCTTTGCGCGGGCATCCCGGTCAGTTCCGAGGCGGAACCAGAGATCGGTAGCCGTGTCCTTCGGATTCTCTCGTTGATAAGCAGCGATGAGTTGGTCGGCTTGCAGCGCAGAGATATTGACCTTCAGCATGCGTTCCCGAAGCGAAGCTTCGTTGAGGCGAAACACCGAATCGTCTTTGAGAGAACCGAGAGTCGTTTCATCCTTGCAGCAACCAATGATGAGCGGGATATTTGCGGAGGCAGCCGGAGCCTGTGGATCCCAAATCTGTTGGGTGATGGTGTGGCCATCGACAACCGGCAATAGGTCACCAGGTGGGGCCGCTTTCCAGAGATCCCTTGCGGGAATGTTGTGTAGCTGACTGGTCTGGTTTTTGCCGAGACCAAGTTTGCTGAGTAGGGCCTGAGTCTTGGCGCTTGCTTCGTCGCGGGTAGCGACGTGAAGGAGGGATCCGCTTTCGAGAATTGCCTTGTGGAATAGACCCTGGGCAGCGGGCATCGCAAGGAGGGTACTGATCTTTGCAGCACCACCGGATTCTCCGAAGATGGTTACATTACGCGGGTCACCACCAAACTGAGTGATGTTGTCGCGGATCCATTTCAGGGCGGCGATCAGGTCGAGTTGACCGATGTTGCCCGTGGCGTATTTGGTGTCAAGATCGCCAAGGTAAAGGTAACCAAAGACGTTGATGCGGTGGTTGATGCCGACGAGAACGACCTGTTGTTCCTGGGGAAAACGATCCGCGAAGAGAGTGAGGTGGCTGGAGCCGGCGACGAAGCCGCCTCCGTGAATGTAGACCATGACGGGGAGCTTGCCTCGGGTCGAGGGAGTGAGCACATTGAGGCCGAGGCAATTCTCACTGTCGGGCTGTGGGGCCAGTTCGGTGCGGTCGCGGGAGCCGCGAAAATATTCTCCGATCACGGGGCTGAGAAAAATATTTCCCGGGCCCTGAATACAACGCGGGCCGATCTCAGTGCAGTCGCGAACACCGGCCCAGTGCACAGCTTTGGCTGGCGGGAGAAAGCGGGCAGAATCCTCGGTGGGCCCGCCGTAAGGGATGCCGCGAAAGACATTGACGCCGTTGACGTTGCGGCCACGAACCTTACCGGAGGTCGTCTCGACACTGTCTGAACCGAAACCGTGTGCGGCCGTTGCGGAGAAGGCCGATAGCAGGAGTTGCCGACGCTGCAGAAGTCGCGAGGAATTCAAAGAACAATCTCCGTGTAGCAGCCACGCAGATCCATTTCGTATTCGATGGTCTCGATGGGAGGACGCGAGAAGTGCCAAGTGATGCCGTGAATACCCGCCTTGCCAAGCGGACGAAAGATCTCGCTCGCGACAAAGCTGCAAATGGGATGGATGGTGTAGACCTCGGTAGTGGTCACCGCTGCCCAATCCACGCCAAGGCCCTCGAGGCGGCCAGCCATGAGACCCATGACAAAACGCGTCTTTTCGCAGAGCGCTTCGTCCGACGTTTCGCCTTTGCGGACAACGTCGTCGGGATGGAGTGAAGCTTCTGGCAGTTCTCCGGCACCGGCCACGATGAAGGTCTTTTCGTTGCGTTCCGAGGGAACGGTGTAGCTGAAGCCATAGAGCGATGGCACCACAGGCGCATCGAGTTCGGGGGCGATATTAGTGCGGGCAACGGGATTCAAACCATCTAGGAAAATGTCCCAGGATTTGAGCACCTCGGCGTAACTGCCATTGAACTCGGCGAATCCCGCGAAAGTAAAGGGTTTGGGTGAACGGAGTTCCATGCCGCAGAGCGACTGCACGGGACGGCGCAGCTTCTGAAGATGCTCCTGAACACGCTCAAACCCTTGTGCCAGAGGCACCGGCTGCACAAATCGCGCGTGCACAATTTCGTATCCCTTCTCCGCGACAGTGCCGGCGGAATAGGGCGCGATGCCCTTCAGAAACGAGTAGTTGCCTTGGGGATTGTGGAGTAGCATTTCTTAGAGACCGAATACGAAGATAGCCGATTGAGAGGCGATGGCGATGTACTGTTTACCGTCCACCGCGTAGGAAATGGGCGAAGTGATCATCCTCGCACCGGTGTTGTAATGCCAAAGATACTTGCCGGTTTTCGAGTCGAGCGCGATCAGGTTGCCATCGTTGGACGACGCGTATACAACGCCACCGGCGCTGGCCACAACGCCCGTGGTCGATGAGCCGATCTGCAGCGGGAAGTCCCACTTGCGCAGACCAGTTGTAGCTTCCAGCGCCCGGACGGAGCCGGGTTCACCGACCTTGGGGTCCACCTCCACACCGCCACCTGTAAAGCCAGCGCCAGGAACGGGACTCTTCGTCAGGCTGGTGTAGTTCGCGCAGGCTTCCCTAACGCTGACGATGAAAAAGCCGGTCGCAGGGTCATAGCTGGGCGCGCCCCAGTTGGCAGTGCCGGCGGCATCGGGGCAGACATAGTTGCCTTCAGGCGTGGGAGTGGTGTTAGCCAGAACGATAGGGCGGCCTTTATCATCGAGGCCCTTGGCCCAGGTCTGTTTTGCGAATTCGCGACCGGCGAGAAACTCGCCCGTCGTCCGATCCAGTACGTAATAAAAGCCGTTGCGCTGGGCGGTGACGAGGAGTTTGCGTTTCTGGCCTCTGATGACACCGTCGATCAGCATGGGAGTTTCATTTCCGTCCCAATCATGAACGTCGTGCGGAGTGAACTGGAACCACCACTTCATCTTTCCTGTGGAGGGATCGAGCGCGAGCACAGAGCAGGAATAAAGATTATCGCCAGCGCGGACGGTGCCGTCGTAATCGGGCCCAGGGTTGCCGGTCGTCCAGAAGATCGTATTGGTATCGACATCAAATGTGCCCGTGGTCCAGGTGGGAGATCCACCAAAGTCGGCGGAGCTTTCTGGAGCCCAGGTCTTGCGGTTGGGGTCGCCGGGCTGAGCGGTGGAGTGTGTGCGCCACAATTTCTTACCGGTAGCGGCATCATAGGCATCCACCCAGCCAGTGAGCGCGCATTCTCCGGCTGTCACGCCCACGATAATCTTTCCGTCGATTGCGAGTGGCGCGTGAGTGATCGAATACCCCTTCTTGTAATCATCCACTTCGATATCCCAGATGACGTTGCCGCTCTTGGCGTCAAGAGCGACCAGGTGCGTATCCAGCGTCGCCATATAGAGCCGGTCGCCGAGCATGGCAAATCCGCGGTTCGTCATGACGGTGCAGTGGCTGGCAATATTCGGGAGGCGGCGAGTGTACTTCCACAACGGGCGGCCAGTCTTGGCGTCAAGCGCAGCAGCATTGTTGAGCGGACCGGTAACGAACATCAGGCCATCAACGACGAGAGGAGTCGTTTCCACTGTGTTCCCACCAAGCTGATAGGTCCAGGCGCTCTTCAGGTTGGGCGCGTTAGCAGGGGTGATTTGTTTGAGGCCAGAGTAGTGCGTACCCTTCAGGTCCCCCCAGTAGCTGAGCCAGTTCTGGGGTTCGGCAGAAGCATTTTTTAGTCGGGCAAAACTGACATTGAAATCGGCAG
>JANXLY010000007.1 GCA_025354885.1 Acidobacteriota bacterium | reverse complement strand
ACCGGGAGCAAGTTTGGTGTTGAGAATTGGTGTTTCGCCCTGACGGAATAGCGTGCCCTGATGAACTGCAGGCAGAAAGCCGGCACTCCAGTTTTTGGTGTTGCCGAGCGGGTCTCTGTCGTCGATCAGGACTGTAAAAGTGGGCAGACTGTTGTTCGCAGTGCCGAGACCATAGTTGACCCATGCACCCATACTGGGGCGGCCGCCGAGGATATCGCCAGTGTTCATCTGGCAGACGCTGCCTACGTGGTTGAGGCCGTCGGCAACGCAACTGCGGACGATTGCCATGTCATCCACATGGCTGGCAATGTTCGGATACCAGTCGCTGACGGAGATGCCGCTTTGGCCATGCTGCTTCCACTTACGCGGCGAGCCGAGGAGAGAATTGTTGCCGGTACCCATGGCGGTGATGAGCTTGCCGAAACTGGCTGGCATGGGTTTGCCGTGCATCTCGTTGAGCTTTGGCTTGGGGTCGAAGAGATCGATGTGGCTTGGGCCGCCTTCCATAAAGAGGAAGATCACCGACTTGGCTGTGGGCGTGTGGTGCGGCTTGGTGCTGTGTTCTGCGGCCATCATGGAAGAGAAGGCCATGGCACCCAGACCACTTCCACCCTGGGCTAAAAATTGGCGGCGGTTGCGAAGGTTCATATTTGACTTCCTCTAGTTGATATACAAGAATTCGTTTGAGCCGAGAAGGGTGTGGCAGAGGTCTTCGAGAGCGCCCTCAGGGCTTCCGGCGATGCGTTCCTGTTTGGCCAGAAACTCTGCTGCACGAGCGATTTCTTCCTGCCTCGGAGTGCGGGTGTAGGCGAGACGCAGAGCGCGCTCGGCCTTGGTGCGGGTGTCGATGCCACGGTCGTTGTCGACGCGGCGGGCGAATGATTTCGCCCAATCGGTCATCAGTTTGCCGTTCATCATTTCGAGCGCCTGATCCGGAGTGACTGTCGCTTGCCTGCGAGCGCAGCTTTCGTGTGTATCCGGCATGTCGAAGCTTTGGAACATGGGGTAGCGGAGGTTGCGGCGTACAAAAATATAGATGCTGCGACGCAGATTGTCATCGCTGTCCGGAGTGTTCTTCCAGAGTTGATAACCCTTGGGGAGCGAGCCATCGGGCAGGGGCGGGAAAACTCCGGGGCCTCCCATTTTCGAATTTAGAAGTCCACTCGTGGCGAGCATGGAATCGCGAATCGACTCGCCCTCGAGACGACGGCGAGTGAACTTCCAGAGGAGTTTGTTTTCGGGGTCTACTTTTTCTGCTTCGATACGATTCTCTGAGCTTTGCTGATAAGTGGCACTCATGAGAATCTTCTTGTGAAGTTTTTTCAGGCTCCAGTTGTCTTCGCCGGTGAACTTGGTGGTGAGCCAGTCGAGGAGTTCTTTGTGAGAAGGACGTTCGCCCATGACACCGAAGTCGCTGGGCGTGCCGACGATGCCACGGCCAAAGTGGTAGTGCCAGACGCGATTGACGATGACGCGCGTCGAGAGCGGATTGTCTTTGCTGGCAAGCCAGTTGGCGAGAGCAGCACGACGGCCTGAAGAATCCAATTCTTCGAGAGGTGCAATTTTGAGATTGGAGGGATCGATGATGCTGAGAAATCCGGGCTGCACCTCTTCCATTTGTCCATCCCAGGCGCCGCCACGCAGGACGAAGGTTTTGGGTGCATTTTTTGAAGCATCGGCCATGGTCTGAGCCATGTTGAGTGGAGCTGGCTTGAGAGAATCAAAGGCTTTGAGTTCGAGCTTCAGCTCTTTGAATCGTAATGAGGCTGGGCCTTTCAACTTGCCCTCGAGTTCGTTGTCGGTGAAGACCACCTGCGGCAGTGCTTTGTGATAAATCATCCACTGCTCGGGGTTGCGCGCCTCGGGCTTCATGATGAGAATATCCTTGATGTCTTCGGGGTAGCGTTCGAGACGCTCCTTCGTAAAGGAATCGCGCACTGGCTTGAGCAGCGCCTGCATCTCGTTGCGGATTGATGCGGTAGCGGCTTCCCACTTGCCCAGTTGTTGCTGATAGTCGGCCTGGCGATCAGGGCCGTCAAGGACAACTCCATCCGTAATGCGGGTGTTGGTGAAGAAGCTCTGAAGCCGGTAGTAATCCTTGTGGAGGATTGGATCGAACTTATGATCATGGCAGCGGGCACAGGCGATCGTTACGCCGAGGAAGGCGTAGCCGACGGCGTCCGTAATGTCGTTCAACATCTCCTGGCGACGGAGGCGGATATGGGCAGCGTTGTATTCGTCCGGGAAGTGACGATTGAAAGAAACGCCGATGCGCGCGTCGTTGTCGTTGGGGAAAAGTTCATCGCCGGCAATCTGCTCTTTGACGAAGCGGTTATAAGGCTTGTCCTGATTGAAAGAGTTGATGACATAGTCGCGATAGCGCCAGACCTGCGGGCGGGTATCATCGGCCTTGAAGCCATCGGAATCGGCATAGCGGGCGACGTCGAGCCAGTGGCGACCCCAACGCTCCCCGTAGTGCGGAGAGGCGAGCAGACGGTCTACAACTTTTTCCCATGCATTGGGTGACGAGTCTTCTACGAAGCTCTGAAATTCTTCTACAGTCGGAGGAACGCCAGTCATGTCGAGCGTGACGCGACGCAGCAGCGTGGCCTTGTCGGCAGCGGGATTGGGGCTTAGGCCTTTGGCCTCCAGCTTCTCGAGGATGAATGCATCGATTTCATTCTTCACCCAAGTCACTTGCTTCGGGACCGGGACGGCTGAGCTCACAACCGGTTGAATCGCCCACCACCGCTTTTGCACTGCAGTGAAGGTCTTTGATTCTTCGGCAACGAGAAGAGCAACCAATCCCGTTAGCGCTATAAGGAGGCGTACTTGCACGCCACTATCTTATTTCATTTGGAGGCGACGGATGCGGTGAGCCTCGCTGTCGGCGATGTAGACGACACCCTTTTTGTCGACGAAAACTCCATGCGGTCGATTCATCTTGCATTGAAGCGGATCGCCGTCGGGGCCATCGCCTCGTTGACCACTGCCAGCAACCTTTGCAATCTGGCCGGTCTTGAGATCAAAGCGCTGGATCGCGTGGGCTTCGGTATCGGCAATGTAAAGCGTGCCTTTGGGCCCGGCGGAAATGCCTTTGGGGCCATTGAAGCCTTTGCTGGCAAGCAGGTGATAAGTGCCGCGTTTGGGGTCGACTACGTAGAGCGCGTTTCCTGTGCGCTTGATGATGTAGAGTTTGCCATCTTTATCCACCTCGATGGCACGGGGCGCGAGGAGCGGAGTATCGAGCAGCTTGGCACCTTCAAGCGGATCTTTTTTTTCGCCATTGCCGAGATAGGTTTCGATCAAACCGGTGCGTAGATCGAGTCGCCGGACACGGTCGTTACCGATGTCGCAGATCAGCAGACGGCCTTGCTTGTCAAAGACGATGCTGTGAGGCTGGCGGAGCATAGCCTTGGTGGCATAGCCTCCATCGCCGCCGAAACCTGGCTGTCCAGTGCCGGCAATGGTCGTGATGGTATGCCTGCGCTTGTCTACCCGGCGAATCACATGGCTCTTCATGTCGGCAAAGAAGAGATTGCCTTTTGCATCGAATCTCAGTTCATAGGGCTCGTCAATGTCGGCTGCTGTAGCGGCGATGTTTTCGCCGGAGTTCCCTTTCTTGCCAGTGCCGGCGATGATCGAGGTCCTGCGAGTTTTGAGATCCATGCGGCGCACCACATGGCCATCGATGTCGCACCAGTAGAGTGCTCCGTCGGGGCCGATCACAAGGCCGTAGGGATTATTCACTTGTGTTTCGCTGGTGCCGGGTTTTCCGTCCCCAATGAGTGTTTCGATTTTTTGAGCAGCAAGGAGTGTAGAGAGGCAGAAGGCCAGGATCAGGATTTTCATAACAGAGCCGGTTACCATTTTTGCACCAACCCGAAACCGCAGCATGGACTTTGCGTCCAATCAGGCAGGAGGGACGCATGAAACAAAAACTTCTTGCCTTGGTCCTGCTTACCAGCACGATGGCATTCGCACAGTACAGTGGCAATTCCTATGGCCGTACCAACCCCTATGCAACCGGACAGCGCACCATTGATTCCATACAATCCGATCTGGCGCGGATTGGTCAACGAGCCGCATGGGATCGCTGGGCACAACGACAGTTTCAAGATGCGATCCAAAATCTGGAGCGCTTTCAGCAAAGTGCGGTGCGCGGCCGTTATGATCGTGGACGATTGGACAAGGCCATCGACAATCTGAATCGTCTGTTGACCGCCCCGGAACTTCATCCCCGCGACAAACAGCGCATCGCTTACCATCGCGACCAGTTGAGGATGTTCCGCTCCCGGTAAAGATAGAATCTTGGCATGCGTTTCCTTGCTCAGGTTCTTCTCCTCACTTATACGTTGAATGGCCAGCCGCCCGTGGTGCGACCCGGTGCGCAATCTTCGCTGCCACCTTCAGATGCGATTGTACTTTTTGACGGAACTGGGCTTGGCGAGTGGACCAAGCCGGATGGAACGCCTACCGGTTGCACCCTCGATTCTGAAAAAGCCATGAACTGCACGACTGGCGCGAAGGACGCGGTATCGAAGACGAAGTATCGCAACGCGCAGATTCATATTGAATACAAACTGCCGAACATGCCCGAACAGAAGGGGCAACTGCGGGGCAATTCCGGTGTGTTTCTGATGGGCTGTTATGAGTTGCAAGTACTCGACTCGTTGAACAACCCGACTTACTCTGACGGCATTGCAGGTGCGCTCTATGGGTTTGCAGCGCCACTCGTCAATGCATCGAGACCGGCACTGGAGTGGCAAAGTTACGACGTCGTGTTCACGGCGCCAAGCTGCAATGCGCAGGGGGTGATTGAGAAGCCGGCCATGGCAAGTGTCATTCACAACGGAGTGCTGGTGCAACACAACACGGTGATGGCGAAGAAGGGGGCAGGTTGTCAGGTTGCAAATCTTTGTGAGGCCGGGCCGCTGCAGTTGCAGGATCATTCCGGGTTCAAAGATGCGCCACGCACCGAGATGCGCTTCCGTAATATCTGGCTGCGGAATTTGAACTAATTAGACTGGATTTTTTATCGCGGCCAGATTGGATCAATCATCAGCGGGAGCGAGGACGAACAATCCCCTTCAGAGCAATTCCCGGTCTCGGCGGCATTTTCGGTGCGTTGATTTCGCGCGATTCGCCGGGTGCGAGTTTGTCGAGAGTCAGTTCGCCCATCTTCACACGCAGCAAGCGAAGTGTGGGCAATCCGACGGCTGCTGTCATGCGGCGCACCTGTCGATTGCGGCCTTCGGTGATTTCGATTTCAAGCCACGACGTGGGGATAGAGGCGCGGAAGCGGACGGGTACGGCGCGCTCGGGAAGATGCGAAACTTCTTCGGGTGACAAGCGGCGGGAACGCGCTGGCTTGGCCGTGTAGTCCTGCACCTTGACGCCCCGCATGAGCTGCAACAGTGCATCGTCGGTAACTTCACCTTCCACCTGCGCCCAGTAAGTGCGTGGGTGCTCGAATTTCGGGTCGGTGAAGCGATGCTGCAGTTCGCCGTCGTCGGTGAGAAGCATCAGGCCTTCGCTATCCCAGTCGAGACGGCCAACAGGATAGACGCCCGGGACCTTTACAAATTCGGCGAGAGTTGCGTGCTTGCTTCCCTCTTCGGGCGTGAACTGACTCAGAACGCCGTAAGGCTTCCAGAAGAGCAAATAGCGATATGCAGCCACTCGCTTAGCCTACAAACGCGCTCAAATAATTGCGACTGATGATCAAACTGCGCTTGCGGGCTTCGAGCGTCCCTTCGTAGGCGCGGTCTTCCACTTCGATGGCGAGAGGACCATCGTAAACCTCAGAAAGGGTTCCGCAGAATTTACCCCAATCCACATCCCCCATGCCGGGCAATTTGGGTGTATGGTAATCGTTCGGATAGCCCAGCCGACCTACTTCATTGAGGCGATCGTGATCGAGACGGGCATCCTTGGCGTGCATATGATGCAGGCGATCTTTGAACTCACGCAGGACCTTGATGTAATCCATGCCCTGCCACACAAAATGGCTGGGGTCGAAATTCAGGCCGAAGTTGGAACTGGGAAGATCGTTGAACATGCGTCGCCAGATCTGAGGAGTAGAGGCGAGATTTTTGCCACCGGGCCATTCGTCCTTCGAGAAAGACATCGGGCAATTCTCGATGCCGATCTTGATGCCGTGGTCATCGGCAAATTGGATGAGCGGCTTCCAGGTTGAAAGAAAGCGTGGCCAGTTGTCGTCCACACTCTTGGTCCAGTCGCGACCAACGAAGGTGTTTACGACGGGGATGCTGAGTTTCTTTGCTGCCTCGATGACAGCCTTGATGTGCGCAACGTAGACGGCAGCTTCTGCGGCATCGGGAGTGAGCGGGTTGGGATAATAGCCAAGGCCACTAATCGAAACGCCTTTTGTGGCGCAGAGATCCTGTGTGCGTTTGGCGTCATCAGCTGTAAAGCCAACGACATCGATGTGCGTGATGCCGGCGTAGCGGCGCTCGGCCTTGCCCTTGGGCCAGCACATCACCTCTACGCAGCGGAATTTTTCTTCCGCGGCAAAGGTCAAAACTTCGTCGAGTGTGAGTTCAGGCAAAATTGCCGAGACAAATCCTAGTTGCAGCATGTTCGTTGTACTTCCATCAAATCATACCCCTGCGGCGGGCGAGAGCCAAACCGCCGAGTGTGCCGGCGCGAGGGCCGGTAAGAGAGGCTTCAATCTTCAGGTTGTCGATGGGAAACATTTTCACCCGACGTGTCACTTCTTCGCGAAGCGGCGCGAGGAGTCGCTCTCCCATCTGAGCCAACCCGCCGCCGATCACGACCATCTCGGGGTGCAGTGTTGTGACGACATTCGCAACGCCGATCCCGAGATAATGCGCGGCGCGCTCGATTGCGGCAGCCACACCAGAATCATTCGCCTGGGTCATCAGGATCGGGGAGACCTGATTCAAATCGCCACCAGCGAGTTCAAGAAGATGCGGAGCCTGGCCCATGCGAATCAGCCGCACTGCTTCGGCGATGAGCGCGGGAGCACTGGCAAACAGTTCGAGACAGCCCCGTGATCCGCAGCCGCAAAGTGGGCCGTCAGCAACCACCGTCTGATGGCCGAGTTCACCAGCAGAACCAAGAGCGCCCATGCGCAAGCGGCCATCTAGAACTATGCCGCCGCCGATTCCAGTGCCGAGTGTGAAGAAGACAAAGTCACTCACGCTGCGGCCGTGGCCAAAATCGAGTTCGCCGAGTGCCGCCATGCGTGCATCGTTGAGCAAGTAAACCGGGCAGCCGAGACTCGCTTCGAGCAATGAAGCAACCGCGATATTGCGCCACTGTGTCGGGAGATTGGGCAAAAAAAGAGTTTTACCTTCGTTGAGATTCACGAGGCCTGGCACACCGAGGCCCAGCGCTTCCACGCCCTCCGGAGCCATCTCATTGAGGAGCGCGGCAATGCGATCCAGCACAGCATGCGGCCCAAGATGACTGTCGGTCGGGATCTGCCGCTCTGCCAGAATTTCGCCATCCGCTGTGCCGATCGCAGCGGCGATATTTGTCCCACCCAGGTCTACACTGGCTAGCGCCATGGCTTGTCCTCGGTAAACATTTCAGGGCAACTGACTGCATAACCGTGCTGACGGCGAAAGGGATTGCGCTCTAACTTCTTCGCGCGAAATTCTTCACCCAGACTGTAAGGATCTGCGATGTACTTCGCGCGAGCCCGTTGTTCACTTTCGAGAGCCTGATCGATCCGATCCGGATCATTTGCACCAACATAATAAAAGCGCTCACGCGGCCAGGCTATGGCCTCGCGATGGAGTTCCTCGAATCGTGCGCGCTTGAATTCCCAACTCACCAGCGTCACGTGATCGGGCAGCTGTCCGGCAATTTCGCGATGGCGGCAGATACCGAAGAGGAGGTTTTCGAAGCTGTCGCGCGCAAAGTCTTCGAGATAAGCGCGGCCACGTACAGATGCGTGCCCAAACCAGTTGAAGTGCTCGGCAACGAGCCAATAACTGAGAGCCTCAGAGCGTGGGCCAGCTTCTTTGCGCGTTGGCCCGCCAGAGAAAATGAGCAGAGCATTTTGGTCTGCAGCAGCTTCTTCAACCGCCCTCTGGATGTGTCCGATATAGCGCTCGGGTTCGCCGCGCTGAAAGTCGAGCAGATACCAGCCAGCGTCTTGTGAGACGCTCTCAAGGTCCTGCACAATAGCATGACCGGCAACGATGATGACGTTCTGCACCTTGGTCTAGAAGGCCTTGGCAACGCGGAATGCATAGGGGTCGGCACCCGCTTCGATGGTGCCATCGGGCATCAGGCGAATCAGGACGGGCGCAGCACCGGAGGAAAAGCGGGAGCGGAATTCAACGCGATGACCGCGGCCCTTCAAGCCCAGTGCGACAGGCCGACCGAAGCGCTCATCCACCAGCAGGCTGCCGGGATTCATCGCATGATTGTCGAAACTGGAAACAAGATGACGGGACTGAAAGCGCGGTGCAGCCACGGCCTGCTGCGCGTCCATGCCAAACTCCACCACGTTCAGAAACATTTGAATGAGGCTCTGATCCTGGTTGTCGCCGCCTGGAGTTGCCATCACCATATAGGGCTTGCCATCCTTGAGTACAAGCGAAGGAGTGAGAGTAACGCGTGGACGCTTGCCAGGGGCAACATCGTTCGGATGACCGCCGATCAGGTAGAAGCTTTGCGCGCGCTGCGTTAGCGGAATCCCGGTATCGCCGACGATCACGCTGGGCAGTGCCGCGCCGCTTGGCGTAGCGCTGAAGAGCACACCGTCTTTGTCGATTACATTCACCGAGGTGGTGTCGCCGTACATCAAAGCATCGTCAATATGACGGCGAACAAGTTCCTGTTCTGAAGGATGGGTCCCGTTTGGATTTTTCACTTTGCCGGGGCGGAAGTCCAGACTGGCGAGTTCGCCAATCAGTTTGAAACGCTCGGTCGCATATGCTTTCGAGAGCAATTCATCACT
>JANXLY010000336.1 GCA_025354885.1 Acidobacteriota bacterium | reverse complement strand
GAGAGCGAAGCTGATGATCTATCGTCGAGAGGTGGACGGGCTCAGGGCCGTCGCAGTTGTGTCGGTGATCCTGTTCCATGCCGGCTTCACCTGGATTCCGGGCGGTTACGTCGGCGTCGATGTCTTCTTCGTCATCAGCGGTTTCATCATTTCTACCGTCGCCGATCGAGAGAAGAGCGCTAGCCGATTTCTCGTCAAGCGCATTTGGAAAGTCGTGCCGCTTTATTATTTCGTCTCAATCATTGAATATTACTGGAAGAGCAATTCCGGCCAGACTCCTTCCATCGAACAGGTCTGGAAAAGTATTTTGTTCCTCCGCCAGTCCGGTGGACCCGTACTGATTCATGGCTGGACCCTTGTCTATGAAATGTGGTTTTACGGTGTGCTCTCGGTCTTTCTGTTTTTCGGGGCTCGTCACATCGGTCTGTGGGGCTGTGCTGCGATGCTGGCATTGGGATTTTACCAATGGCCGCTCTTCCTGCTCTTTGCTGGTGGTTGTGCGCTTGGAGAATTCGCAAAACGCTTCACAGCCCCTCCCTGGCTTGGTTTGCTCATTCTCACAACCGGTATCGGGTGGTGGCTCTGGCTCTCCTGGGAAGGTTCTTTTTATCCAATCGACTTCAATTGGGAAGCCGCATTTGGCAATCACTTATGGCGAGTCAAACGCTTCGGCATTCCCGCCTTGCTCATCGTCGCCGGAACCGTTCTGCCTGCCTGGCGTTCCGCAAAGATGCCAGGCTTTCTGGTCTTTTTAGGAGATGCTTCTTACCCGATCTACATCTGCCAGCAAATCGGTCTGGTATGGGGCGGCTTCTACGTGAATAAAGTGCAGGGCGGAATGCCCTATGCCATCCTCACGACGCTGTTTTGCATTGCAATCGGAGTCGCCGTACACCTGCTCTGGGAACGCCCCTTCGGACATACTTGGCGTAAGTTCTACGACTTGCCGCTATTGCGGCCCAGCTTGCGCGAAACTCCAGGCGCAACTTCCTGACCACCGCGCAGGACACTCTTGTAATCCTGCCAGTTGCGGGCAAACAGGAAAAGCGTAATGCCCAATGCAAACAGACAGAAGCCTCCGACAGCCATGATTGCAGCCCAGTGAATCCAAAGCGTGTCAGGCATTGGCTGAAAAAAGATCTTCTCAAACACATGGGCAAAATTCATCCCGAAGAATCCGGTAACAACGGCTCCGGCACCAAGGATCGTCGACACGAATGCCAAGCGGTTTACCGCAAGCGTATTGCGCGCCGTGTAGTATTCGGTCAGGCTGCTGTTGAGCTTGTCGATTTCGCGCTCAACTTCCACTTTCATGCTCGTGATGTCATAGGCCCCACTCAACATGCGGAAATGCTCTGATTCCTCGTCCTTGTTGGCCAGCTCATCAAAATGCCAGTAGTTTGAGAAAACAAGAAATTCATAGCGCAACCCGTTCGTGCGCAGGATATTCAGATCAGAAAGCCGACCATCCTGAAAATCGACGTAAAGACGCCGTGAAACCAATGCCACACTTTCAGAAAAGTCCAGCAAAGTGGCGCGGTAAAACAGCGCAATAATCGCCATCAGATAATAGCGGGAATCAAACATGCGATGGATCAGGAATCCTTCGCTCAACTGATGGTCGTCGCAATCAAAAGTCCCAAAGCACATCGTTACGTTCGAATAGCTGGTAAATCCGTAAAGTGTTCCCTGATGCGACCAGCGCCTGTAGACCTGGTGCTCCATCAGCCGCTTGGTAAAACCGCGCGCATAGCGGTAGTCGTCTCCAGCATGGTCCACATAAAGGGCTCTTGAAAAGAGCACGTCGTATTCTTCGGTCTTGTGATAGTTCTCCGGAACGCTCTTCGGATCCACGGCAAGATACGAATAGACGATCATGCGTTCATCCAGAACCGGCTCATACTCGCTGCGACGGTAGTCGGCAAAGTAGAGCAGGGAAGTCACCAGACTCGACACCGGTGGAAGAAACCCGATCATCGCGCTGCCTTCGAATGTGGATTCGATCACTTGCGTTCTGCCGTAAGCTGTCTCCACAGAGAGCGCAACTCGCGAAGGTGATCGTCCTTCACGCAACTGGCGGCCCGAGCTCGGATACACCTTGCGCATCATTTCGTTAATCCACAACGCCTGCTCCGCGGGCAGATCGAAAGCCTCCACACCGATTGCCAGAATTCCAATCCCGTTGGCAAACAGGAACAGACGTAGATCTGTTACTTCCAGCTCTGCTTCACGCCCCCGCGAATCTTCAGCGCTGAAGAAAAGTTTGTTCTTGTCAGAAAGCGGAATATGATAGCAACGGAGCAGCGCTTCCACTTCGTTGTCGGATGCGCCCACCCCAGCCGTATCGAAAAAAATCCGGCGTACAAAGGGATGGAAAAAAATCATGTCCTGATACGCAGGAGACTCAAGGTCAAATTGCGTGTAGGATGCACGCTGCCAGCGCCCGATGTGCGTTGCTACCGGCGAATCCTGCACATGGTGGGCATTGATCCAGTCGTCAAGTCCGTCAATCCAGTAACGGCCATGCCAAACCGGTCCGTGATGTTCCAATACTTCGCTCCGGTCCACCGCAAAGGCGAACAGAAAGTGAGTATGCAGATGCTGAATTACTGGTTCCACAGGGTCTACAGGGTCCGGGTTGTGTACAATCGCAAGTCATGGGATCGACTGTCAAATCTAGTGGCATGACGCGCCGTCAACTTATTGTAATGGCAACTGCCGCCGCCGCCCCATTATGCGGGCAAGAAATTCAACTTTTTGATGGTCGGACCCTCAAGGGATGGACCATCGAACAAGGGCCGGAAACAGCCTTCTACGCAAACGGCGATGGCGAAACTGTCGTCCACCCTGGCTCGAATTTTCCTACCTGGCTTCGCTCTGACGCAGAGTTCGAAAATTTCGATTGGTCCGGCGAGGTCTTCCTCAAAGGCTGGGCCAATGGCGGTCTCTACTTTTGTGCCCCCCACCATGGGCCCCCTACCGAGTGCGGGTTCAAACTGAACATCTTCCACAAACTGGACAATCCCCCTCTCAAGGAAAGTGTCGGGGCCATTTTCCCGGTTCTTGCCCCTTCAAAAGTAACGGTACGGCCCAAGGCGGAGTGGAATACCTTTCGCATTCGCCTCGACTGGCCGAGCCTCAAAGTCTGGTGGAACGGCGCATTGGTTCAGGACCTTAACCTTGAGGCAAACGAAGAACTGAAGCATCGCCTCCGTCGCGGGCACCTCGGAATCGAAAGCCTCAGTTACCCTCTGCGCTATCGCCACTTCAAAATCACCCGGCTCCCCGGCAAAGAATCTTGGGAACTTCTCTACGACAATCCCGCTGATCTCAATAAATGGACCACTGCGGAGCAGGCAAGCTGGGAAAGCATCGGCAATGTTCTTCGTGCCGACGGCCTTGGCTACCTCGTCTCGAAGTCCCGCTATCAGGATTTCATCTTTGAATGCTACGTTCGCGCAAGCAGGTTCTCAAATGGAGGCGTCCTCTTCCGTGGCGGCACTGAGAACAGCGATCCGCGTTACGAAATCCAGATCCACGATGTCGAGGGTGCCGTTTACCCAACCGGTTCACTCTATGGCTTGGAGCGTGCCAATCCCTATCCGCGTATCCGTCCTGAAGAGTGGTTCCTGTTTCAGCTCACCGCCAGAGGCAAGCGCTGTGTGGTCCGCATCAATGGCGTTACCGTTGTCGATTGCAACAAGCTGGATCGCACCGAAGCAGGCACCATCCTGATCCAGGCACACCAGAAAGGGAGCTGGATTGAATACAAGGGCCTTCGAATCAAGCGACTATAAAGTATGAACTTCACCAATAGACAGGTTCTGCTCGCGGCTCGGCCACTGGGATTCCCCAAAGAGTCTGACTTCAAAATTGAAGATTCGCCAGTTCCGCCTCTTCTCCAGGGTGAAGTACTCATTCGGGTCATCTTCCTTTCGGTCGATCCTTACATGCGCGGTCGCATGAGTGCCGCGAAGTCCTACGCCAAGCCTGTCGAAATTGGCGAAGTAATGACCGGCGGCGCTGTCGGCGTGATTGTCGCCAGTGAAAGCGACACGTTTCCAATCGGCACCTACGTTGTCGGCGACCTCGGCTGGCAACAATTCGCAATCCGTAACCCTGCCCAACTCCGTCGCTTCGATCCCTCCCTTGCACCTCTCTCCACCTCACTTGGCGTCCTCGGCATGACTGGCCTTACAGCCTATTTCGGCCTTCTCGACATCGGGCAACTCAAAGACGGCGAAACGGTTCTCGTCTCTGGTGCAGCTGGTGCCGTCGGTTCCATTGTCGGTCAAATCGCCAAACTCAAATCCTGCCGCGTTGTTGGAATTGCCGGTACCGATCACAAGGTTGACTTCCTGCTCAAGGAGCTTGGCTTCGACGCTGCTTTCAATTACAAATCCACCAAAGATTACACTGCCAAACTCGAACAGCTCTGCCCTTCCGGTATCGATGTCTACTTCGACAACGTGGGCGGCGAAATCACGGATGCCGCAATACCGCTGCTCAACATTCACGCCCGCATCCCCGTCTGTGGCCAGATCTCTCAATACAATCTCGAGAAGCCGGAACTCGCTCCCCGCTGGATGCACCAGCTCATCATCAAGCGTGCCAAAGTCCACGGCTTTCTCATCTCTGATTTTGCAGCGCAATTCCCCAAGGCTCTCTCTGACCTCGCCGCTTGGTACAAGGCCGGAAAACTCAAGTTCCCGGAGCAAATCGCTGAAGGTGGCATCGATGCTGCACCCGCAGCCTTCATCGGTATGCTGCACGGTGAAAATCTCGGCAAACAATTGGTCCGCATCTCAAGTTCTGAAGTCTGACGTCAATCGATAAAGTTGCCTTTAGGCACCCGTATGAAATAGCTTGAGAAGGTGATCACATCTCTGTTCCTTCTCTTGTCGTTCGCCCAGACCCCTGTCAACCTTTACCCCGCTAAAGGTGTTTTTGAGGATGAGCGCGATCGTCCCGAGCTCACGCCCTATCTTGCCGACAAGACCAAAGCCAGTGGTGCTGCCGTTGTCATTTGTCCCGGTGGCGGCTACGGCGCCCTCGCCATGGATCACGAAGGTCTCCAGATCGCCCGCTGGCTCAACTCAATGGGCATACACGCCTTTGTGCTCAAATACCGCCTCGGCCCGCGTCACCAGCATCCCGCTATGCTCGACGATGTCAGCCAGGCCTTCCGTCTTGTCCGCAAGCGGGCTGCCGAATGGGGTGTCGATTCTAGGCGCATCGGCGTCTGGGGCTTTAGTGCAGGCGGCCATCTAGCCGCCACCATCTCAACGCACTTCACTCCCGAAACACGTCCGGATTTCGCAATCCTCAGCTACCCGGTAATCACCTGTAGTGAAGAGTGGAAGCACAAAGGCAGTTGCCGCAACCTCCTCGGTAGCGAAAATCCAGACCCCAAACTTGCCGACCTCATGAGTAACGAAAAGCAGGTCACCAAAGACACCCCTCCGACCTTCATCTTCCACACCACAGACGACGCTGCGGTCCCTGTTGAAAACGCGCTTGCCTACTACACCGCTCTACGCAAGAACGGTGTAGAGGTCGAAATGCATATTTTTGAGCATGGCCGCCACGGCGTCGGCCTTGCCCCCGGTGATTGGGTGCTTAGCTCCTGGGCAGACCTGCTCTCGAAATGGCTCGTTCGCCACGGCGCTACAAAGTAGGCTTCACTCCGAGAAACAGAAACAGCCCTGACTTGCCTGGCGTCACAAAATCCAGCACTCCGTCGCCATTGATGTCTGCAACAGGCATCTGCATGCCGCTCCCCGTGCGCGTCGAATATTCGATCACGTGCTTGGTCCACTGCACCTTGCCACTCGCTTCTTTCTCATATTCAAACCAGTAAATCCCCAATGGCTCACGCTCCCCGGGGTCACGGCCATTGTGCGCCATAAATCTTTTCCCGGTGAGAAAATCCATCTTTCCATCCTTGTTGAGATCCACCATCGTGATCGTGTGAGGCTGTGACCAGGAGTCGTCAATCATCCGCATCTCAAAGGTTCCTCCGGCATTCTGTTCCAGCCAGAAAATGCCGTAATCATGAGCATTGCCTGCCACGATATCCTGGCGGCCATCCCCGTTCACATCAACAACATACATAAAGCTCAGGCTCTTCAAGGTTGGAAAATCCCGATGCAAACGCCAGTTCGGATCCTTTGGATTTGCCGGTGCTTCAAGCCAGCCTTCAGGCGTAAGAATGTCGGCTCGTCCATCTTTGTTGATATCCCCGGCACCGATGCCGTGGCCATGATTCGCCGCGCTCACTTCATGTTTGATCCACTTGCCGCCTTCCAGTCCAAACCACGCCGTAGAAACTTTGCCGCCATATTGGGGCAACAGCTCCCTGGCTTTGCCATCATTATCGAGATCCACCAGAAACACAAACTCCACAGAGCCCGCCATGTCGATCACCGTCTCTTGCCACATTCCGCCGCTTTTGCCCGGATTCCGGTACCAGCTCAGTTTCTTCTGAAAGTAAGTAGCCGTAATGATGTCGATGTTGCCATCACCATCCACATCGAGAGCCAGGTCAGAAAATGCATCGATGTAGTTGTTGTCAAAATTCAACTCGCGAAACTGCGTTCGTTTCCAGGTCGGATTCGAATACCAATACTCGCCACAAACGATGTCGAGCTTGCCGTCTCCGTTGATGTCTGCCAGCGCAGCCGTCTCTGCCGATCCCCCGTCGAGCATCGTCTTGTTGAAATTCAACTCGGCCGGTCGCCGACCTGCCGTCAATAGCCCCAATGAGGCTAGCGTCAATATGCAAAGTTTAGTGTTCATCGAGTTTATACTCCGGAAATTCTGCCAGTACCTGATTGCCCGGATAACCCAAATCTTCCACCAACCCTGGGCGGGAGGTGTAATATCCATCAGCAGTCATGTTCTTTGCTGCCCGAAAGAACTTCTGTTCCATCGTGCCCGTTTCGCCGCGATCCACCTCCGCGCAGAGCGGCTCAAGGATCGCAAGCTGCTGCTTTTCGCTCAGAGAAAGAAACTTCTTCGCAGCCAGCCACGCAATACCATCTGTATAAGTATTCTTGTGCATCTCGTTATTGCGCACAACAAGGTCAATGTAGTTTGGCACCTGTGCCTTGATTGCTCCGGGAACGATCAATTCTGAGACGCGCGACAGAATTTGAAACTGTTGCGCATCGAAAAACTTCGGTGGTCCGGGGTCCGCACTCTTCGTTGGCGCCGGATGCTGATGCTGCCCATAGAGCTCATCACCGGCAAACGGAAATGCGCACTGTATCCCAATCGCTCCGATGATCTTGATCGTTTCACGACGCCCATCATCATAAACTTTTTCGGACATCTAGGCTTCCCCCTTCTTCAAACGGTCAATGAGATGTTCTGCGGTTCTAGCCGAAACAGCCATGAAGGTATGCGTCGGATTTTTCTCCGATGCCGAGGGCAGAATATTCCCGCCCAGCGTGTATAAATTCGCAACATCATGTGTGCGCCCAAAGCTGTCAGTCACTGATTTGCGGGCATCTTTACCCATGATTGATCCGCCGATCTCGTGGTTTGGACGTGGCTCTTGATACACCTGGTGAATCTGGGCCCCGGCTGCTTCGAGGATCGCCGTAGACTGCTTCTGCATATCTCGAAAGATCTTCATGTCGTTCTCGTTCCAGTACAGATAACGCCTCACTTCCGGCAATCCAAATTTGTCCTTCTTCTCCGGATCGAGATCTACATAACTTTTCTCATCGGGAGTCTTTTCTCCATAAGGCGAAAAAACAAAATAAGAAGGATAGCGATCCTTAACCGATTTCTTGAACGAATCCCCCATCCCGGGCATAGACCTTGCCCAGCCCACACTACGCCGGTTTTGATAGTTGAATTGAGCGCCCCAGCTTCTTCCATAATCACGCTTCCGCGTGTGCATAAAACTTGGCAGATAAGCATGGTCGAGAAAACCCTCGTCGTTGGTCAACTGCTTGCCAATCATCTTTGTCAAAAACGCTTCTACTCCGCCCGTAAAGTGAGGAATGAAATCCTTGCCTACCCGTCCGGACGAATTCGCCAGGCCCGTTGGATAGCGGCCCGATTTAGATTGCAACAACAGCGCAACATTTTGGACACAGGCCGCCGCAAGAACCACAATCTTGCCCTGTACTTCACCGGGCGCAAGCGTTGTTCGATTCAGAAACTTCACCCCGGTAACGCGATTCTCGGAATTCACGGGGATGTCGTACACAACGCTGTCCATTTGCAGTGTGATCTTGCCCGTCTTCATCAGCGGACGCATGTGCCCGTCCCAGGAGTTGTACTTCGCAGCAACATCACAGCCCGCCATGCAGTTGCCGCAATAGTGGCATGCAGGTCGCCCAAACTTGGGCCTCGTCAAAGTGGACTTGCGGACATGAATCACCTTCACGCCCATCTTCGCCGCGCCCTTCTGGATCAGAAGATCCGAATATTTCATCGGCGCTGGCGGAAGAAAAAATCCGTCCGGCAAATCTTCAAGCCCGTCCAGATTTCCACAAACCCCAACTTCTCGTTCGATCCGGTCATAGTAGGGTGCCAGGTCCTTGTACCCGATCGGCCAGTCATACCCGATACCGTCTCGCGTATACCCTTCAAAATCCCGTGGACCAAATCTCCATGCCACTGCATTCCAAAGCATGGACTTGCCACCGAGCCCACGCGAGCGCTCCGTGTCAAAGCCAGGTTTGTTATTTCGCATCTTCGGAATCCCGCGATTCGGAAACTCAAATGGCATCGCATGCGTGTTGAAGTCCGTGCGGGTCTCAATCTTTGGCCCGCCCTCCACCACGCACACGTTTACGCCTGCCTTTGCCAGATGCGCCGCAACCGTTCCGCCGCATGCTCCTGACCCTACAATTACGACATCAAAAACTTCTTTCGCCATTGGGTCTCTATCCTATCGCAATCCACACCAAAACGACCCTTTTCGCTTGCCACTGGCGCTTTTGATAGAGAGGGCTTATAGTCGATACGTATATGCGGCCAGTTTCACTACTCCTGATCTTCGCGATGATGCTTGCCGCGCAACTTCGCCAAGGCATCCAGAAACGCGATCTTATCCTTGCTCCCAATGAAGTGGACTATCAGAGCGAGGTCAAGCTGCCTCGAGGATATGCCGTCATCATCGGCGTCAGCAATTACGCAAATCTTCCCGCCGCTGCGCAGCTCAAGTTCGCCGAAAGCGATGCTCGTTCTGTTTACCAGACTGTCATTTCTCGCGAAGGCGGTCAGATCGAACCCGAAAACGTTCGCACCCTGTTCGGCAAACAGGCTACACGCGCCAACATCGCCAAGTTACTCGAAGAATGGCTTCCGTCGGTCGCCAAAGAAGAAGACCGGGTCATCGTCTTTTTCGCCGGCCACGGCTTCGTCTACGAAGGCAAAGGATATCTTGCCCCTACCGACTTCACCGTAGAGCGCACTGCCGAAACTGGCTACGATATGCTTCGCCTGGGTGACGTGCTGGCCAATAAGGTCAAAGCTCGTAACAAAATTCTGCTCACAGATGCCTGCCACTCTGCCAAAATCCTTCCCGGCATCAGCTCCAAACAGATCAACGATCAGTTCAAAAATCTGCCCGGCACTTTCTTCACGTTAGCCTCAAGCCGTGAGGCCGAATCCAGTTTCGAAGATCCAAACCTGGCTGGCGGTTCTGGCGTTTTTGCCTACTTCCTCGTTCAAGGTTGGAAGGGGCAGGCTGACGTCGAACCAGAAGATGGCATTGTTAGCGCCGACGAACTCGTTCAATATGTTCGCAGTCAGGTGAGACAATACGTGAAGGCCCGCGGATTGACGCAAAACCCTCAGGAGAGTGGGAATTTCCCGGCTGACTTGGCTTTGGGCTTCATCCCCCAGCGTCGGGAAAAAGTGAAGGCAAATGCGACCCCTCCCAAGGTAGGCACGGTCATCGTCACCACCAACCTCGAAGATGTCGAAGTCTATGTGGATGGCAGCCGCATCGGCAAAGTGGGGGCAGACAAAAAGCTCGTCATCCCTGGCCTCTCCAGTGGCGAACATGAAATTCGCGGAGATCGCCAGGGCTATGATCCTGCACAGCGTCAAGTCACGGTCCGGCCTGGACAAGAAATTACCGTCGACCTGCGCATCCAGTTCCAGCGCCGCATCGGCGATGCCGCCCGCGAAGAATTCAAAGCTGGCCAAGCCATATACGCTCGCCGCAAAAGCACAAGCGACCTGGATCGCGCGGTGACCAATTTCAACAAAGCTCTCAAGCTCGAACCCAAATACAGCGAAGCAGCAGAATATCTCTGCCTTACTTATCAAATCCTCGGCAAAACGAACGAAGCCGTCAAGGCCTGCAAGAAGGCAGTCGAGCTCACCCCCGACGGTACCGAGTTCCGCACCTACTACGCTTCGGTTCTCACAGAAATGGGGGATTCCAGCGAATCGATTCGTCAACTCAACGCGGTCCTCGAACGCGACCCCAAGAGTGCCGAAGCCCATGTCATGTTGGCCGACGCTTACCTCTTTGCTCACGATTTCCCGCAGAGCGAAGCCGCCGCCAGCCGCGCCCTCGAACTCAATCCCAGAGATGCCCGCGCTTTTCTTTTTCGCGCCGATGCTCGCCGCTTTCAGCAGCGCTACGCCGAGGCCATCGGTGACTACCTCACCTATCTCCGAATCAATGATTTCAAGCCTCCCGTCAACGAAGTGCTGGCCTACTATCTGATCGGCACCGGATTCAGTAAGCGCAACGTCGGTCAAAAGCGCGTTCATGAAATCCAGCAATGGAGCGCCTGGTTTGGCATCTGCGATTGTGCCCGAGGCATGGACGAATACCCCAAAGCAATCTCCGCCTGCGACAGGGCTCTGCGCATTGACAACAAAGATGCCGGTACATACTTCTTGCTCGGCAAAACGTACACCGAATGGTTTGACCAGCGCAATTCCCGTGATAGCCTGCTCAAAGCCGAAGAGAAGTTCGAGGCAGCACTCCGTCTGAATCCTCATTTCGAGTTTGCCGGAGAAGCAAAACGACAACTCACAATGATTCGCGAATTTAAGGCAGTGGTAAGGTAAACGATGTCCACGAGGGAATTCAACCTGAACCGCTGGCAAAATGAAATGTTCGTAAGCCGAGCACGTATCGAAGCCTTGACACTCGCCCACCCCGGCGACAAAGCACCAGCTACGGGCTGGAATATCGCCCAGTGCCTCCAACACCTCGATGTTACGGCGCATGCCTTTATCGCCCAATGGAAAGCTGCCTTCCTCCGGAACCATCCCAAACCTGGAACAAAATACTCCTTCTGGTGGCACTGGTTCTTGCGAAATATTGAAGACACTTCCAAACTCCGCTACAAGACCCCACCGCAGTTTGATCCCGCCAACGCTGCAAAGCTCGAAGAGGCCACAGTCGCCTACTTTCAGACTCGCGAAAACATCATGCGTCTCGCTGAGGACATGCAGCAAACTCAAATCGGCGGAATCGCGATCAGATCTCCATTTGCCTCGTGGATGAAGTACCCGATGGACTTCTCCTTCGACCTTGTTGCCGCCCACGAACGTCGACACTTGACTCAGGCTGAGAGAATTTGGCCCAGTTTTTCCAGTTTTTACGCTGAACACTAGGAGACATCTAATGCGAAACGGAGACCGATTGTGAATCGAATATCCAGAATGCTTTGCGCCTCGGGCTTGACCCTTGTGCTGCTTCAGGGCGCCTCTGGCAATGCCCTGCGCCCCGTAGCCTTCAGTACGGATCGACTGGAGGAATTCATGTCGCAAGGGCCAACCCCCTCTGCCTCACAGGATCCTGCTGACACTGGCTACAAGATCAACGTCATCAAGAGCGAAGCCCAAAACAACCTCAAAAAAGGACGCGCCACCAAGGCTGTAGTTGAGGTTCGTGATCGCAACAACAAACCGGTCGCCGGTCTCGCGCTCCTCTTTCTCCTGCCCGGCTCAGGCCCCAGCGGAACCTTTGCTGGTGCGGCGCAGTCCCTGTCTGTCACCACCAACGCAGCCGGCCAGGCTGTCGCGACTTACACTCCCAATCAGGTCGCCGGAATCTTTAACCTTACCGTCAACGCGCAGGTCAACGGTGTCACTGTCGCTACTACAACAGTCACGCAGGCCAACGTTGCCGTGGCGGCTGCAGCAGCATCCGGTGGCATGAGCAGCGCAACCATCGGCATCATTGCTGGCGTCGCCGCAGCAGCAGCTGTCGGCATCGGCGTCGGGCTCAGCGGAGGCAGCAAATCCGCTGCCCCGTCATCCCCTGCAGTCATCACTCCTACCGCCCCCAGTATTCGCATCGTCGGCGGCGGTGTACCCGTGTTCGGTCCTCGTTTCTCCATCGGCTCAGGAAGGGCAAGATAACCATGCATCGAATTTTGATCCTCTCAATTACAGTGTCGGCATTCGCCGCCTCCGAAATGGAAAGTCCCTCTCTTGGCTGGCTTTGGGACCAGCCCACAAATAGTCTCCGCCGCCTCGCCGGCCTTCCGGGGGCATTGCGAAACGAACCCGGCATCCAACTCCCCGAAGGCACTTCTGCCGTCTGGATTTCTCCCACGCAGGATGTCGCAGTCTTGGCTCTCTCCGGCGACCGACTCGAACGCCGCAATCTCATCACTGGCGAGTCCTCTACCATCGATACCTCCAAACCCGAACAAGTGATCTTCTCTTTCAACGGCAAACAAATTGGGCTATGGTCGAAGTCAAAATCCAGCTTCTCTATTTGGGGCGAAACTCCAATAGATCTCAGCGCTAAAGCCATCGCACTGCGTGATGACGGAGAAATTCTTTTCCTCGAATCTGACGGTGTCTTGCGCTCCTCCAAATCCGCCTGGATTGGTAGTTACGGCACCGACGCGATCTTCACCCAGAGCGACACCCGTCTGACCATCGCTACCCTCGGCGCCTTTATCACCTTGGAGCAAAACGCTGGAAAGTGGCTTCAACGATCACGCCGCGATGACGAACGTATCCCCTCGCTGAGTCAGATTGAACTCGAATCAGCTGCTTCGCTTCTGTCCCTCGATTCACAAGGTCAACTACTCCGCTGGAATTTCGACTCCGGCGCTTCGGAACTTCTTGCCGAGCGCGGCATCGAAAAACTTCAGCGCCTCCGCCAGCCCGGTTTCTATCTTGCCGAAGGCGAATCCCCACAACTCCTTTTCGCGCTTAGCGAAAGTCAAAAATTCTATACGCTGCCCGTCCTTGAGGTGCGCCAATGAAAAAAACACTCTTAGCCCTTTTTGTTTTCGCTTCTCTTCTTCCGGCTCAAGCAATCCGGGGCAACTCTGGTTTCACCACAAACTTGCTGGGGAATGGTGACGACAACTTCAAGTCCGCTAGCGTAGGCTTCAATCTCAACTTCTTTGGGCAAACCTACCAGAGTACCTATGTCACCAACAATGGCAACATAACCTTCGGTACGATTAACACCATTGGCAGCAGCGCCGCTTGGGTTCCCTCCTCGCTTCGATCCTTGAACCTTCCGATGATCGCCCCTTTTTACGCCGACGTCGATACAACAAGAACCGCCAGTGTTACCTACGGTACTTCCATCGTGAATGATCGCCGTGCCTTCGGCGTGAATTACGTTGGGGTCGGATACTTCGATGCCAAATCCGACAAACTGAATAGCTTTCAGGTAGTGCTGATTGAGCGTTCCGATACTGGTGCTGGAAATTTCGACATCGAATTCAATTACGGTTCAATCAAGTGGGATATCGGTGATGACACAAACATCGGCCGCGCTTATGCTTCCGTTGGTTACACCAACGGTACGGTTGGCGCTCTAAACTCTTCCTTCGAACTCCCCGGCTCCCTCACCATGGGCGCCTTCCTCGACAACGGTCCCTTCGCCCTCATTCGCCAGACGCGTAACAGCGGTGGCGTTCTCGGGCGCCTTGTTTTTGCCGTGCGCAATGGCAACATCGATGCCACTACCCTCGTCATTCAGCCTACGAACACGATTCGAAATTGTCCCGAAATCACCATTATTGCCCGCGGTAGCGGCTACAGCACCGGCGGTGGCAATTTCACCGTTCCTAATTTTCAACCCACCCTTTCAGAAAACGGTCAGGCCCGTCAGATTACTTCATTCCAGGCGACTCGAGTTGCAGATGCTCCCCTTGGTACTTACGACTTCACCGTCAAGTACCGAAGCTTTCCAATCATGACTGACGCTGGTGTAAACACCAGCAGCACTATCGGCCTCACTGTCGCGATCCCGGGCAGTATTACCAATGAAGTCCCTGGTTACACAGCCAGCGACACCAAGACCATCACCAATTGCGGAGTCGCAGCCGATTGTGGAACTCTCCCAAAAGATGGCCGTGTAGGCTTCAGCCTCACTGGACGCGCAGCTGCCACAGGTGGCATCCCGCCCTACATTTTCTCCGCTCCAAACGGCGTCCCGGCTGGCCTCCTTTTCAGCCGTGACGGTGTGCTTTCCGGTGCACCCACCGCCCCCGGCAACTTTTCATACACAATCAAGGTCGACGACAATTCCATCAATCCAGTCCAATTCGCCTTGGCCACTTGCGCGATCAATGTTCTTGGTGTCGCAGTACCTCTCACCGGAGCTTGCATCACACCAGCCGGCACAGCTGGTTCACCTTACAGCGGTTCGATTACCGCCGCCGGTGGAGCCGGAAGCTACCGTTTCGCAATTACAGGCGGCGCGCTCCCGCCCGGCCTCGCCTTTAGCTCTGGTGGTGCAATTACAGGCACCATCGCCGCCACCGCAGGTGGCAACTATCCTTTCGCCGCAACCATCACAGATGCATCGAACGCAACCGTTGTCGTGAATTGTTCTGTTCAGGTAACTCCTCTCGTGATCCCAATTCCTTCGATCACTTCGTTTACTCCTTCTGCAGTTGTTGTAGGCTCATCGGCTTATAGTCTTGCCATCACAGGTACGAATTTCACATCTGCATCCATCCTCGTCTGGAACGGCTTTGATCTCGCCACCACTTTTACTTCTGCTACATCGATTTCCGCAGCAATCCCAGCCAATCTCCTAGGTGCACCTGGCATAGCCAAACTGCGCGTTAAAAATAGCTCAACTGTCCAAACTCCGGATGCAAACTATGAAGTGCTAAGCGCTCTTTCTGTCACCTCGACTGATCCTGCGCCTCTCCGCTCCACCGGCACTGCGACAGACATCACCATCAACGGCAACGGCTTTTTTTCTGAGATCACATTTGCCCTCAATGGCAATCGCGCCACTCTCACTCGCGTCAACGCACAACAGCTCCGGGCAACAATCCCAGCCGCTCTCCTCCAGCAGCCAGGCACGATCACCGGCCGCCTCGACAATCCCAATGGCATCGGCATCAACTTGCCCCTGACCGTTGTCAGCGCTATCACGGTCACTCCCGGAGTTGTGGTGGATCGACCAACTCTCGTCACCGATCAAGCCACCGCAATTGTCCGTCTCGCTGCGGCTCCAGGCCAGCCTCTCGCCGGTATGCTCGACATCACCTTTGTTCCTGCTGCGGACAATAGTCCAAACAATGGAGCAACTGATTTCCCGCGCTTTAGCGCTGGTGCCACGCGCACGATCAACTTCACTCTGGCCGCAACCGCCACTGAATTCCGTACTCCCATCGACCAAGGTTCAGTCGCCGGTACCGCAACCATTACACTTAGAAGTCTTACCCTGAACGGTGGTAGCGTACTTACTGGCGCATTGAACACGCAAACACTGGTGATCGATGCCGCCGTCCCCTTCATCCTGCCTGGTAGTGTTGGCATGGTTCGCACTGCCACCGGCTTCAACGTCGAAATCACCGCAATTTCCACACTCCGCAGCCTTACTGCCGGCTCACTTGTGTTCACGATTGGCTCGGGCGTCACCAACAGTGGTTCGTCTACTTTCACAATCGATAACCTGCCGGCCCTCGGCAACACCTGGTTCCAGTCGGCCAATGGCAAGACCGAAGGTGGAGCCTTCAAGCTCACCATCCCCTTCACCTTTGAGGGCGATTTCACTAACATCACCAGCGTTCAGGCCACAGTCTCAAACTCTCGCGGCAGCGGCACTGCCGTCAGTGGCGGTCGTCGCTAGTTCACTCGCCTTCTGTCTCAGACACTGTAACTTCGATTCGAAGAGCCTCTCGCAGCAACGGCAATACCGTCTGCGGGAGACTCTTCCTCCTCTGTCAACGTTGCCAACCCATTCTTGAATTCCGCCGCTGATCCAGCAACTCGGACCGTCGAATACATCCAGTTGCCGACCTGCTTCAACGGAACTTTGATCTGTTGTCCACAGTCAGGCACCCAGGCGGCAAGAACGTGAAAGAATACAGAGTGCAAGTATGCAACGTAGAACGTTTTTGGGGTCTTTCGCAAGCGGCACTTCATTAGTCTGGGCTCAGGACTTCCCTCGTCGAGTGCCCGAATACGAAGCTCCGCTCTTCCATTTACACACTCAATTTCCGTCTCCCATCCGCATCTCCAAGGCTGAGTATCTTTTGCGAGACAAAGAGGGTTTCCTCCGCGTCACCAGCTCCGACGGTACCACCGGAATCATCCGCACCAAAGAAATCGACGATTTCCTCCCCATCCTTCTGCGTCGTGTCATCCCCGCCTTCATCGGCCGTGATGCCCGCGATCTGGAATCCATCGTCGATGATGTCTATGTAAAGAATTACAAATGGGCTGGCCAACCTTTTTGGAGCCCTGTCGCCGCTGTCGAACAAGCCACTTGGGACCTCCTCGGTCGCATCGCAAACAAGCCCGTCGC
>JANXLY010000325.1 GCA_025354885.1 Acidobacteriota bacterium | reverse complement strand
CGCGCAAGGCCTTTGAGCAGCTCTATAGTTTTCTCCTGGGCCAGAGCAAACCAAAGCGGCGATGCAAGGCTGGCACGAGGGGTGCGGCGCAGGTCATCCTGCATGTGGCGCGTGGGGAGTTTGCGGTCGATCGTTTCGAAGTCGCCGTTGTCGTAGCGGGTGAGTTCTTCGGGGTGCTGCTGCTTCCACCAGTCGGGGGCGTTGAGGTGCCAGCGGAGGACGATCGCAGCCTGGGGACAGGCATCGAGAACTCCACGGATTTGACGACGAGCGAGGTCGATCGAGAGAGGGCCGGGGCGGGTGAGACAGTCTGCGAGAAAGAGGTCGAGCTGAAACAATTGAAAGCCTGCGGCAGCGAATTGGCGGATGCTTTGCTGCGGAGCCTCATCGAAGCTGAAGCGGCCACCGGGACAATCGGTGAGGGCGTAGAAGCTTGCGTAGACGGGCTTCTGATTGATGAACAGAGTCGGCTTGTTGCCGTGCTGCTGCACCGTGGCAGAGATGGGTGTTGCTGCAGATGCAGCAGCGAGGACCGCAGTAGATTGCAGAAAGAGGCGGCGCTCCATGTTTAACTTTCTGTTCTAGGAGAGCGCAGCCAGTGGATGATGATCCAGAGGCCTCCCCAAATGACGACGTCGCTGAAGAGGTACAGGGGCACCCAGCTCCATTCGCGTCCGATTGCGGCGCTTGAAAATGCAGTGGTGGAGAGCAGTGTCACGGCAGGATTTGTGATGGCGAGAAGGATCATTGGATTCGCGTAGAAGGGCCAATTCGGTGCCTGGGTAGCACCCTGGATTGCGATTACCTGCCAACTGCAGAGGATGAGGTCGAGGAGGAGGCGGCCGAAGAAAAGATGCTTTGCGGACAGAGAGAGCTTCAATCGTTCATGGTACAGCGTTTAGTTGGTTTTGGAGACACGGACTTCGCGTACGTAAATCGACTTCTGCCCCGAGGGTGGAGTAAACCAGGAATAAGCAATGACGAAGCGATCATGACTCATTGGGAGGAGTGAAGTGTAACCGCAGGAGTCGGTTTGTGGCTTTGTAGGATCCGGGACGGGGATCAGAGTTTTAAGGGCGGACCAAGTATTGCCCCCATCGATGCTGAAGCGCAGATCGACGCCTGGTCTGCCAGAGGAGAGGACGAGGACGCCGTTCTTCAACTGAAGCAGTCGCGGCAGTACGCCAGTTGGAGTGAAAGATTGTGGCGTGGACCAGGTGCGCCCGCTGTCTTTGGAACGTGTGCGAAACATGGGCCCAACGCCGTGGCCATCGGTGGTGCGGAGCACAGCGAAGAGGCTGCCGTCCTTGAGCAATTCGAGTGCAGGTTCCGTGAAGCCGTCTCGTTGTCGGTCTGCTTCTTCGTAAAGAATATGGCCGACCTTTGTCCAAGTGTGGCCTTGATCGCGTGACTGGTAAGAGGCTGATGCCGTGTAAGGCGTGGGCTGACTGTCGTGATAGTAAGGGTAGGTGAGCGCGACGATCGAGCCGTCTTTCAGCAACTTCATATCGCCCCACCAGATTTGTGGAATGAGTCCGCCGGTTGCATAGCGCAAGGCATGCGGGTCTTCGAGCAAATGCTTTTCCGCTTGCCAGGCTTGCTTGCTGTAACGCTGGAAAAAGATGTTGCGCAGCGATGCGGGCAGTTCCTTGAGCGAGTAGAGCTGATAGGGGGTTTTGTAGCTGATGCGCTCAGCTCTCTGCGTGGGCAATTGGATGCTGTTGGCCGGTGTGGCTGCTACGGTGTCTGTGCGAAGCCAGTCGCCATTCTTGAGACGAAGACCGTAAGGGCCGGATGCTGCATCCGCACTTTCGGTCCAGGTCTTGCCCTGATCTGTCGACACGAAGACCTTGCGTGCTTTGCCGTAGGATGAGGCTGAATCCTGTTCGACGTGTACGAAGAGCAGCATCTTGCCGCCTGGTGCTGTTTCAAGGGTTGGAAACTGCCAACGCCCCCAACGATGCTCCTCTTTGGGGCCAGCAATGACCAGCTTCGCCTCACTCATCACGACCTTAACTTGAGCACTCAGAGAGAGCGCAAGAAGCAGCGAAGCGAGTCTCATTGCGCTGCCATGTATGCGATGAACTGGCGTGCGTAGCGGTCAAGAGTTGCCATGTCTGAACCATGAAGCAGTGGCGAACACATCTCGTAGGCAATCGAGCCGTCGAAGCCGCCCTCACGAAGTGTCGCAAAGAAACTGCGGTAATCGATGAAGCCTTCACCCATCGGTACGGCCTGAATGAAGGGCAATTCTTCGCGGTAGTTCACGAGCGCTGCCTCGTAGTGATAGCGTGGGCGACGCTGGTAGTCGGCAACCGTCGTGTGCACGGTGAGCGGAGCAAGGTGTTTAGCGGCAGCAATCAGATCGACACCGTGCAGGGCAGGTGCCCAGGCATCAAAACTTGCGCGGCAATTGGGTTCGTTTACAGCGGTGATCAAGTCGTGAAGCGATTCATAGCCTACGGCCAGATCGTGATGGTTCTGAACGCAGAGCGTGACGCCAAAATCTGCGGCACGGCGCGAGGCTTCGCGAAGAGATTCTGTCACCAGGCGAATTTGTTTCGAGTAGTCCTGGCCTGGATTTTCATAGCCGGTAAATACGCGCACGAGCGAGCCTCCGAGGTCTCGCGCAAGGCGGGCCAACTCGATCAGATAGTGAGTCTGAATTTCGCGAGTTGGAATGTCGCTGTGTTCCATGTCGGCGCTGAGGTTGCAGTAGCCGGCGAGGCAGAGGTCTTTGAGTTGCTTGCTTTCTAGAAGCACGCGCAGCCGTGTGCGCTCCTGAGCGTTGTAGTCGAGGATCGAAACATGCGGACGCTTGGCGGCCAGCATGATGCCACCAAAGCCAAGCTCTGCGGCCTTATCGATGAACTGTTCTACGTTGAGTGCTGGCTGGCCCCAGAACCCTGCATAACTGACGGAATGAAGGAGAAGAGTACTCATTGGTTGAAAGCCTCCGCGATGATCGATTGGGCATCCTGCTGAATCCGCATCAGGTGGTCTGGGCCATGATAACTTTCAGCATAAATCTTGTAGACATCTTCGGTGCCGGAGGGACGGGCTGCACACCAGCCTCCTGCGCTGACGAGCTTGAGGCCGCCAATGGATTTGCGATTGCCGGGAGCATTGGTGAGAATCTGTTCGATCGGCTCTCCGGCAAGCGTGGTGGCGCGGATGTCGGATGGCTTCAGGTTCGCGAGGATTTTCTTCTGTTGACCACTTGCGGGGGCGTCGATACGGGCGTAGGAAGGATCGCCAAGCGTCTCGGTGAGTGTGCGGTAAATCTCGCCGGGATCACGTCCAAGGCGGGCCGTCATCTCGCCAGCTAGCAGTGCTGCGATGATTCCGTCCTTGTCGGTGGTCCAGACTTTTCCATTGCGACGCAAGAAGCTTGCACCGGCACTCTCTTCGCCCACAAAGCCGAGCGAGCCATCGAGCAATCCATCCACAAACCACTTGAAGCCGACTGGCACTTCATATACCTTGCGCCCAATTTGCGCCGCGACACGATCAATCATGCTGCTACTGACGATGGTCTTGCCGATGGCGGTGTCGGGCCCCCACTCGGGCCGATGGGTGAAGAGATAGTGGATGCAGACGGCGAGGTAGTGGTTTGGCGGCAACAGCCCCACCGACTTGGTGACGATGCCGTGGCGATCGTGATCGGTGTCGCAGGCGAAGGCGACATCGAAGCGATCTTTGAGCCCGATGAGGCCCTGCATGGTGTAAGCCGAGGATGGGTCCATGCGGATCTTGCCGTCCCAATCGAGAGTCATGAAACGAAAGGTAGGGTCCACTTTGTCGTTGACGACTGTGAGGTTGAGATTGTAGTGTTCGGCAATGGGAGCCCAGTAGTGGACGCCTGCGCCGCCGAGAGGATCTGCGCCAAGCGTGATGCCGGAGTTGCGGATGATATCGAAGTCGATGACGCTGGCAAGATCGCTCACATAGTTGCCGAGGTAGTCGTGCATGTGGGTGGTAGAGGCAAGGAGCGCGCGCTCGAAAGGGATGCGGAGAACTCCTCGAAGACCTTCGCTCAGGATTTCATTTGCTTTCGATTCAATCCATGAAGTTGCTTCGCTCGGTGCGGGACCGCCACTGGGTGGATTGTACTTGAAGCCGCCGTCCTCGGGAGGGTTATGCGAAGGCGTGATGACGATGCCGTCTGCAAGGCCGGATTGGCGGCCATCGTTGTAAGTGAGAATGGCGTGGGAAACTGCCGGTGTTGGAGTGTAAGGAGTGCCTGCGGAGATCATTACTTCAATTCCATTGGCGGCAAGCACTTCGAGTGCGCTGCGAAAAGCCGGGGCTGACAAGAGGTGCGTGTCGATGCCCAGAAAGAGAGGCCCGTCGGTGGATTGCGTCTTGCGGTAAAGGCAGATAGCTTGTGTTGTGGCGAGGATGTGATCTTCGTTGAAGGTGCTTTGAAACGAAGAGCCACGGTGCCCGGAGGTGCCGAAGCTGACACGCTGCGCGGTAATCGAAGGGTCAGGATGCAGCGCGTAATAAGCGGCCTCGAGTTTCGCCAGATCGACGAGTTGGGTGGGTGGGGTGCCAGCGGCAGGGTGGACGCTCATGATGTCTTTCTATTTTTCCACGATGCGGCAGGAGCGCCGGGGATCAATCGGGCTCGGTCAGTTTCAGTATCTGGTTGACCTCTACTTTTTCGACGAGTTGCCGCTTGCCGGAAGGCCAGAGGATCTCGATCTTCGGGATCTCAGTCATTGCACCGAAACCGAAGTGTACAGGCGCGAGAACGCTCGAAGCGTAACTCACGCTGCTGCTTTGAATTTGGTGCTGATTGCCAATGCG
>JANXLY010000290.1 GCA_025354885.1 Acidobacteriota bacterium | reverse complement strand
CAAAGCCTAGCCGCAAGATGGTTTGCTCGTACGCTTACGGTAGATCTGCGCGATGGAAAGTGTCGAAAATCCTTCCTGAATTTCGTCCATACTATCGCCTAGATCCTAACTGTTCACGATCGGATCCGGCAAAATTCGCGCACCACTGGTCGACAAGACACCTTGCCCGAAACCTGTTCGATCAGTTCGCATACAATCCAATCGATGTCTTGAATGCATTGAAGATTGGCCATGTCGTTGGTCCTCCTTCATCGTGGTCGTTGCCGATGAAACGGTAGGACACTTCACAGGTCTTCCGGCCCTTACCTCAGTCTCCAAATAGCGTTCCGCTTTAGCTTCTAGATTTCGAAACTGTCTAGGACTGTGACCCCATGCGTCTTGGCGAATCGCTTGCACTCGGGTCGTTGTAAATGAGAATCTTTGGTGCAAAAAAGCACTTCAGCGACAGAATCAGCACCCTGGATCAGCAGCGCCTCACTAACCACGGAGCAGAGGATTGCCTGATCAAATGGGTCCAAATGAATAGGCTTTTTTGCCAACTCAATCTGCAGCTCCATCGCAGACTCTCGATAAGGGAAAATTGATCCTTCAAGCGTCTTGCACAGTTCCAGCAGCCGTTGCTGCCAGTTCCTTTCAAAAGCCTGTAAGGCACTATGCCCTCTTTCCCTGGCTGCTTTCAAGTCTTGCGCAAGTTCGAGCTTCCCCTGTACTAACCAACTTGCAAGGTTGTCGAAATCCTTGACTTGTTTTGGACTCCAGTTGGGCAACTTCTTCCGTGCTTCATGAATCGCAACCACCGGGACATAAATCCGAATGGTTCCATCCAAATGTTGTTGTAGGAGAGAAGCGGCAGTAGCATCGTGAAACCAGGCCGGAGCCAGAAAGGAAATAATCCAATTCGTCTCAAGAAAAACGTGCTTCCCGCTTTAGAACACTTGACCGATCGGGTTGCCCCGAAGCGAAGTAAAATCTAGCATCAACCCCTTGATCCAGGACAGAACCTCCCTTCTCAATATTTCCTGATCCACAGGGGAAAGCGATTTGGCGGATTCATTTTGGGCATAGCCATGGATCCATTCAAAAAAGTTTCTCTCGCTACTCCAGAGCTCTCGGCTTTGTTCGCTAACACGCTTTAATTCCTCGGAAAGATCGAGATCAGCAGCGATCTTGACGTCGTGGCCAAGAAAGCGATTCGGGAAAATATCCAGCACCCGCATTCGGCCTTCATTCACCAAAGCACCGTGGTAACAAATCTGAGCTGCCATGCGCTGCTTTAGCCTTTCCTCAGCTGCCGTTGCCCGGGCAGGATCTTCAACAACTTCAATCATGAAAATGGGCCCTAGCACGCCATCTTGATAGACCGAAATGTCCGGCTGATAGACCTTTTCAAGGAGCATAGCTTTAGCGCAGCAACACCAGCGCTGCAATCTCCCTCGCCAGCCCAGCCCCAAATGCGCTCCAGCTTTCCGTCCCCGGACGCTCCCCAAGCTTCTTGCTCATCCCCACTCTCAGTTCCATCAAAAACGCCGGCTGCTTGTGCACTCCCCACAACCACTGAATCACGTTTGCCCTTCCCGCCCCCTCCACCTTCATCCGCGAAAAGTATTCGCGATCCGGATCAAACGTCGTCCTCTCCTTGAGAGCAGCCCAAAGTTCCCGCCCCAGTTTGCTCTCCGGCGGCCCTTCCAGATACTCCCCCGTCTCGGTGTTGTGCAAGCTCAAAAACAAATCGATCTTCTTGCCCCCCGCCAGCCACTGTTCGATCGCCGTCTTCTCGGCCAGGATCTCCGGCCGCTTTGCAACATCATTCACAGCATCCCAGTTTCGATTCAGATCATAGCCAGCCTTGTTAAATCGCACCCCTCCTTCTGCCACCCCGTCAGGATCGCTCTGCGGCAGGATCTTCCACACAATCCCCGGTGGCAAATTCTTCATAAACCCATCACCCACCCAGCCCGTTCCCGCCTCCCATGCATGTTGACGAAACATCACCCACACCACTGGAGCATCCACCTTCCCCTTGGACAAATCAAAGGTCCAGACTTCAAT
Source organism: Acidobacteriota bacterium (assembly GCA_025354885.1). Taxonomy (GTDB): domain Bacteria; phylum Acidobacteriota; class Terriglobia; order Bryobacterales; family Bryobacteraceae; genus Bryobacter. The sequence continues at coordinate 21,035 of JANXLY010000290.1, read as the reverse complement.
CTGCCGCCCACCAAGGCTATTGCCCCAGGTCTCTGCCACCGGCTTCAAAGTCTTACGCAGCAACTCCAGACTCTTTTGCGTATATGGCGGAATGTGCGCCACATAAAACTCGCTCCCCTTCGGCTGAATCCGCAAACGCCACTTCGGCTCTGCCGCATCATAGTCCCCCGGCGCTTCCACCCACGGGCCATTCTTCTCACGCCAGTAAGGCCGCGTATCCTTGGTGATCGCCCCGCGATTCGCCTGATAGTTATACTCGCCCGGTAAGTCCACCAGATCGAGGATCACTTCCTTCCCCTTCCCCGCCCCGGATACCCGAAACGAATACCAGCTGGCCTGCCGGTTGCGCCCATCCTGATCTGCTTGCCCCTTGACGCCCACGCGCAGATGCAGCTCGCTGACCGTGCTCACTTGCCCCACGCTTCCTCCGGCAAAGTCCGTGCTCAGCTTCAGCTCGCCGCCAAGGCATACCACCGCGCTACAAGCCAAAACGGCGTTCACAACAATTACAAATCTCAATTTGCCCTGCTTTCAGACACATGCCTCCGGCGTCGGCGCGCCGCGCTCAGCCTTCGGTTACAGTTCTTTCTTCGAGAGCTGATCGGCCAGGTATTCGCTGGCTCGCATCGCCAGTGCGCAAATCGTCATCGTCGGGTTTTGCGTGCCTGCCGTCACAAAGCTGCTCCCGTCTACTACAAAAAGGTTCTTGATATCGTGACTCTGGTTATAGGCGTTCAATACACTCTTCTTCGGATCTGTGCCCATGCGGCAGGTGCCCAACTCGTGAATGCTGTAGCCCGGCGGAAACGGCTTGTCGTTCGTGTGGATCACTTCAAAGCCTGCGCTGCGGCAAGTCTCGGCCAGTGTCGCCACCGAGTCCTTCATCATCTCCAATTCGTTATCCCCATACTTGCACTCAAAGTGCAAAACAGGGATGCCATACGCGTCTACCACGGTCTTGTCGATCTCAACCCGGTTCTCAAAGCGCGGCAACACTTCGCCCATCGCCGTCGCCGAGAATCCCGCTCCACGCGCCGCCATCTGCATGTCATCGAGTTCCTTGCCCCAGGCCGGAAAGTACTTAGCATCCGGCGTCCCACCGGTCGAAAAGTCGAAAGCACAACCGCGAATGTATTTCTTTTCCTTGCCATTCTTCAGATTCGCAAATCGTGGAATGTATCCCGCCCCGCCCACCATGCCTCGCGAAGCCTTGCCGTTCTTCGCCTCCGGCACCAGCGCCACTACGCTATTGCCGATATAGCTCTGGTCCATCAGATAATGACCCAGCGCGCCGCTCGAATTCGCAATCTTGGAATTCAAGAGCAGCCGCGTACTTTCAAGACAGGACGCCGCAACAACAACTACCCTCGCCTTAATGTGCATCTCACGCTTCGACTGCCGCTCGACAAAATAAAGCCCATTCGCTTTGCCAGTGTTCTTATCGATCGAAATCTCACGCGCCACTGCATTCGGCACCAGCGTCAGGTTCCCCGTCGCCATCGCGTCCGGCAACAGCAGATTGCGAGAACTCGCCAATCCTCCAGTGCCCAGCGATCGGCGAATCTTCGTCACTGTCATTCCAAACTCTTTGCCAGCTCTCCCCATTCGCAGCGTTGCTTCGGTATCAGGCGACTCATCCGGCACAAACAATCCATCCGGCAGTTGCTTCAATCCTTCTTTGCGTCCCGACACCCGAAAGATCGGGTCCACACGATCATAAAACGGAGCCAGATCCGCATAACTGATCGGCCAGTTTTCGCCAAACCCGTCATGGTCCTTCGCTTTGAATTCGTAGTCGCTCAAACGAAACGACATGCGAGCCCAGAACAGACTCTTGCCACCCACCATCCGCACCCGCACCCAGTTGTAAGGCGACTTCGGATCATGCGTGTACGGCACTTCCTTTTCATCCACCCACTGGTTCGCGTTGAACTCGTTGGCCTGAAAAACATGCGGCAATCTGCCCGGCTGGCCAAATCCGCGATAGGGCAATTCATAAACCGGCTTCAACACGCGACTGCGTTCGAAGTCCACCAGCGGGCCCGCCTCCACCATTGCGCATTTCAAACCCAACTTTGTCAGCGTATAGGCAGACATGCCCCCCGATGCACCCGAGCCAATAATCAATACGTCGTATTCTTGCTGTGCCATGATGCGTCCCTAGTTAAGCGGATACCAATACAAACCCACGCCGCCAAAGCGCCGCGAGTTGCCTGTATTGAGTGCGCTGAATTCTTTAGAGTTCTGGGTTGCCATCCGTACATCGGCTTTCGCGGTATGCAGAAAACGAGTCAGCGGATCCGGCGACGGCTCATAAGTCCAGGGCTTTCGCAACGGCTCCATCACTATCACCGCTTGGGCCTCGGCAACTTGATCGAACGTCTTCTGAAATTGCTTCCTGGCTTCGAGGTTGAGCGCATCAAGACCTTTGAGATAAACCTGCTGCCGATCAACAGGAGACTTTCCGATCAGAAAATCAAGAAACGCAGCCGCATTCGCCTCCTTTGCACCCACACCATTCTCGGGTGTCGGCACAAGGATCTCGGCCAGTCTCGACAGGGCCGCAAACTGCGACGCATTGAAGTAGCGCGGCACCATTGCCGCAATTGCGTCAGCACCAAAAATTTCAAGCTTGGGCAGCTCTTGAGGCGCACGCGCCACTCCCGGCGGTCCTTGCTGCGCCATCAGACGATTCAGTGCGGGCACAGCGGCAGCGCTGGCAAAAAACTTTCGCCGTTTCATACGTTGTACTTCGTATTCTATGTCACCGTTGCATCAACCACCCGGCCATTGATGCTTCGGATACTTGCGGCTCAGACCAGGCCGAATCTCCGGATACAGCTTCGCCCAGAACGAACCCAGATCTTGCGTCATCTGCAACGGCCTCTTGTTCGGTGCCAAAAGATGAACCAGCACCGCCACCTTTCCGTCAGCGACTTTCGGAGTCTCTTTCATTCCCCAAAAATCTTGCAGTCGGCTCGCAATCCACGGCGTCTGGCCGGGAACATAGTTCACTCGCACACTGAGCTTGCCGCGCAAAGGAATCGTCTTCGGCGCCACACGGTCGAGCAGATAGTGGTCCATTTGCGGTGCCCATTCGCGATTCTTGATTGCCTCTCGCACCTGATCAAACCCGCTTCGCCCTTCGCACATTGCGGCCAACTGCTCGAGCAGCCTCACTTCATCAAAGCCAACATCCACACCCTGCTCTTGCGCAAAACCAACCCGGGCCAACAGCCCCTCGGTCTCTTCCACATCGAGAAATCGACGCCAGCCCGCCTCGCGCAGTTTCTCTCCAAGCAGCCTCGCCGCCTCAGCCGTTACAGGCCGTGGGTTCACACTCGATTCAATCGTCAAACCGTGGAACACAAGGGCGCTCTCCTGCTCGAAGCGCTCCTTCTCTCGCGACCACTGATATCGATCCACAGCCTCAACCGCAAAATCAAGAAGCCAGTCCGCTTCAATCGGGCACGCAGCACGAATCATGACGGTTCCACGCTCACTCATTTCGTCAAGATCCACAGCCACAATCCACTCGCTCGGCTTCGGCAGCGGCATGCCCAGCTTCGCGCTAATTCCCCCGGCCACGATGTACTCTTCACCCTTCCTGCGCTTCGCAACCCGGTCTGGATAAGCGGCAAGGATCGACTCAGCCAAGCCCTTCTCCCAATCCTTCGCCTCGCGTCCACCACGCACCTGCCGTTCCAGTTGACGGGCGATCTTTTCCGCATGCGGACTCAAGCTCCGCTCCGCCACATGAATCAAATCCGGATTTTGCGCTCGGTCTCCACTCGACAGCAGAGCAGCAACACGCGCTGCCGGGCCAACTACACCACGCCGCGCCGCTCCAAGCATCATCCTGGCCAGCCGCGGATGCAACGGCATCTCGGCCATCTGTTGAGCAGCTTCACCCTTGGCACCAAGCTCATCGAGCAAGCGCTCTGCTCGCCGCAAGTCATCAGGCGGCGGCGTTGTCATCCACGGCAGCGACAAAGTCTCGGCAACCCCCATCGCCCGCAATTGCAAAACCAACCCACTCAGCTCACGACTCACAATTTCAGGAACGCCACGCTCTGCCCGGCTCAAGTAATCCTGCTCAGTATAGAGACGGATGCAGACCCCGGGCCCGGTTCTCGCCGCGCGGCCCGCACGCTGCGTTGCCGATGCCCGCGAGATCTTGCCCAGACTCAACTGCGGCAACCCCGTCGTCTTCGAGTCGCTCGCTACCCTCGCCAGCCCGCTGTCAATCACAACGCTTACTCCGTCAATCGTGATCGAGCTCTCGGCGATGTTGGTCGCAAAGATCACCTTCCGCTGTCCGCACTTCTCTACCGCCCTATCCTGCTCTTCCGTACTCAGCTCCCCATAGAGCGGAGCCAGCATCAGGTTCTGTCGTCTCGCAATGTTTCCACATGCCTCGATCGCCCGCCGAATCTCCGCTGCCCCCGGCAAAAAGACAAGCACATCCCCAGTTGTCTTCTCAAGAGCAGCCGCCACGCGCTCATCGAGCTTCTGCGCACTCTCGGGTGTGTAGCGAAGCTCGAGAGGATAGAGCCGCCCTTCACTGCGCAACACGGGGCATCCACCAAGGTGCGCTGCAATGGGTGCGGCATCGAGCGTCGCCGACATCACAATCAGCCGCAAGTCCTTGCGTCGTGTCCGCTGCAATTCGAGCAACAAAGCCAAAGCAAGATCCCCTTCGAGGTGCCGCTCATGAAACTCATCCAGCACTACAGTCGAAACGCCGCGCAGATCACGGTCGCCTGCCAGCCTCCTGTTGAGCACACCTTCGGTGAGATAGCGAAGCCGTGTTTTCGGCCCGGTGAAATCTTCAAAGCGCACCTGATAGCCAACACTTTCACCCACGCGCTCGCCGCGTTCCGAAGCTACGCGACGCGCCGCCAGTCGCGCTGCAAGCCGTCTTGGCTCAAGCACGATCACGTCGCCATCAATGCGATCCATAAGGTAGGCAGGCACGCGCGTCGTCTTGCCGGCGCCAGGCGCAGCCTCAATTACGGTGTTCCCTTCAAGAGAGATTTGGGGGAGTATGTCGTCTATCGGTAAAATCAAAGCTATGCTTTCCACTCTAAATCCACCCAAGCGGCTTCTCTATGGACCAGGACCGTCCATGGTCGAGCCGCGCGTCTATGACGCCATGTCCAAATCCATCGTCGGTCACCTGGACCCATTCTTCTTCGAGGTGACTCAGGCAGTAAAGACGATGCTCAACACATGCTTTGGGACTGCAAATGAATTCACGGTGGCAATGTCCGCTACCGGCTCGGGTGGGATGGAAACGGCAGTCGCAAACTTCGTCGAACCCGGTTCGAAGTTTCTCGTCTTCGCCAATGGCTACTTCTGCGATCGCCTCATTGAAATGGGCAAGCGCCAGAGGGCTGATGTCATCCGTATTGAAAAACCTTGGGGCGAAACCTGGACCCCCGCGGAAATCCGCGAAGCAATCCTTCGCGAAAAACCCAACACCGTTGCTTACGTTGCCGCCGAAACCTCCACCGGCTGCTGGACTGATGGTAAGGCCATCTGCGACGCAGCGCACGAAATCGACGCACTTGTTATTGCTGATTGTGTCACCGCCCTCGGCTCCATGCCGATCGAAATTGACAAAACCGGCATCGACATCGCCTATAGCTGTTCGCAAAAAGGCCTCGGTTGCCCTCCCGGACTCTCTCCCTTCACCGTCAGTCCGCGAGCTCTCAAGTGGCTCACCGAAGATCGCAAGTCGATTATCCCCACCTGGTATCTCGACATCAAGTTGTTGAGCGAATACTTTGGTGGCGCCAAGCGCTATCATCACACCGCTCCGATCACTGCATTCTATGCTCTGCATGAAGGCCTCTCCGTCGTCATGGACGAAGGTCTCGAAAATCGCTTCGCCCGCCATCGCAAAAACCGCAAGGCATTCGTGGCTGGCATTGAAGCGATGGGGATGGAGATGCACGTTGCGCAGGGCCACCGGCTCTGGAACCTGATGACCCCCAAGGTCCCTGCAGGAATCAGCGACATGGCAATCCGCAAACACATGATGGACAACCACGGCATCGAGATTGCAGGAGGCCTCGGCGAGCTTGCTGGCAAGGCTTTCCGCATCGGCCTGATGGGCGTCCTCGCAACAGAGAAGGACACATTGTTCCTGCTTGAAAAATTCGAGGAGGCACTCCGCGCCCACGGCTTTGTACCCAAAGCCAGCGCAGTCCCAGCCGCCAAAGCCGCTTACGCCGCAAGCTAACGGGAGAACCAATCTGAGCCGCTACCAGCCCAATGAGGAGGCACTCCGCGCCCACGGATTTGTACCCAAAGCCGCTTACGCCGCAAGCTAACGGAAGAACAAACCTGAGCAGCTACCAGCGAATCTTGTCGGGGAAGAATTCCGCGATGAGTTCCTGGTAGTAGGGCTTGACGATCTTCTCGTCAGGCTTGGCATGGCCCTTGGAATAGAGATCGTAAGGGTTAAACTTGTTCACCCACTCCAGCATCGAGCGGTCCTTGATGTTCAACAGGTGTTGATAGCCGCCTTCACGGTGGATCGGGTAGCAGGAATGGTAACGAATGATGTAGTGAGCTTCTTCTGGCAGGTAGTCCTTGATCACGTGATACAAGTACTCATCATGGCCATAGCTCAGGTTCACTTTATCTAGCCCGCAGCCAGGCTCGTAGACGCCGCACTCGGTCTGGTAAGCAGGAATCGCTGCATCTGGATTCCAGGCAAAGTATTCATGAAACACAATCGACTTGTCCCACGCGCAGCCTGTTGGGAAAGTATCACCGACAACGGCCCATTGCGGTTCGCCGTAACTGCAAAGCACTTTGCCACAATCATGGATCAACCCGGTCAATTGCATCCAGCGCGGATGGCCATCGGCGCGGATAGCTTCGGCTGTCTGCAGATTGTGTTCGATCTGCGTGAGGTCCGTGTCGGGGTCCGAATCGTCAACTAGTGTATTGAGGAACTCCATCATCTCCCAGATGCCACGTTCGCCCCGCTTGAGGCCTTCATACTCTGCTCGCTTGGTCTTGGCAAAGTCGTGCGTCTGATGGCGATGATTCACCATGTAGAAGTCCTTCACCCCTTGAGGTGAAGACTCGTCGAATACGCGAAAATCTTCTTGTTTGCGCCCTTCCTGGTAACGGGAGCGGACGTGGTCATCCCACTGATCGATGTTTTCGAGTGGCCCTGCGGAGTTCATACTTTTATTCTAGATCGACCAGCGCCAGATGTTTGCACCGACCGTGAACCCGGCACCGACAGTGACGAAGAGAACGTAGTCGCCCTGTTTGAGTTTGCCTTGTTCGACCGCATCGCGCGTAGCCAGCGGGATAGTGCCGGCAGTGGTATTACCGTACTTGTCGATGTTGATGATGACTCGATCCGCACCAAGGCCAAGGCGCTCGGCGGTGGCTTGTATGATGCGCATGTTGGCCTGATGAGGAATGAGCACTTTAATATCGGATGGCTGGAGGCCAGCCTTGCGAATCACGGCGAGGGAAGCCTCTTCCATCTTGCGGACAGCGTACTTAAAGACGGCCTGACCTTCCTGCTTGACATAGTGCAGACGGTGGTCAACCGTTTCATGGGATGAAGGCATGCGGCTGCCGCCGGCTGGCATCTTCAGCGCCTCACCGCCTGAGCCGTCGATCTCGTTATGAAATGCAACATAGCCGTCACCTTCTTCGAGAAGAAAGGCTCCGGCTCCATCGCCAAAGAGGATGCAAGTTGCGCGGTCGGTGTAGTCGATGATGCGCGACATGGTGTCGGCTCCGATCACGAGAACACGCTTGTGTGTGCCGCCGCGAATGAGGTTTGCACCTACCGTCAGGCCATACACGAAGGACGAGCAGGCAGCGCTGATGTCGAAGCCCCAGGCACCGGTTGCACCGAGACGGTTCTGCACGATGCAGGCGGTCGAGGGGAAGAACATGTCGGGCGTCACAGTGGAGACGAGGATCGCATCGAGGTCTTTGGCATCCATGCCGCGTTGGGCGAGACAGATGCGAGCCGCTTCAAAAGCGAGGTCTGAAGTCGCTACGTCAGGAGCGGCGATATGGCGGGTATGGATGCCGGTGCGGCTGAGAATCCATTCGTCATTCGTATCGACCAGCTTTTCGAGGTCTTGGTTGGTGAGCACGCCCGGCGGCACGTAGCAGCCGAACGCTGAGATCTTGGCGTTGATCAAGGCAGTGTCTCCTGATATGGTAGCCTGATCGTCGGATGCTGGTTCAGAGTTCTATCGTTTTTGAGTCGATGGAAGAGATTTACGAGCGTGTATTTCGGGAATTGCGTCCGACTTTGGCCATCCCCGGCGTTTCTGTACGCTTCCACCGCTTTACCAATCTAACCAGCAATATCCGTCTGGTTCAGGGCCAGTTGCGGGTGAAGCTCTCCGATCTACTGGAGAGCGCACCGGAACCGGTGCAAGAGTCACTCGCGTACATTCTGCTCTCGAAGTTATTCCGGCAACAGCCACCGAAACCAATGGTCGAGGTCTACCGGCAGTACCTGTCGCGGCAGGACGTACGCGGTCAACTGAATACGGTTCGGCAGGAACGCGGCAAGAAGCTGCTGGCTCCTGCGGCGGGGCATCACTTTGATCTCGATGAGCTGTTTGACCGGATCAACACACGCTACTTTGATGGCTTGATCGAGAAGCCGAAGCTCGGCTGGAGCATGCAGCGGAGCCGGACGATTCTGGGGCATTATGATGCATCACACCATGCGATTGCGATCTCGCGGATTCTCGATCAGGCTGGCATGCCACTTTTTGTTGTCGAATATGTTCTCTATCACGAGATTCTGCACATCAAACATCCTGTAGAGCATAAGGGCCCGAATCGGCGGATCCACACAAAGTCCTTTCAGAAGGAAGAGAAGCTGTTTGCCCAATATGCTGAGGCCAAAGATTACTTGAAAAAAGGAATTCGATGACGCGAAGAAGCCTGTTTGCTTTGCCAGCTGCGCTTTGGGCCGATGATGACGGGTTGCAATACACGCTGACGAAATACGTCACGGCCGAGGGCAAGGTGCGCTACGGAGCGCTGAAGTTGGATTTGGGTCCGCTGGATCGCTTTGTCGAGAAGCTGAAGGCATTGGATGCCGACAAGCTGCCGAGCCGGGAAGCGAAACTCGCACACTGGATTAACACCTACAACGCTTTGATTCTCTGGAGCTTTGCTAAAGATTACCCTCAGGAAAAAGATCGGCTGAAGAATCCTCTGCGTCGTGCTTCGTTTTTCTTCCGTCGGAAGTTCGACGTTGGCGGCGTGGAGCGAACACTCGCTGATATTGAGGACAACTCCCTGCGTTTTGCCTTCAAGGAGCCTCGCATCCACTTTGCCATTGTGTGTGCAAGTGCGAGTTGCCCCTGGCTATCGACAAAGGTTTATAGCGCCGGAGATGTCATGACGCGTCTTGAAGAGGATGCGGCCCGCTTTTTGACGCAGGAACGCAACGTTAAAATCGATGCCGCGCGAAAGACGGTTGCAGTATCTGAGATCTTCAAGTGGTTTCAGAAAGACTTTGGAGGCAGCGAGGCAGCAGTTTTGCAGTTTTTGGGCCGTTATATAAAAACAGCCCAACTCAAGGAGCCGGGCTGGAAATTAAGATACCTTAACTACGATTGGTCGATTAACGATCTCTAGGCGGAGGCGGCGCTGGCAGCGGGACGGCGAATGAGGGCGCCTTCCAATTGTTCGAGCATTTGAACCAGCGGTTCAATATCTACAGCAGCCCAACCGAAACGGAAAAGAATGAGCTGGAACTCGACTCGGAGCAATTGCAACTGAAAGCTGGATTTGATCTGATTCAGGCTTACAACCAGCTGTGCTTCTTCTTTTGAGGCGGCCAACATCAAATAGCGCATCTTGAATTCGATTCGATTGAAATCGAGACGCATTTCGTTCAGGTAGGAGCGAAACGCGGTAATTCTAGTTTTGCGGAAGCGGGCGAAGTGAGAAGCGCCGACTCCTGAGAGGCAGCGCGCATGATCGAATTCGCGAGGATCGAGGATCCGCGTCATGGGGCGATAGTAATCTGTAAAAGACTCGCGGTCTGAACCCATTGCTTCGAATGGGGCATCCTGATCCACCAAGGCGGCAGCGCGCCGGCGGGAATGGAGAGCGAGACTAAAGAACAAGCCTAAGAAGGCAAGAGCGCAAAGTGTGGAGAGAACAATTGGAGTACTCATGGTAGTACCGACCAGACCAGTCTAGAACGCTTCGTCTACAATTGCAATGAATAAGATTGGTATTCATGCGGAATTATCAGGGATATTTAGCGTAGGACCTTGGGACCTGAGCGCGATAGCGTACTATTCAGTTCGTCGAGACGAGCCAACATCTGAGTGGCTTCTTCCTGATTTAATTGACCTTTAGGGGTGTTTAAAGTTTCGTCTTTACCAGGTTTGATCGTGAGCATCCAGGCAAGGAAGACGAGGGAGGTTCCGCCAAGGCTGATGTAGCTTGCGATGCTTGATTGTGCAGAAATCGATCCAAGCTGGACGACAAACCAAGCGAGAGAGAGAGTCAAGAAATAGGACGCCATCAGGAAGGTGTGGCTCAGAAGGTTTCGAGAAAGAGGAACAGGCATCCAAGCGACAAAGGAGAGAAAGAGGAGGATGTAGAGGGTGAAGCCGAGGGAAACGGCGTCGTGGTATCGGTACGCCGCATAGAGGAGTGGGGATTTTTGGGCCGGGAGGCTATGCAGATAGAAATACCAGGAAGCACCGACGGCGATCAAAATAGCCCAAAAAACATTCAAGGTGCGAACGGATGCGGCCTTAATGGCTGGAAATGGAGCTAATGCGTTTGTGCTGAGTTCTCGAATGAGAAGGAATTCGAAAAACGAGGACAGATAGGTCCAAAGGATGAAGATCCAGCCGTAAAGGTTTCGATTTTTCGGGAAGAGATAAGGGAGAAGCAGCTGGACCAGGGTGACAAACAGGGAAAGCGTGAAGTAAAGCTGAAAGCGAGGGAAGGAGGAACGTAGGCCAGTTCTGAAAAGTTGGACAACTAATCCGGCCTGCAACGCATTGTTCAGGAACCAAAGTATCCAAACATCACTGGCGAATTTCATAAGGATATTGGGGATATGAGATTAACTCAATATCCCCGAATCGTAACACATACGGATTAGCGACCGCCGTCGGCGTCGCAGGGGAAGCAACCCGGGAAGGGGTCGATGAAGTTAGAGGTGGGGGTGGCAAACATCGCGGTGGCGAGAAGGGCGAGCAAAAGGGCTTTCTTGAACATGAAACAAAATCTCCTTGGTGTAATCTAAAGCTCTAGAGGAAGTGTGATTTTTCTAGTAGCTACAGGACGTATAGTCCCGACATGCTTAGACTACATTCCTTAGAGGGATATAGGGCTTAGACCCTAGACATTTTCCTGATTCAGAACAAGATCGTTTTTTCCTCAGTGGAAACAACATGGTGTACTAGGGAAGTATGAGTACGGATCCACAAGCGCCATTCCGGTCTTGGCAGCGAAGTGCTACTGAGGACTTGTGGGAGCGTACCTTAAATCAAATCGCGACAAAAGTGGGACAGCTCGCATATTTGTCGCGGTTGCGCAATGTAGAGAGTGACCGTTACGAGCATCACGGACTGATCGCAGTATTTGGAAACGATGCAGCAGAGGATGCGTTGCGGCGGTCACATCAGGAGGTGCTGGTGAGTTTGCTCAATCTGAGCCTACTCGACCAAAAGGACGACATTTCCAAATACATTCAGGGATTAGCTCAATCCCCGAGAAGGCTGTTGTCCAATTGGGAGAAAAACAGGGGATATGAGGCACTCTTACCGACGTCTGCCAGCAGCGCCCAAAGGCAATTGTTCGAGGGGAACATTCGAGTGATCATCCAGCATCTGAAGGCCGAGTTCGCTTCCGTCGAGATACATCGAGGCTCATAGCGATACCAGTAACCTGGCCAAGTACCTCTATTTCGTTGGGGTAAAGGTAGATTTTTGGAGCATCTGAGGAACTGGGGTGGCTGAGAACAACAAGGCGGTCGCGATCGAGGTGACACCAGCCACAGAGATATCCGTCGCGATGTTCGAGGAAGTAGAGGGGCCGGTCCCACTCGTCGGTCCAACCGGAATTGACGATGCGGCTGGAATCGTTGATAACGAGGAGCGAGCCCGGGCGCAGGATTGGGTACATGGACCAATCCTCTGAGCCAATGACAGCATAGCGTTTACGCTTGGATTCGACGCCATTGAGCATATGGATTGGAAGGGCACCCCAGCGAGTGATGATGCGGCTAAGAAAAGTGGTTTTGGATAGGTCTACGCCGGGATCGAGACTTAGAGGTGCCTGGACTTCACCAAATCCATTGGGAGAAAAGTGGATGGGATGAGTATGTTCGAGTTCGTGAAGATTTGCATCGGTTGACTGCTCATCGAGATCAATTCCATACCAGGAGAGGATTTCACGAAAGTCCAAACGATAGATCGTAGAAAGAGAGTAGAGGCGGAAGACGGAAGGCACTGCAGCCTTGTTTTCGATTTCGCTCAGGCGACTGAGACCGATCGAGTATTCCTCGTTCAAATGCCGTTCGGCGATTTTCTGACTGGCTACTTCAACTTCCCGGAACTTCAATCCGAGCCGTTCTCTAGCTTTGCGCAGCCGTTGGCCTGCTTCGTCAGTGCTGATAGATGTCTTACCGGGTGCGTAAGCACCCGCCATGTGAGAAACTTCCAGAAGAATTTAAACTCGATTATAAGGCAGTTTGGAAGAGACAGAAATGACTTTTTAGCGAGAGTTGTTCTGAAAACAGAACAAGAAGCTCAAATCGAGGGTATGAAGGTACATGAAACGCAGAATTGTGGTTGGCATGAGTGGCGCGTCGGGGAGCATCTATGGATTGAGGCTGCTGGAGAAGCTGCGCAAGCAGGAAAAGGTGGAGACACACCTGATTCTGACGCGGAGCGCGGAGCGGACTATGTTCCTTGAGACGGGCAAGTTGGCAGCGGATGCGAGGGAGTTGGCGGATTACAGTTATCCGGTGGAGGATATAGGCTGTCGGCTGGCGAGTGGCAGTTTTCCGGTGGAGGCAATGGTGGTTGCGCCCTGTTCGGTGCATACAATGTCAGCGATCGCGCATGGAATTTCTTCGAACCTGGTGGTGAGGGCGGCGGATGTGACGCTGAAAGAGCGAAGAAAGCTGATTTTGATGGTCCGGGAGACACCGTTACATCTGGGACACTTAAGAAGTATGGTGAGTCTGGCGGAGATGGGAGCGATCCTGGCCCCCCCGGTTGCTGCCTTTTATACAAAACCTGTCAGCATTCTTGATATTGTGGATCATTCGGTAGATCGCGTCCTCGATCTGCTCGGACTGCCAGCGGAGGATGCAAAACGATGGGAACCATAGACGCAGTATGAAACAGAACAAGCAATATGTGAGAGCGGGGTTTCAGGGGGAACGCGGCGCGTTTAGTGAGATTGCGGTGCGGCAACTGCTTGGAAGCGAGAGCGACCCGATTCCGATTGAGTGGTTTGACGGAGTATTTCAGGCGTTGATGGACAAGAAGATCGATGCGGCCGTGATTCCAATGGAGAACACGCTGCACGGGAGTGTGATCGAGAACTTTGATCATTTGCTGAATCACGATATTGAAGTGGTTGGGGAGACGAGCGTGCGGATTGTTCACAATCTGATCGCGCTGCCGGGAGTTGCGTTCAAGGACATCAAGGAAGTTTATTCGCATCCGGTTGCCCTCAACCAGTGTTTGAAGTTTTTGCACCAGAACCCGCAGGTGGAGAAGAAGACGTTTTACGACACGGCGGGAAGCGTGAAGATGCTTGCGGAGACGAAGCGGCGGGATGCGGCGGCGATTGCTTCGAATTTGTCGGCAGATATATACGGAGCGCGGATTTTGAAGCGGGGGATTGAAGACGACCGGGCGAATTTCACACGTTTCTTTTTGCTCCAACGCAAGGGCGGGACGGTGAAGGGGAAGATGCCGCCGTCGAAGAAGGTGTCGATTGTGTTGTCGACGAAGAATGAGCCGGGGAGTCTGTTTCGGGCGCTAGCGGCTCTGGCGTTGCGGGATATCAGTCTGACGAAGATCGAGAGTCGTCCGTTGAAGGGGAAGCCCTGGGAGTATCTGTTCTACATTGATTTTGAGGGGACGCTGAAGGATGTCAAGGTGCAGAATGCGATTCGGCACCTGGAAGAGGTGGCGGATTTCCTGAAGGTGCTGGGGGGGTATTAGGCTAGCCGAGGTGGAATGGGTCCTCAAAGAAAGACATGGGGAGCTACATAAAAAAGCTCTGCCAGTTTGGCGGCACTGTCCTTACTGATTGGTCGATGCCCGGAAAAGATCTGACTGACGTAGGACTTGCCTCCGAGCAAGGGCACCAAGTCCAGTTGACGCATGTTGCGTTCTTCCATCAGATAACGCAACACACCAATTGGAGATCGTTCCTGGTCCGGTTCGATGTCTTGTTCGTACTGCATGATCAGAGCAGTTAAAGTTTCGATAAAGCGTGCTACGGCAGGTGGTTGCGACTGCTCGTTCATCGCCAACGACTCGAGCAGTGAAACCATTTCCGAGAGCTCAACCAGGTTGTGCGGTTTTTTTGGATGGTCCGCTACCAATAATTCCACATAGCTTGTGTCCATCTGACGGAAAAACTTAGCTTCGAGAGCGGCGGAGCGGAAATACTTCGCTTGAGTCACTTGAACGGTATCTCAACTTCGACATAGCTGCCCGGAGTGGCCGCATTCAGAGCCGCCAGGACCCTGTCAACATAGTTGCGCAAAGTTGGCCATTGCTGGTTGCCGACAACTACGAACGCGATTTTTCGATTTTTGAGATTTTGCTGGTAGCGCAAGTTCTTGTCGGTTGTCAGCAAAACTTCGAAGCCAGCCGCTTCAGCAGCCGCTATCAGTTCGCCATTCACCAGTCGATCCCAACCGTGCTCTATGGCTTCGACAACGACATGGCCCTTGAGGGCATACCGGAGCGGGGCGGGAGTGCCGTTATCGAAGAGGATGAGCATCGACTGGTTGGGTGCATTGCTGCATGGCAGGAATCACGTCGAGGCTTCTCGCCGCGAATTCGATGACTGCGACAATCTGTTCGTTGGACAAATGGAACCAATCCATGATTTCACTGATAGTGGCCCCCACTTCCAGATTGTCAAAGACAACGGAAACAGGCGTACGCGTATCCCGAAAGACCCAGGCACCGCTGCGCTTGCCGGGGACACTCTCCACAGCGGAACATTGAGACCAGTCAAGAGTTGCCATGATAGATTCCTTCCTCCTTTCCAGCCTACCGGAAAGTGTCCTTTCTGTCACGAAGTCTCTGGATGTCCCCAACGAGCGGTGGGTCCAGCGAATACGCGCTCAGCATGACGGTGGAACCCTGGGCGAAAGAGAGAGTTGTGAATAGGGCAGCAAATGGAAACTGCGGGAGAATATGCGCAATACCCTCAATGCTGTCAGCGTGGTGGAATGGCGGCAGATGGCCCGGCGGGGCGGGTGGTGCCGCTGAGTTTGACAACATCGGGGTCGCGATTGGCGGGGATGGCGATTTCCATGAAGCCTACATTCATCTCCTCCCAGCTTTGGTCGCCCCAGAGGATGGTCTTTGTCGGGTCCGGATTGAAGCGGTTGTTTGGGGAATTGTCGAACCAGGCAGTGCAGGCAAGAATCGTTCCCTTTGTCAGTGGCAGGGGCTCTTTCAGAAAATAGGTGGTCTGCCAATTGAAGTCGTAGTTGGGGACGTTCAGGAAAGTGTTTGATTCGGAACCCGGGGCTTGAATTGCGATCTGGTAGGCTTTGCCGCGCAGGTGCATGTGGGGCTGGAGACTGACGAGTTTGGCGTCGTCGAGAAGAGTGGCCGTGACAAAGGATTTGTAGTTGGCATCGCCCGGGGGAATCTCGAGTTTGGAGTCTGCGGGAGATATCGTAAGAACTCGCTCCCGTGGAGGGGCTTTGGCGAAATAAATACCAAGTTCGGAAGAATCGACCGCCGATTTGCCGTTGGCGGTGTAGTGAATTTCAAAAACCATATCGGATCCAGCCTTGATGCGCTTGGCTCGGCCCTCCCCCCAGGTCTGTGGGAGGTATCCTGGCTCGTATCCGAGAAGAAGTTCGCGACGATCAATTTCGCGTTCTTCGGTGAGGCGGGCGGCGCGTTCTTCGCGGGAAGCGACGTACATTTGACCGACCGGAGCCTGTTTTACATAGCTGGAACCCTTGGGTCGGACAAAGGCATTGATGTGGTGGACGAGCTGGCGCTGGTCAATTTTCCATTCGGCGGCGGAGATCCACTGGTCGGCTGGCAGATTCAGTTTTGAGACCAGGAAGGTGTATTGCACGGTGCCGTTGGCGGGGACTGGGAAGTCAGGGATACGGAGGACGATGTCTGGCTTGCCGAGTTGCCAGCCGGTGGGCTGGGATGGGGATTGCAGCTCAAAGGGGGGCTGAGTGCTTAGATCGGTGCTGAGCCAGTCGAGGAGGGTCTGTTTTTGGGCAGGAGTGAGGGCACGGACGCGGGCGAGGTGAACGGATGAGGCGGCGTCGGCGTGCCATGGGGGCATTGCACCTTTGAGGATGCTTTGGCGCATAGCTTTCGCCCAGGGACGGATAGCTTCGGAGGAATTGAAGGCCATGGGAGCAATGCCGCCTTGCTGGTGGCAGGCGAGGCAGCGGGATTCGATGATTTTGGCGGCTTCGGGAAGTGCGGCGGCCTGGAAGGCCAGAATTGCCAATGGGAACAGCATTAAGGCCAAGATATCACTTTGCGGAATGAGGAGATGCAGACTTGGGGCAAGTTGTTTCAAAAAAGATTCTGGCAATCATTACAAGTGTGTTGTAAGATCACCTGAGAATCCCATTTGGGGCGAGTTAAGTCTATGAAAAACCATAGGTTGACTTCCAAAATACAGAGGTGAGATGACACGAACAAAATTGACCACGTTAGTTATCGGGCTCGTGCTGAGTTGCGGGTTGGCCTTCGGGCAGACCGCAACCGGTTCTTTGAGCGGAACAATTACAGATGCAAACGGTGCCTTTGTGCCGGGTGCAAAGTTAACAGCAACCAGTACAGTCACCGGCTCAAAGCTGGAGACGGTGAGCACCGATGCCGGATTGTATGTATTTCCTGCATTGCCTGCTTCGAGCTACACGATGACAGTAGAAAAAGCGGGCTTCAAGAAGTTGACCCGAACGAACATTGAAGTACGACTCGCGCAGCGGCTGGACCTTGACGTCAAGCTGGAAATTGGCGATGTGCAGCAGACGATCGAAGTGACGGCGCAATCGCCGCTGCTGGAAACGTCGACAAGTGACAAGAGCGTGAGTTTTTCACCGAAATTCATGAATGAGATTCCGCTGTTTACGGGTGCGATTCGCAACCCGAGAGCATTCGTTAGCTACATGCCGGGCGTAAATGCCGGGGCAGAGCAAAGCATTTCAGGATCTGGCGGACGAGGACAAGAAGTACAGATTGATGGAGCATCGCTGATCATCCCCGAATCGGGTGGCACGGTTTTCAACATGCCCTCGGCGGAAATGTTCCAGGAATTCAAACTGATCACTGGCGGGTACTCGTCTGAGTATGGCCGTTTTGGTGGCGGCGTTGAAACCTATTTGACCAAGAGCGGCAGCAACTGGTATCACGGCACGGCGTTTTTGAATATGCGCCGCGACATTTGGAATGCAAACGCCTGGGCACGCAACGCGAGCACGAACCCGGCAACGAGCTTCCGCCCGAAAGAGCGGCAGAATGAAATTGGTGGAGCTGGTGGTGGCCCGGTCTATATTCCGAAGGTTTATGACGGCCGCAACAAGAGCTTCTTCTACTACACCTATACGCAACGATTGCTGCCTGCGAGCATTGGCTTTCCTTTGAGCACGGTTCCGACCGCGCAAATGAAGCGGGGTGACTTTTCGCAGTTGGGAGCACAGACGATTTATGACCCGGCGACGACTGCGGGAACAACTCGCACGCCATTCCCAGGGAACCAGATTCCGACCAGCCGTTTCAGCACCGTTGCGAAGAACCTGCTGCCGCTGATTCCTGACCCGACGCGTGCAGCCCTGTTGCAGAACTATGACTTTGTAAACACTTCGGTGATTGAACAGAAGATCTGGAGCATCAAAGCAGATCACGCATTTACGACAACGAACCGCTTGTCCTTCTTCCTGAGCAAGGAAAATGGCGGCAGCCGAGATATCGGGAATTTTGCGGGACCGATCGGCAATTCGCTTGGCTTCAGCGGCCAGTTGCCTTACAACGTTCGCGTGAACCACGACTACTCGTTTAGCCCTGCTTTATTCATGCACACGACCTTTGGTTATTCGGCCACACGTCAGCTCTGGGACAACCCTGCACAGGCAGGATTTGCATCGAAGCTCGGAATTCCGGGCATGACCGCGGAAGCGGATGCAATGCCCCGAGTTCAGTTTCGAGGAGCAGCTGGGCTGTCGCCTTATGGCGTACAGGACGGCAAAGTGGCCAATGGTGGTCAGGATAACGACACGCTGATGATTACGCAAGGCTGGACCTTGTTGAAGGGCAAGCACGAGATCAAGTTTGGCTGGGATTATCGCAAGCTGACGACCTTCGGATTTGACCTTGCGGGCTCGAATGGACTTTACATTTTTAACCGCGCACAGACGGCAATTCCGAACAGCGCTTCTGGCAGCGGCCATGAATTCGCCAGCCTTTTGCTGGGCGCAGTGCAGGAAGCGAACCGGACAGTACTACCTGTGGTTCTTGATCAGATTCAGTACAACTATTCGTCGGGCTTTGTTCAGGACAACTATCGCATGACGAAAAAGCTGACCCTGAACATTGGGCTTCGCTATGAAGTACCGATCGGCTGGCATGTACCGAATGGCAACTATTCCGGACTAGATCCTGCGAAGGCGAATATTGGTGCTGGCAATTTGCCGGGAGCACTGGTGTTCTTTGGCAAGGGTCCGGGACGCACTGGCTTTACACGGCCCTATCCGACCGACTGGTCCAATATTGGGCCACGTCTGGGTTTCGCTTATCAATTGCGACAAAAGACTGTGATTCGCGGCGGCTGGGGTATTTTCTACCAGACGTTGGGTAACGGTGGCTGCGGCTGCCGTCAGGGTTTTGCGAATGGCAATACGCTTGTGAGCAATAGCCCAGATCCTGTTCTCAATTGGGACGGCGGGATTCCGGTATCACCGAGCTTCAAACCGCCACCATTGCTGGACCCAACCTTGTCGAACTTCCAGAACATCGACTTCTTTGCGCCTACCTATGGCAAGGCACCGAGAGTGTACAACTGGAGCGTTAACATCCAGCATGAAGTAAAGAACTTCCTGATCGATATTGCTTATGTTGGCAATCGCGGGAACGGACTGAACTCAACAATCATGCAGAACCAGTTGCCCACCAGTGCTCTTTCTCTGGGAAGCCTGCTCACACAGCGAGTTGATTCTCCGGCGGCTGTTGCTGCCGGCATCAAGCTACCTTATCCGGGGTTTCCGGCAAATCTGACGGTTGGCCAATCTTTGCGTCCGTATCCGCAATTCCTCGACGTGAATGGCCGCAACACGGGCCAAGGGCAGACCTGGTATGACTCGATGCAAGCGAAGGTGGAGCGCCGCTTTGGCAACTTCCAGTTGCTGGCGGCCTATACGTTCTCGAAGTCTCTCGGGAATTCGCATTGGCGTCAGATCTTCAGCCAGCAGTTCAATATCGGCGCACAAGATGCTTACAACGTGAGCGACATGAAGTCTTACAACCCATTTGATCAGCCGCATGTGCTGAATCTGGTTTGGACTTACGACATGCCGTTTGGCTCTGGCAAGAAGTATCTGAGCAGTTCGAACACGATCGTTAAGGGCCTTGTTGGGGGTTGGGTAGTGAGCGGCGCGCAGCGCTACTACTCCGGCAACCTAATCCAGGTAACGACTCCTGGCAATCCGCTGGGAACGACGCTGTTCTCGACCGCCACGAAGGCAATTCGCAACAATGTAGACATCCGGACAGGATCGAGCTACGGTGACCTCGACCCGAACAACCCGAATGTAAGATGGTTCAACGCCGGGGCATTCAGCTCGGCAGCACCCTTCACGCTGGGCAATGCGGCGCTTTACTATGGCGACTTCCGCCAGCCGATGATTGCATTCGAGAACATTGGAATCTCGAAGAGGACGGTGTTGTTCCAGAACGAGAAGAATCCGGTGGTGCTGTATTATCGCGCCGACGCATTCAACGCGTTCAACCGCACCCGCTTTGGCGGCATCAACGGAACGATTGGCAACGCCAACTTTGGACGCTCGACAGGTCCTCAGGTGGGCGCTCGCGCGATCACGATGGGTCTGCGTTTGAGCTTCTAAGCTGATTCGCTTGTTTGAGAAGAGGCGCTCCCGCAAGGGGGCGCCTTTTTCTATTTGATGGCCATAGTGACGCCGGATTGGGAATCGACGCCGCCGATGTTGACGATGACCGGGACGAATGCGCCGGTGGGGGCGTTGGAGGGGACCGAGACGTTGATCTGGAGGAGGCCGGGGACGCTGCCTGTGGGAGAGACAGCGCCGATGATGGAGGCGGCGATACCGCCGATGGTGACGCCGACAGCTGCGGAGGGCGCGACTGTTGTGAAGGCAGAGATGAGAGTGCTGGCGGCAGTGGTAGGGGCCAGAATGGATGCGTTGGTTGTGCCGATGCCACTGGCATAGATGACGATGATGCCACCTTTGGCGGCTGGTGCGGCGTTGGAATTAAGAGTGTAGTCGTTTGTGGTGGGGTTGTAGTTCAGGATGGCACCCTGACCTTTGCCGGAAGCGTCGGTAGAGAAGACGCCGGGTGAAGTTGGGGCTAGAGTGAGCGCGACGGGCTGGGAGGCGAGGCCGTTGTAAGAGAGGATGAGGCTCGCTGAGGTGCCGGAGATGTTGTAGGGGACGATAACGCTGACCTGGTTGATGCTGGTGTAGAGGATGGGCGCGGGGACGCCGTTAATCGTGACCGAAGTTGCGGGGCCGGTTGTAGGGAGGGCAACGGGGATTTGCGGAGCCGGGACTG
>JANXLY010000250.1 GCA_025354885.1 Acidobacteriota bacterium | reverse complement strand
CCGCTCGGTCGCTACATAAATCGCTCCACTCGCCCGGTCCGCCGCAATGCCGAGGATTTCCAATCCTTCGAGATCGCTCGTCAGATCCACCCATTGCACGCCGCCGTTCAAACTTCGAAACACTCGCGATCGCCCCTCCTGACGCACTTCGAGCCGCAACTCTGGCCGTAATGCATCGGTCCAACGCAATCCATCGCGCTTCGATGCAATTGGGCCCCGTGCCAGCCAGGCTGCCTTTGCCCCTGGAACCCATTCCACCAACGCACCATTTTCCCATTCGGCCAGCAATCCCCGGCCCGCTTGCGGTGCCGCTACCAAGCGGGTCAAACGCAAATTCGGCAATCCTGGATTCAAACTCGACCACGCTTGCCCTCCATCTACCGTCAGCCAGACCCCTTCTTCCGTCAGCACCACAACCCGGTCAGAATCACGCGGAGAAATTGCAATCGCTCGTACATTTTCGCCAATCAGTCGAGTCTCGCCAGCCGCCACCAGGTTCACCCAGTGCTTTCCCGTATCATCGCTCCGCCACAAAAAACGTCCTGCCGCATACGCTCGATAGGGGTTCCCAGGAGCGGAAAATGCTTTCGCCCGCCCTTCCGGCAAACGATACACAACTTTGGTCGACACCCCAACCCGGTTCCCCGCCTTTGCCACACTGGTCCAGTTCTGGAAATCCCCAGTCCGGTAAATTCGACCATTATCCAGTTGCAGCTCCAGAGCATCCCCTTCCGGACTGAACCAAACTCCCGCCGCCGAGCCACCCGACAACCCAGCCCGCGAATTGAATACAACTGTAGTACCAATCGCCCGCCAGTTCAGCGGATATTCATAATTTTGCGCATAACCCGCCGTCGCCACCAGCAGCAAAAGCAGCGTGGCAAACTGGACTCGCAACTTTGTGTCAATTCGACACATGAATCTCTCTATTGTAAACACCGTCTCCACTCTCAAGATCGGCAATCTTTCTGCCGAACTGTTGATAAGACGGCGAAAAGTACCATCGGTTTCACAACTCATACAAAGGATGTTGAATTGCTCTGCAATTTTGGTGTTAGCATTGGAATCAATATAGTGCTTCGTACTCTACTCCAACCCGGCGTCCTGGCGATGGTTCTTACCTTCGCCTGCGTTTCCGTGTCTTCGGCGCAACTCATGCCGATTGCACCGGGATCCACCGGACGGGTATTGCACGCTCAGGGCCAAGTTCAAGTACTCAAGGATGAAACTCCCTGGGCCCTCAACGTTGGCGACACGATCAATCCTAAGCAGGAAATTGTAACTGGCATTGATGGATACGCAAAAATCCAGGTGCCGGATGGCAGCATTTTCGAAGTCTTCCCCAATTCCCGTGCCACCTTCCGGAGCAATCAGGGTAACTTGCGTGAGTTGCTCGACCTCTGGATCGGTCGCGTCAAAGTCCACATCGAAAAATTGAACGGGGCGCCCAATCCCAATCGCATCCAGACTCCCTCGGCAGTCATATCTGTTCGTGGCACCACCTTCGACGTCACTGTTGAAGATGATGACGTCACACTTGTACTTGTAGAAGAAGGCCGGGTCGCAGTTCAGCACGCCCTCATGCCCTTCGGCGAAGCCAAGATTCTCAACGGCGGCGATTACCTCCGTGTCTACAAAAACCAGCCTCTTGCTGCCAAGAGCCTGGATCGCGGCCAGGTTCTTCAAAAGATGTTGCGCATGATGGGCGACATCTGGCTCAACCAGCCGAGAGTCGGCGGCGGATCTTCTCCTTTACCTTCTCCTGGCCCCACCGGTATCCCGGGCGGTCTGCCAGGCGACTCCGGCGCGCCTGCGCCTCCCCCTTCAGCGCCACCACCACCTCCTCCAGGCCTCTAAATGCGTTTGCTAGCTTTACTGCTTGGGACAGTTGTTTATTCTCAAGGTGTTTGTGCCCAGGGAATTCCTGCAGAATGGAACGTTCGCCAGCAGCTTGAAGATCTGAAGACTCGCTTCGCCGCGATCTCCCCCGAACTCGAAAAAATCAATCTGAACAATTGGCGTGCTCGTGGGGTCGAAGCTGCTTATCTTACCCAGTTTGAATCGATCCAGGCCCAGCTCAAAAGCCTCACCTTGGCGATTGAAGATCTCCGGCAGACTCCCGAAAAACTCTCGATCGCACTGGAGATCTTTCTCCGCTTCGATTCACTCGATTCCATGCAACGTTCTGTAATGGAAGCGATCCGCAAATTCGAAACTCCCGCAATTGGCGATGCCATCGAAGCCCGCTTCGTGGATAGTGCTCCCGCTCGCAACCGCTTTCGCAACTACCTGCTCGACCTCGCCTCGCTTCGCGACAGTGAGAACGAGGTGCTGCTAAAAGAGGCCCAGCGTTGCCGTGTCGAAAAGAATTCGCCCGCCCCACCGCCAGCCAGAAAAAAATGACTCCCGCAGCCCCACCACCCCCATCGCAGACCAAGACTTTCCTCTGCTACATCTGCAAAGAGGCCTCGACCGAGATCTGCGTCTACTGCACAAAAGATTCCTGCGGCCTGCATCTATGCGAGCGCTGCCAGCGCTGCACCGATTGCTGCACCTGTTACCTCGATCAGCAAAAGCGCCGCTAGAGCGCCGAACTCGTTTTAGTCCTTTTGGCGCTGCCACACCAGGCGCGTCTTCGCCCCTGTCGGAGAAGCCGCCGTCAGGATTAACTTGTCTCCTTCGAATTCATAACTCCGCACCAGATCCGTACTCACCCAATTCGGATCCAGTGAAGCTTCTACATGATGGATCACCGTTTTGTTCGCCTCGTTCACATCAAATCGCCCGTAATAGGCGGCAAAACTCTGCAAGACAGCCTTCGACTCACTCTCGGTGGCATCGCGAAGATCAAGCGACCCAACCTTTTTCCTACCTGCTCCCATCAAGATGGCCGACATGCGGCCCGAGCTGTCGTACGTGATGCGACCTGAAGGCTTGACCCCATAGCGATTCGAGACTTTGCCGTCCGCACCAGTCGTCACGGCACTCAACAGAGCCCACACCCCAACAAACTTGGCCTTGACCGCAACAATGGCGGCAGCCGCGCCTTGTTCCTTCTGCAAATCTGCTTCGACATCTCTAATAGCAGGCAGTTCCGTGCTGGCCAGCGCCATCACTAAAGGCAGAACAGAAGTCCAACGAATCATCCATGTGCTCATGCGTAACTCCTCTTGATCAAACTCTTCGCCTAAGCGTAAGCCACGTCCACCATCTTCTTCAGCACCATAAAATCCGCCGCAGTCGATTTCAACTCATCCGCCGTTTCATACTCGACATGCAGAGTCAGCGGCCCCGCAAACTTAGCCAGAGCCATCCTCTTCAACACAGTCGGCCAGTCCACCATCCCCTGCCCCAGCGGGCACCATTTCATCTTCCATTTCCCGCCCGATTTCTCCCAATAGAAATCCTTCACTGCCACCATCTTCAATCGCCGCAACGCCACTTCAAGCGAAGCGTTCCAGGTCCAGGCCCCGCCCTCCGCCGTCGCATGTGCGGGATCGAAATAAAAACCAATGTTGTTCGCATCCATCAACTGAATCAATTGCCAGGTATCCCAAACAGGTGCCCCCACATAGTTCCCCGAATGGTTATGCACGCCGGCACACACTCCATAAATCCGCGACAATACCGCAAAGCCGCTAAGCGCATTTTGCACCGCCGCAAGCTTCTTGTCCAGATCCACCACCCCATCCTTACCGGTCTCATATTTGAAGTAACCCACTTTCCAGAACGGGATCTTCAACTCCCCGGCCTTGCGCAGCGTCGCTGTTGTCTCCGGGGCCTTCGGGTTCGTCAAGCCGGTAGTGATCATCGGCACCTTCAACCCAAAGCTCTCCAGCACAGCCAATGCAACCGGCAGATCATCTGTCACCTTCTCCGGCAACACATGTCCGCCCGGCCTCACCGTCAAGTCCACCCCGCCAAATCCAACCTGCTTCGAATACTTGCCAAGCTCCTGATAATTCAACTTGGCGGCATGTTTCGAAAAGAGGCATAACATCGGCTTGACCACAGGCGTCTGTGCCTCGACCAACATCACAGAAGAAGAAGCTGCTAAAAATTCGCGTCGTTTCATGGCAGTTTATAGGGGTCCCTGTATTTGTAATTCAACATCTGGTTTGCGGCTGCGTTGTTGGTGAAACGCTCCGCCTTGGAATCCCACTCAAGATAACTCTTCGTCTTGTACGAAATATTCGCCAGCAGTGTCTCCGAAGTGGACAAGTGCCCGGTCAGCACATGCGGTTGCGCCGTGGGATACCCGGCCACCCGCCTGCCTTCGATCACCGGCCTCTTTGAAGGATTGTTGGCCTTCTCGGTCCTTCGATCCGTAGGTCTCCAGGCCGATGTACCACACCATCGTCCGATCATTCACACCCATCACCTGCGAATAGCTCAACGCACTCATTGCCGTCGCTCGCGAAAACTGTCTCCGGTCCACTGCAAATCTCCCGTCAAGCGTTTGAAACAGTCCGAGTATATCCTGTGTTCAGATGAAATTTGCAGTTCTACTCCTGATCGCAACCCAAATGCTTGCCGCCCCCAAGATCCTCGTCCATGGCCACCGCGGCGCTCGCGCCGTCCTGCCTGAAAACTCGCTCCCCGCCTTTGAATACGCCATAGCCCAGGGCGTGGACGCAATCGAACTCGACCTCGCCGTGACAAAGGACAATATCCTCGTGGTCAGCCACGATCCGGAGATGAATCCAAAGATCTGCTCTGGGCCACCCAATTCGCCCCATGTCATCCGCGAAATGACCCTCACCCAATTGCGTCTCTGGGATTGCGGCGCAAAGCAGAACCCCGAATTCCCAACTCAAAAAACCATCCCCGGCACCCAGGTCCCTACCTTCGCCGAAGTCCTCAAGCTGGCTCAAAAAGCAAAGGTCGATCTCAATGTCGAAACCAAGATCTTCCCCACAAAACCTGAACTCACACCCTCTCCGGAGGACTTCGCTCAGATGGTGATCATGGAGGTCCGCAACTACAATCTCGAATCCCGTTTGATCCTCCAGAGCTTCGACTGGCGCTCTCTCGCAGCCGCAAAAAAACTCGCCCCCAAGCTACGGCTCTCCGCCCTCTACCCATCTGGAATGTCAGAGGCTCTCCTCAAAAAGGACTACATCTCAGAGGCCCACGCGGCCGGCTTCGGCATCGTCAGCCCGCACTACCGTCTCACGAATCCAGCCATCGTCGAACAAGCCCACAAACTTGGCATGCAGGTCGTCCCCTGGACTGCCAACGACCCCAAACTCTGGGACGCTCTCATCGCGGCCAAAGTCGACGCCATCATCAGCGACAACCCAGCCGCCCTCATCGCATACCTCAAACAAAAGGGCCTGCGCTAAGCATTGCTAAGCTCAGGGTGATGCGGAAACATACGGTCCTGCTTAATCTCCTCTCGCTGATCCCTACTGCATGGGCGCAAGATCTCGGTGCCCTCGACACTCCTCGCCCGATCCCCGCAGTAGACAGCCTTTGGGCTGAAGAACTCACCTGGATGGAGATGCGCGACGCCATCAAGGCCGGCAAGAATACGATCATCATTGCGACAGGTGGAGTCGAGCAAAACGGCCCCTATGTGGCCGCCGGTAAACACAACTACGTTCTGCAAACGGTGTTGCCCTACATTGCCAAAGCCATTGGCAACACCTTGATTGCCCCCATCGTCAAGTTCGTCCCTGAAGGTGCAATCGATCCCAAACCAACCGGGCACATGCGTTATCCGGGAACCATCAGTCTCGAAGCCGCAACCTTCGAAGCACTCCTCACTGACATCTGTCGCAGCTACAAATCGCACGGCTTCCGCGACATCATCCTCCTCGGCGATAGCGGCGGCAATCAGGCAGGCATGGAAAAAGTGGCCAAGGCTCTGAACCTCAAATGGAAAAGCAGCTCCACGCGCGTTCACTATCTACGCGAATACTATTCGCAAGACCCGTGGAGCTATGACTTCCTCAAGTCACAAGGCATCGTACAGATCGACAAGACACCACCTGCAGGCGAAAAAGCCGACCGCCCCGCCCATACCAGAAACGGCATCCACGATGACGTATATTACGAGGCGCAAATCGCCGTACAGGATCCCAAGCTCATCCGCACAGACCAACGCATCAAAGCAAACCTCATGACCATCCACGGCGTCAACATGGCCCCGATCACAAAGACAATTGAGCTAGGCAAAAAACTCGC
>JANXLY010000241.1 GCA_025354885.1 Acidobacteriota bacterium | reverse complement strand
CGAAGTACCTTACTAGGAGCTTCGCTTCGCGCGGTGTGAGTGAGGTGTGGGCGCACATCTTGGACATGGACTGAAAAGGTCACTTTACCATAGATGAAGAAGGCGCGCTGAAGAAGGCCCGCGTCTACTCCGGGCAACTTTCCTTCGCTGCGGACGTACCGAAACGCGCGCCCGCTCTAGCCGCGAAACGGCCCGTTTCGAGCCCATTCCGTTTCGCAACCCGTTTCGAGGCGAGGAACGGCCTTCGCCGTTTTTCGAGAATTGTGGGTTTTACTAAGGAGGAATGGTGCGCCCGGAGTGATTCGAACACCCGGCCTTCTGGTTCGTAGCCAGACGCTCTATCCAGCTGAGCTACGGGCGCACACGAGATGCGGTCTACGAAAACCGCATAAACATTAGTTTAGCAAATGGGAAAGGCCCCGGGCAATTCGCCGGGGCCTTTCTTTTGTTGCGGGTTGAGGGGGTGTCTAGAAACGGAAGTAGAGACTGAGCTGGACGACACGACGACCGGACTGGGTGGTTGTGATGCGACCGAAGTTGGTGGAGTTGATGCTGTAGCCGGGGACATCGAAGCTGACCGAGTTGGTGAAATTGAACATTTCGGCACGGATGTCGAAGTATTTACTTTCAGTAACGGTGGCGCGCTTCTGGATGGCGATGTCGGCGTTCTTGAAGATCGGACCGTCGAAGACGCGGCGGCCGAGGCTGCCGATCTGGCCGATGCCGGGGTTGAAGAAGGCTTGGCTCTGAGCAGCAATGCGACCTTCGAGAGCAGTACCACGAGTATCAGAAGTGATTAGGCTGGGGGCGAACCAGTAAGGACCATCGCCTTCGACACGCAGCCGCATGAGGCTTTCCAGTTGGGGGACAGTGAGAAGCGTGTTGACGGTGTTGGAGCCGGAGCGGCCCGTACGATTGAGGGTGCCACGACCGCTTGTGATGCTGAAGGGCGAGCCGGAGCTGACGGTGATGAAGGTGCTGAGCGTCCAGCCGCCGACGATCTGGTTGGCGAAGCGACCGGCGTCGAGACGACGACCTTTGCCGATGGGGATATCCCAGGCACTGTTGAGCTTGAACTGCTGGCGCAGGTCAAAGGGGGTGCGTGAGTATTCGATGCCGCCATTGTTGATGTCGAGGAAGGGCTCGAATCGAGCCTGAGCGTCGCCAGCGGCGTCCGACATATTCTTCGACCAGACGTAGTTGGCCTGGAAGTAGAAACCGCGAGCGTAGCGACGGGTGTAATCGATCTGGAGGCCGTGGTAGCTGGCGTTGGAGTAGTTAGTCATCATGTTGACGCCGAGAGCATTGCGGTTGCTGTAGAAGTTGAACGGATCGTTCAATCCGTTGACCTGATAAGTATTGCCGAGTTCGCCGAGTTCACCGCGCTCAATGATGCCGCGGATTGTGGCATTGGTGAGTAAGGCGTTGGGCATCTGGTTGAAGAAGGGGAGAGGCTGACTGCCTGCGATGGCCGCGTTGAAGACAGGGTTGAAGGTGCCGGTGGCGCTGCGGGCGAGTTCGCCGTTCTGACGGGCACGAGTGAAGTCTTCGCGGAAGCCTGGGACATTGATCGAAACCTGATTGTAGTCGAAGGCACGGAACTGCTTGGTGGCGCGGTTGCCAACGTAGCGCACCTCAAGGATGCCACGGGCAATTTCGCGCTGGATGCCTGCGGACCACTGCTGGACGTAAGGAGTAACGAGGTTGGGGTCGGGAAGACCCAAAGCCGCTTGCGAATTGACGGCATAGTTGTCGGCATAGGAACGGGGCACTTTGAATGCTGGTACCGGAACTGCAGGTAGCGTGGAAGCGCGGGCGACGAGATTGGAGACCGTAACACCCTGTGACAAGCCGGCATTTGTGGCGGTGTTGTTGTCGGTGGAGCGGATGAATTCATCGTTGGCAAAGTTGACGCTGTAGCCAGCGCGGAAGCTGGTTTTGCCGTCGCCGAAGATATCGTAGGCAAGGCCGAGGTTGGGAGCGAAGTTGTTGAAGTCCTTCTTGTACCAGGGGCGGCCAACGGATTTGCCGGCGAAATCGAGAGTGCCGTTTGTATTGAGCAGCGCCTGAATGGGGGTCTGGCCATTCAAGACAGGAAGCAGGACGAGGCCATTGGATTCATCTACAGGAGTGAAGTAATCCCAACGGATGCCGGCGTTGATGGTGAGGCGGCGGCTGGCCTTCCACTTGTCCTGGAAGTAGCCGGCGAAATTGTCGTTAGTGAAATTACGGACGTTGGCCTGGTTGGGGAGAAATCCGCCGGTGCGGTCCTTGACATTGAAAGTGAGTGCAGAACTGGTAATCAGACCGGCATGGAGGGAGAGCAGCGCGTTGGCGGTGGCGCGATCAGCGGCGCTGATACCAGGGAGAGCTGCGTCGATGTTGATGGGGTTGCTGGCGCTGATGCCCATGTTGTAGGTAGCGGTGATTCCGGCATCATTGAAGGATTCCACGCGGATGAACTGGCTCTGGTAGCCGAATTGGAAGGTGTGTCGGCCCTTGACCCAGGTGGCGTTGTCCTGGAGGTTGTAGGTATTCGTAACGCGCCCTTGACGACGAAAGGTGTTGACCGGGTTGCTGACGAGGGTTGGCGCGATGATCGCGGAGCCGAAGTCCTGCGTGGTATTGAAAGGAGCGGGAGCGAGGTTATAACCACCGCGCAGTTCATTGGTGAAGGTGGCCGAAGGACTCCAGCGATGAGAGAGGGACAGGAGCTTGGTGCCGGTGTCGTTTGAGACAACCGGCACGGACTCGAAATTGTTCATGAGGTCAGCACGGTCGACGATGTTGCGGTTCCAGGTGTAGGTACCGGCGAAAGAGTTTTTGGAGTTGAGCACGTAATCCATCTTGCCGAGCGCGTTGTCGCGGGTTTGGTTGCTTCGGATGTTGAAACCGTAGCCTCCGGTGTTGAGGCCGTCGCCAATGTCGTTGCGGTTGATGATTTCAGCGCCGGGCACGGCCGAGATGATTTGGGCAGCGCGGGTATCGGGCGTGAGGTTAGCGGCGGTGAGCACGTTGACCTGACGGATCGTGCCACCGGAATCGCGATAGCTCATGATGCCGCGACGGGCGTCTGCGCGCAGGAGTGTGCGCGTGGCAGAAGTTTGCTGGCGGAGGCGCAGAGCTTCGTAGTTGGAATAGAAGAAAAGCTTGTCCTTCTTGATGGGGCCGCCGAAGGAGCCGCCGAACTGGTTCTGGTTGAGGAAGGGGCGGGCGATGCCGTTCTTATTGTTGAACCAGAGATTGGCACTGGCAATATTGTTGCGGTTCAGCCAGACGGCACTGCCGTGGAACTTGTTGGTGCCGGACGGAGTTGTGAGATTGATCTGAGCTGCACCGTTACCGAGTGCAGGGTTGGAGTTGGAAGTGACTAGAGTAGCTTCGGCGACTTGATCGAGGAGCAGCAGGTTGGGCTGGAAATCGAGGGTGTTAGTGCGGATGAAGTTGTCCTGGATGTTGATGCCGTCGAGGGTGATGTTGGAAAAGGACGGGCGGAGACCATTGATCGTGGTGGAGGTGCGGGCGTTGGACGAGACGCCGGCCTGAGTCAGAAGCAACCCGAGCGGGCTGCGGTTGAGGGAGGGCAGCAGACGCAATTGCGCGTTTGTGACAGTTGTAGAGACTTCTGCGGAGGCGGTCTGCACGGTGGCGGCTTCGCCAGAGACTTCAATCGTTTCTGCGGTGGCCGAGATCTCGAGTTTGATGATCTTGAGTGAGAGTTCAGCGCTGGTGTCGACCTTGAGGTCGCGAATGATCTCGGTGCGGAAGCCGGTGGAAGAGACTTTCAGGAAGTAAAGTTCGGGGCGGACGCCGGCCATAACGAAGTTGCCGTCGGCACCAGTTTCGCCCGTAATAAAAGGGGTCTGGCCACCGGTTAGGTAAAGTTCGACGGTTGCGCCGGGGATGGAGGAGCCGGTTGCGTCAGTGACCGTACCGGAGATGCGGCCAGAGGCTTGGCCAAAGAGGAGAGATGTGGACGCCAGAGCGCACAAAAACAAAGCGATGGATCGAAAGTTCATAGAACCTTTCCCTTGAAGAGTTAGCTTATTTTAACATGCCGCCTGGTCCCAGGCGGACATAAGAGACGCTTATGTTGGGTTAAGTGGGGTCAAGGCGGTTCGCTTGACGACCAGGGCGGATTCTTTCAGTTTGGCCATTTCGCGCTTGGCGATGGCGGCCCACTGGGTGTTGGAGTCGAGGGCCAAGTATTGCTTCCAGTGGCGCATTGCTTCCATGGCGCGTCCGCGAGTCTGGAACAGGAGGGCCAGATTGTAGTGGGCGTCGGCATAGCCTGGTTGCAACTCCATCGCTTTTTTGTAGTGCTGGATGGCGAGGGAGGTGCGGCCCAATTCATCGTGCAGATTGGCGAGGTTGAAGTGGGCCAGGGGATAGGCAGGGTCAGCGGCGATGGCCTGCTGGTAGAACTTTTCGGATTCGCGCCACTTGCGGGCATTGAAATAAATGGTGCCGATGTTGACGAGGGCACCGGCGAGAGCGGGGTTGCATTCGAGGGCTTTTTCATAGGCTTCGATGGCCTCGCGCTTGTCGGTTCCGGAATGTTCGAGTTCGAGACCTCGTTGGAACCAGGACTCTGATTCGGCCTTGGCGCGACGCAAGTCTGAGGGGGCATCGGGCTGAGAAGAGGGAAAACTGAGAAGACGGCGGAGGGCGGCCTGGTCGAAGTCGAGGAGCAATTGACCGGAGAGTGCTTCCATTTTCTTGCCACCGGTCTGGACGCGAATACGTTTGCCCTCGACGTAGACGCGGAGTTCGGTAAGGGGGTTGGAATCGCTGGCGAGCTTGCCGCGCATGATGGAGAAGACTTCCTGGAGCTTGGTGGAGGAAATGCCGAGCTCTTTGAGGCGGCTGAGGACGCGGAGTTCGAGCAGGTCTTCGAAGGCGTAATTTTGCTTGGCGGCGATAAGGCCCTGACGCTCCCAGGACTGTAGTTGGCGAGCGCTAATTTCGCATTGGCGGAGCGCCTGGACTTTCGTCCAGGACTCACTTGCTATCTGGATCTTCTTCGCAGGCTTGGCCGCCACAACTGGATGCGAGTTTAGCATGCACGATCCAGTTGTGGCGATAGCGGAATTAAAGGCCCAGGATGCGGCGGTTGCGGGCGGCGTCTGTGGCAGAGCCGGCGAAATCGTCGAAGGCCTTGGTTGGGACGCTGATCAGGTGGGAGGCGATGAAGGGGGCACCTTCGGCTGCGCCTTGCACGCTGTCTTTGAAGCAGCATTCCCATTCGAGAACGGCCCAACTGTCATAGCCTGCGGCTGTGAGGCGCGAGAAGATCTGTTTGAAATCGACCTGGCCATCGCCGAGGGAGCGGAAGCGGCCCGGGCGTTCTTTCCAGCCGAGATAGCCGCCGTAGACGCCGGCTTTGGCGCTGGGACGGAATTCGGCGTCCTTTACGTGGAAGGCCTTGATTCGCGAAGCGTAAACGTCGATGAAGCCGACGTAGTCGAGGCACTGGAGGATGAAGTGGGAGGGGTCGTAATTGATATTGACGCGGGCGTGGTTGCCGGTGGCTTCGAGGAACATTTCGAAAGTTGCGCCGTCGTAGAGGTCTTCACCGGGGTGGAGTTCATAGGCGATATCGACGCCATGTTCGTCGGCGAAATTGAGAATGGGGAGCCAGCGGGTGGCGAGTTCTTTGAAGCCTTCTTCTACGAGACCGGCGGGGCGCTGGGGCCAGGTGCAAGAAATATAAAACTCAAAGGTAACATTACACCCTTGCTGGAACTGGAATCGGGAAGCAACGACCCTATGGCCGTGTTCCTTACTTTTAGCCTTATAGAAATTATTATAAGTAACGAAGTTTCTGTTTCTGGACTTGTTCTCCACTTCATGCTTGAAATGGGACTTGGATTATTGTCGGGTATTTTATTTGGAAAACTATTTGTATGGCTGATCAATAAAATAAAATTTAATATAGAAGGCTTCTATACTGTAATAACACTGGCCTTTGCCGTTTTTATCTATGCTTCCACAGTTTATATTCACGGAAGTGGCTTCCTTGCTGTTTACATCGCAGGACTGGTAATAAACAGCCATGAAATCGTTCACAAAAAAACAATTTTTCGCTTCTTTGAGGGTATTGCCTGGCTTTCTCAGATTTGTATGTTCCTTACACTCGGGCTTCTGGTTTTCCCAAGTCAGGTCACCGCAGGATTAAAAACGGAACTGATTATCGCTGTGTTTCTAATTTTTGTGGCAAGACCAATGGGTGTATTTCTATCTTTACTCTTTTTTAAATACAGTTTCAGGGAAATGCTTTTTATAAGTTTGGTAG
>JANXLY010000214.1 GCA_025354885.1 Acidobacteriota bacterium | reverse complement strand
ATGCCTGCCATCGTTTTGAGCGGTGGCCCGATGCTGAACAGTTACTACGATGGAAAGCTTGCGGGCAGTGGCACGGCAATATGGGAAGCTCGGCGGCTGCTTGCGGCTGGCGAGATCAACGACGACCAGTTCATGGAGATGGTGATGGCGTCTGCTCCAAGTCCGGGCCACTGCAACACGATGGGTACGGCCTCATCCATGAACTCACTCGCTGAAGCACTGGGAATGAGTCTGCCAGGTTGCGCTGTGATTCCGGCACCCTACCGCGAAAGAACCCAGATGGCGTTTCGCACGGGCAAGCGTATTGTCGAAATGGTGCATGAGAATCTCAGGCCCAGCGACATCATGACGCGCGAGGCCTTCGAGAACGCAATCGTGGTGTGTAGCGCGATCGGTGGTTCAACGAATTGCCCGCCGCATCTGGTTGCGATTGCAAGACATCTGGGTGTCGAATTGAAGACGAAGGATTGGGAATCGCTGGGGCACCACATCCCGCTGCTCGCCAACGTGCAGCCCGCCGGCGAATACCTAGCCGAGGCCTTTCACCTTGCGGGAGGCATTCCTGCAATCGTCGGAGAATTGATGAAAGTGGGGAAGATTCGACTGGGTGCCCGAAACGTGACAGGGAAGACGATGGGCGAAAGCTATGCCGACATGGGAAGCAAAGATGAGCGGGTGATTAAGCATTACGACGATCCAATTTCGGAGAACGCCGGCTTCCTGGTAGTCAGCGGGAATTTGTTTACGAGCGCGCTGGTCAAGAGCTCTGTGATCAGCAAAGAGTTTCGGGCACGATTCCTCGCGACTCCTGGCGATGAGAACGCGTTTACGGCAAAGGCCATTGTTTTTGATGGACCGGAAGACTATCATGCGCGCATCAACGATGAATCCCTGGGTATTGACGCGCACTCGATTCTTGTGATTCGCGGCTGCGGTCCAGTGGGCTATCCGGGTTCGGCAGAAGTTGTTAACATGCTGCCGCCGGACCGGCTGATCAAGCTGGGCGTGAATGAGTTGCCAACGCTGGGAGACGGCCGGCAGAGTGGCACCAGCGCCAGCCCTTCGATTTTGAATGTGTCGCCGGAAGCCGCGATTGGTGGCAATCTTTCCATCCTCAAAACCGGCGACAAGATTCGAGTGGATCTCAACACAAGCCGTGTCGATGTCCTGATCAGTGACGAAGAAATCGCCGAGCGTAAGAAGACGATGCAGATGCCCGTAGCCGCAACGCAGACTCCGTGGCAGGAAATCTATCGCGCTCATGTCGGCCAACTGGAAGACGGCGGTGTGCTTGAGTTTGCGGTCAAGTATCGGGACTTGAGTCAGCTCGTTCCGCGACATAACCATTGATCGCGTGTTCCATCTGAGATGACACAGCAGGAGAAGTACCACGCACCTAGTCTCGATGCGCTACGGCTCGTTGCAAGTTTGGCAATCGTGGTCGGCCACCTCGTCCCAACGGGTCTACTCCCAATTGGCCTTGAGAATCTGTTTCACGGCGGTGTCTCAACCACTCTCTTTTTTGTGATGTCCGGCTTTGTACTGAGCACGTCCAATCGTTTTTGGCAGCAGAGTTGGCGAGAAATTGCCGTGAAGAGAATTGGACGACTCTATTCGCTACACCTGATTTTCTTTATCGCTCTGTTACCCTTTGCCATCTTCGGCAGCCAGCGAATTTCGAAGCACGAATTGCTTCGCGTTTTGGGCTGGTGGGGTACCGGGATGCAGGGCCTGCTGCCGTTTGGTTCCTTCGAGCAGTTGTGGAATTTTCCGGCATGGGTAGTGACTCCGCTACTGATCGGCGGCCTGAGTTTGCCCTGGCTGAAGTTGGCAAAATTGCGGAAGTGGCCGCTGGAATCAAGCTTTGGCCTATTGTTTGTTGTGGTTGGAATTCGCCTTGCATTCGACTTATTGCAAGATGGTCCAGCTTCGGATTTCGAAAGCACAAAGCGACATATGGCCTTTCTGCCGCGATTGCTTGAGATCAATGCCGGTGCCCTGTCTGGCGTTATATTTTGGCAGCTCGGCACAAGATTCAACTTGATTTGGCTTGGCCGCGATGCCACGCTCGCGCTTCTACTGCTGCTTCTGGAGGGATCGCTGATCTATATCGAGAGCTGGTATGGGGCACCGGGACTCTTCACTTTCACCCATGGCCCGGTGCTGCCAATCCTCTTGGTGTGTGTGGCTTCGGCCTACATGAACCAGGGCAGGATTGCCGCACTCTGCCGACGCAAGTGGATCGCAAAGGGGGCACAAATCTCGATCCTTGTCTGGATACTGCACATTCCCCTGACTCGTTACTGGCAGTATGCAGCCGCAAGAACTGGAATTGGTGCTGAATTCATGGGCAGCTTTTTGGGCTTCGGTCTGAACCTGATACTGGTGCTGATTGCAGCTTTGATCCTGGATCGGCCCATGCAAAAGCTGGAACAAAGCCTGACTCGAGCAATGCTGCGATGGACTTCATTGGGTGCGCCTCAAATCCCGAGCGTCAACTGAAGCGCGGACTCGGGAAAGCCCGGCTCCACCACCAAAGATGCATCCTTGCGGATGTGAGCAATATCCAGAAACGCAAAGTCCTCCATCAATGCCCGAGAAATTAGGAAGCGCCGGTGGCACTGGTAGGGATCTTCTTCAGCGCACATCATCGCGGTCGGTCGATCTTGCGATTGCTTGATCAGCTCGCGAAGTGCCTGCCGAAAACCGGGAGTTTGACGCTGTTCTGAATAGGCGAGCCGCTTGCGGCCTCCCAGTTGCTGACCAGCGTAAATGTATTCAATGCCCGCCGCAGCCAATGCTTCTTTGAGCTCTTGCTGATTGAATTGTGGAGAAAAACGCGACGAGGGAAAGGTACGGACATCTACAACTTGTGCGATGTTGTGAGCAAGGATCAATTGCACAAAGGCTTCGCTCGAATGGTTCGAGTGTCCGATGGTAAAAAGTGATTGCATTCCCAATAAGAAAGAGTAGCGAATGATAAGGCTGGCGCGAAAAACTTTTCTGGCTTGTTGCAGTGTCATCCTTGCAGCGCAACAGATTCCACAAGCAGAAAAGGAAGAGAAGCCCAAGCGGATGCCCGATGGCACGCTGCAGAGCGAGGCAATTCTAAAAGACGAGCAAAAGAAGATGCTCGTCGATTCATTGAAGCTCATTACGTTGAGCAAAGAGATCGACGACGACCTCAGAAAAAATGACCACCATGTCCTGAGTGTCGGGATGCTGAAGAAGCTGGAAGAAGTGGAAAAGCTGGCGCGAAAAATGCGCGGACGTCACGCGCGCTAGAGAGGAAGCCGCAAGAAGTCGCGCGCGTTTGCAAAACAGATATTGCGCACCATGTTTCCGATCATTTCCTCGTCATCGGGCAACAGGCCTTTGGCCATGTCATTGCCAACCAGGTTGCACAAGGTGCGCCGGAAGTATTCGTGGCGCGGAAAACTCATGAACGAACGCGAGTCCGTCAACATACCAATGAAGCGGGAGAAGAGCCCGCAATTGGAGAGAGCATTCATCTGCCACTCCATCGCTTCTTTCTGGTCGAGAAACCACCAACCGGAACCAAACTGAATCTTTCCGGCGATCTTGCCATCCTGAAAATTGCCAGCCATTGTGGCTGTTGCATAGTTCTCATTGGGGTTGAGATTGTAGAGCACCATGCGCGGCAGCGAGTCTTCCTGATCGAGACGGTCGAGGTACGCGGCAAGAGCATCACCCTGTGGAGCATCGCCAATGGAATCAAATCCTTTGTCGGTGCCGAGGAGATCAAAGGCACGGGTGTTCGCGTTGCGGCGGGCACCAAGATGGATCTGCTTGGTCCATCCCTTCTCCGCATCAAGACGCCCGAAATGGAGCATCATGAAACTCGAATACCGTTCGTGCTCGATCGCCGACACTTCCCCGCCCTCGCGAGCCTTGTCAAAGATCGCAGCCGCTTCGGCTTCGTCGCAAAAATTGGAGAGGCAACGATTGAGCCCATGGTCTGAAAGGCGACAGCCAATGGCGTGGAATGCATCATGACGCTGGTTAACGGCCATCAGGAAATCAGCAAAGGAATCAATGCTGATGCCGGAGACTTCGTAGAGCCGCTCAATCCAGGGGAGGAAGACTTCTGGCCGATGCACGTTCATCGCGTTGTCAGGACGAAAGGTTGGGAACACCTTTGCGGGGCAATCGCTCTTGGCAATCGCAGCGTGCCAGCGGAGATCGTCAGCGGGGTCATCGGTTGTGCAAACGGCTTTCACGGCAAAGCGTTCGAAGATTCCCCATACGCGAAAATCCTCAGAGGCGAGTTGGGCATTGGCACGGTCCCAAATCTGGCGGGCATTCGATTCGTTCAGCAGCTCGTCGATGCCGAAGTAGCGCTTGAGCTCAAGGTGTGTCCAGTGATAGAGCGGGTTGCGCAGTGTCTGCGGCACAGTGCGCGCAAAGGCTTCGAACTTTTCAAAAGGTGAAGCATCGCCGGTACAAAGAGATTCCGCAATCCCGTTGGCACGCATGGCGCGCCACTTGTAGTGGTCTCCCTCTAGCCAGATCTCAAATAGATTGGCGAATTGGCGATTCTCGGCGATGTCTTTGGGCGGAAGGTGCGAGTGGTAGTCGAGGATCGGCTCGGCCGCAGCGTATTGATGATAGAGACGTTGGGATTGATCGGTCTCAAGCAAGAAGTTGTCGTGAATAAATGACATGAACCCTATATCCTACCCGACCTCTTGAGTCCCAGTCGCCGGGCCATCACTGCGTCAATCCAGCGACTTGGCAACAGTCGCGGAAGCAGCCAGTTCAGGATGGGTTTTGGAACAAGGGCGTATCGCGTTCTGGGTCTTGCCACCGTGAGTATTTTGACGAGCAGATCTGCACATCGCTCGGGGGCCAGCCCGCCGGCAGCGAGTTCCTGCATGTATTGATAAGCAAGATCGAGAGACGCCTTGTACGGTGTATTGGAATAGCTTTCAAAATCTGCTTTGCCCCAGATCGGAGTACGGATGGCCCCTGGGCCGACAAGAATCACATCAATCCCAAACAGCATCAGTTCGCGTCGCATGGTTTCTGACATACCCTCAAGAGCGTGCTTGGAAGCCACGTATGCGCCTACAAAGGGGGAGCCAAGTTTCCCTGAAACAGAACTGATATTGATGATGCGTCCGGGCTTTCCCCGGCGAGCCAGATCCATGCCCAGCAGCGGCGCGAATGCTTGAGTAACGGCAAGCAACCCAAACACATTTACCTCAAATTGTTTGCGCAACATATCGAGCCTCAGATGCATCAAAGGGCCGCTGATGGCAATGCCCGCATTGTTGATCAGCCCAGCCAGAGTCTCGTTGCCGATTGCACTGGCAACCTGTTTTGCCGCGCTCTCAATCGCGGAAATGTCAGTCACATCAAAGACGAGTGGTGTAAAGTTGGTTGGAAATTTCTCACGCAGGGTTTGGGCATCGGCTGCATTGCGCACAGACCCAAACACATGGAAGCCAGCACCGATCACTGCCTTGGTTGTAGCCAGGCCGATGCCTGTCGAGACGCCCGTGATTGAGACGCTTTTCATATCAAGAGTGCAATCCCAAGCACGATCAGTACGAGGGCACTCATGATCGGGATCGTCACAGCGAATCCTTTCAATCGTGAAAAAGACGGCATCACAAACACAGCCGCCAGGCCCAGGCCAATCAAGACAACCGCAAGACCAATCGAAAAGCTAAGTAGTAAAACGAGGCCGTACAAACTTTGTCCACGAGAAAGCGAAAGCAGCAGGAGAGAGAGAGCCTCCGGGCAAGGAACAATCCCACCCGAGACACCCAGCGCCTTTAGTGAAATTCCGTGTGGATGATCCGATTTCAGTTGCGGCACTGCGTCATTCAAGACTGGGCGGGCACGCAGACGCTGATAGAGCAGCCAGCTTCCGATGCCCAAAATCAGCACTCCGCTGGCCCGATTCAGGATTGGGTGGAGAACTTGCAGATTGATCGATTCCGAAAGATAATACGCCAACAGGCCGAGCACGAAGACACTTGCCGTATGCGTAAAAGTGACAATCGTGCCAAGTCGCAAAGCGTCAAACGGCGATCCCCGAGTACCCGCCAGATAAGCAGCAACTACGGTCTTGCCATGCCCTGGAGTCAAAGCGTGAGCGGCACCCAAAACCGCAGCTGCTCCCAGAGAAAAGACGCCCGGTTCCAGCAGTAATTCCGAAAGTGTCGTCATGCTTTGCGAAAGGCGTCTGCCACTGCATCCATCTGTTCGAGCGAATTGTAGATATGCGGAGAAATGCGGATGCCCCGAATCGGTCCTGAGGGCGTAACGCTAAAAGCCATGCCCTGTTCTTTGTAGAGTGACTGATCGAGAGCACGAAGAT
This sequence comes from Acidobacteriota bacterium, assembly GCA_025354885.1. Taxonomy (GTDB): domain Bacteria; phylum Acidobacteriota; class Terriglobia; order Bryobacterales; family Bryobacteraceae; genus Bryobacter. The sequence continues at coordinate 13,154 of JANXLY010000214.1, read as the reverse complement.
CTGCCACGCCTGGTAGATCCGCTTTTACAACGCCACAGAAAAGTGCGGCATTCCGATTCGTGCGAAGTTGCACCTTAGGGTTGGCTGCCAGCTTCGTCATCAGATGCGAAGTGAGTTGACGAATGCGAGCTTCGACATGATTCATCCCGACCATAGCGAGAAAGTCGAAGGTGGCATCGAGGGCAGCAAGGCGAGCATCATCGCGTTGGCCGTAAGCTTCGAGAAAACGTGCACCGCCTTTGCCATCTTCGGAGTATCCGACACTGACAATCGACGGCCAGACAGCTTTTTGTTGGTAGCTGACCACAAAGAGCAACCCCGCTTCGAGGGGACCCATCAGCCACTTATGGGAGCTGGTGGCGTAAGAGTCGCAACCGATCTGCCGCAAGTCCACGGCAAGCATGCCACCGCTTTGCGCGCCATCGACATGACACCAGATATTGCGTTCGCGCGCAGCGCGGCAGAGTCGAGCCACGGGATAGACGACACCAGTGCTGCTGGTCACGTGAGTGATCGCCAGCACTTTGGTCTTCGCAGTAAGAGCGGCTTCGACTTTTTCCGCCAGTGCTTCCGGGCTATCGATCAATTGGGTTGCCGGAATGATGTTCAGCGTAAAGCCAACACGCTTGGCGTGATTCTTCCAGGAATCGAGATTGGAAGGATGATTGTCTTCAACCAGAGCAACTTCATCGCCGGCCTTGAGATTGAGGCCATGTACGATCGTGTTCGAAGCTTCAGAAGTGTTGCGGGTGAAAGCGATCTCGTCGCTGGTCACACCAAAAAACTTTGCCGCCTGCACGCGCACGCGTTCCCGAAGCGGCCCAAACTTGGCCCTGTTTTGAAAACTGGGGTCGGCTTCAAAATCGCGAAGGAAGTGTTGGTGCCTGTCGAGCACCGGTAACGATGCAGGGCAAACGTTGGCAGCATTCAGGTAAACGAGACCCTCGCGTAAGGGAAACTGCTTCCGCAACAGCGTCCAAAAACTCTCGTCTCGAGGAGTCACGAGACTAGCCGACTGAGCGAAGGCAGCCCATAGAGGGCTCACTCCAAGAGGGAACAAAGATCTGCGCAGCATATCGAGCGAGTATAGCCAACCCTGCGTGTTGTTTGCGGGGTCGGTAGAAAGTGGAAGGGTCGTTGGATGCGAGGTGGAGGATGACGGCCGCAGAATCGCAATGGGTGAGGGGAGTTGAGGAACTGTTCGAGGGAATGTAGTTTTTTGTGGTTTGACAACTTGTCCTCTTTTCTTCGCACACGATCTGTCCGCATCAGTCGATTTGATCCGCTGCAGCTTTCGGATCGGGGTTTGCGGTTGGGCTTAAGCGAGCCAGAAAAAATGTAGAAAGAGTCTTGGTTGTGCCAAGTCAGCTTTGCTGAGGGTTTGAGGGTGGAACGATAAAGACAATTCTGGCGCTCTGGCTTCAGCGCTTCACTGAGAGCACAATGCCGCCTGACAAGAAGGGTGAGCCACCGATTGATCCGGTGATTGGATAGTCTCCATCGGGGAAGTCTGTAGGAACTTGAAAGGCGATCTGGAAGAGCGCGGCGAAACCCGGGGCGAGTGCGGCACCGTACACGGTGGCGGGAACCAATTGAATGCTGATTTTCGGCAGTTGTGTGGTTGAAAAAGGAACGGGGGAGGAAGGAACCAGAATTCCAGGCAGCGGACTGGTCGAAGTGGGACCGAAGCCGTTGGCCCACAAGATGATGACTTCACCTGGTTTTGCGGCAATGGTCTGAACGCCTGAAAATGTGCCGTTCTTCGCGGCCCAGGTGAAGTTGGCGTGCGTGGCGACTGGTTGGTTGTTCGGCCAGATAAAGAAGGCCGGCGAATAGGTGCTAGACAACACTGTGAACGGGGCGCTTGGGCCAGCCGGTGTGTTGACGACGACCTGAAGCAAACCGGCGCCGATGTCGGGCGGGGAAACTACATTGATTTGGCTGGGGCTGATGTACTGCACGTAGGCGGGTTTTCCTCCGATTGTGACGCTTACGCCGTCAACCGTGGTGGGCAGGTAGACGTCAATGATGAAGGCATCCCATGTGTCGGTTTTTGGGGCAAGATTGGAGCCGCGAATCGTAATCCATGAGTTGGGTGCGATGCCTGCCTGGAAGTTGGCTCCGTTGACCACGCTGGTGACGATGGGTAAGGCCGAAGGTGGAGTGGTTCGTGCGGTTACTTTTCTGACAAGAAAGTTGTTGCTATCGCTCAGGTAAAAGTTCCCTCTGGTTTCGGCAGCGACGGCCCACACATTTCCTAAAGCTGCAGTGGTGGCCAGGACGCCTTCGCCTCGGAGTACGAGGCCGCCCCCAGCGAGTGTGCTGATAGTGTTATTCGTTTCCAGGACCTGAACGCAATTGGCGGATTTATTGGCAATGTAAAGGTTGCCGGCACTATCGAGCGAGAGGCCTGTGGCTACCCCGATGTCAGCCCTGGCTGCAGGCAGGGAGGTCGGAGCACAATACCCGAATGCCCCAGTGGCCACAGTAGTAATGATGCCGGCAGCATTCACCTTACGAATCGAATGGTTGCCGACATCGGCAATGTAGATGTTGCGCTGGGAATCGACGGCGACATCACTCGGATTTGCCAACTGCGCGTTGAGTGCAGGGCCGCCATCGCCCAACACGTTGCCGTTGCCGCGTCCGACAACCGTGGTGATAACACCGGAACTATCCACCTTACGGATACGACCATTGCCGGTATCGGCGAAGTAGATATTGTTGTCTGAGTCCAGTGCGACACCACTGGGGCTGTTCAGCTTGGCTGCAGTCGCCGGACCTCCATCTCCGGAGAAACCGAAATCACCCAGGCTACCCGCACCAGCGACGGTGGTGATGATTCCCGTCGACTGGTCCACCTTTCGGATTCGGTTATTGCCGTAGTCTGCGATGTATAAGTTGTTGTTGGAATCCACGGCAAGGCCGATGTGGGAGTTGGCCGGAAAAATCAGTCCAGCGGAATTGGCAGAGCCGCCATCGCCAATGAAGCCCGGAGTTCCGCCGCCAGCCACAGTCAAGATGGTGCCATTTGATGCAAGCACCTTGCGAACTCGATCCCCGAGCCAATCCGCGATATAGACGTTGCCGAATCCGTCGACCGCCACGCCTGCAGGAAATCCAATTCCTGCACTGGTGGCGAGTCCGCCGTCTCCAGATACGCTGATGCTGCCATTACCTGCAATGGTGGTGATGATCCCCTGCGCTCGAACGAGGTTTGCTGCGAGAAGAGTCAACATAAACACGGTGTGCAATTTTGGCATGGCAATCTCCCAATCGATCTTGGAGAGAAACGCTATCAAAGAATGGACCTGATTGCAAAGGGGTGCATTCGGGAGTGCTGCTCAGAGTTGAATTGCGTGTTGCAGCTTCGAACCCTTGTTCCGGCGTAGATGTTCAGAATTTGAGTTTGCGGTGTGCCCGTTATGCGATGGCGTGGTTGTCGAGAACGATCCTTCGATCACTGCGTAGGCGAAGTACAGCTGCAGCGAATCAACAGATGAAACTGAGCTATTCGCGGTTTGAAGCGGATGTCGTTGTTGGGTTTGCGACTGGAGGAGCCAGGAGTTCCTTCTTGCTCATCTTGGGGTCGAAGGATACACGGAAAAATCCGACCATCATTTCTTCCCAGGTCTGATCGCCCCAATGGACTGTTGCTGTCGGATCAGGGTTGAACTTGTTATTGGGGGAATTGTCGAAATGGGCAACACATTCCATCTTCGTCCCGGCAGGAATGAGCTTGCCTTCAGGAAGATCATACAGGAGCTGCCAATTGAAATCGTAGCGAGGAACGTTCAAAACATCTTCAGTGCGGCCATCCGGGTAAATCAGCCGGTAGGAAAATGATTTGCCCCGGAAATGCATGTGCGGGTGAATGTCCACCAGCTTCGTGTCCTTTGCGAAGGTGAGGCTGGCGGCGACGCGATAGTTGGGATCACCCGGCGGAATGGCAAATTTGTTATTTATTGCGGCGAGCACGCCAATGCGTTCGGTCACTGGTCCTTTGGCAAAGATCAGTCCCACGCGAGACTGGTCGGTCTGCGCCTTGCCGTTGGTGGTGTAGTGGATCTGCAAAACGATGTCACTGCCGGCTTTGATGAGCACGGCCTGTCCCTTCTTGAGGTTGGCAGGTGGTTCGCCCGGAGCATACTGGGCGAGAAATTCATCGGCGCTAGCAGGGGTACTTTTTGACGGCACATAGGCCACATAGGGTTTAGCATTCGGCAGCCATTTTGAGCCTGGTTCGCGAAGGTAGGCAATCACATGATGCACGACAGCATTGTTTCCCGGACGTGCTTCTGCGGCATAAACCCATGTGTCTTCCTTAAAACCGGTGGGCAATACGAAGTAGGTGTACTCTACTGTTCCAGAAGCAGGAACCTCGTGAGGGGTCGGAATCTGGAAGACCTGGTCCGGCTTGCCGATCTGCCAGCCTTCTACGAAAGCAATGGGGGCCGGGGCGTCGTTGCGATTCCCAGCAGGAGTGCCAGCATCCACCCAATTCACGATGGTGTCGATGTCGGCTTTGGTCATCGAACGATCATTCGTAAATTTGCCAACATGAGGGTCGGCAAACCAGGGCGGCATCTTCTTTGTGACCACCGCATTCTTGATGGCCTTTGCCCAGGGCCGTGTCGATTCGTAGCTAAGGAATGACATCGGAGCCACTTCGCCCGGGCGATGGCAACCCTGGCAGTTGTTCTGCAGCACTGGCAAAACTTCTTTGTAAAAAGTAGGTGACGGGGTGGCTGCGAATGTCGAAGTACAGGCAAAGGTGAAAGCCAGTATGCGATTGGTCATGCGTGATCCTCGAAGTGAGCTTAACAGCTTCCAGGGACTTGCACAATGGCCCTGCGAGTTGCGGCCCTGCGAGTTGCGGTAGTCAACGGGTGCTGTAATATCTGTAGAAACGCGGCATGAAACTGAATCCATACTCAGCCTTGGTTTTTTCCCTCGTTCTTGTGACTCCCATTCTCGTGTTGGCTCAGGTCAACACAAAGGTCGAGAGCTCAACCGGTAGAGGAAAACCAGTTATGCCAAAAGAATTTTTGAAGTCACTTGTGGGTGTTTGGGAAGGCAACTGCAAGACCTGGTTTGAAGCCGACAAACTTGCTGACGAATCCAAAATCAAGGGTACGATTCGCCCTGTGCTCGGCGGCTTGTTCTTTCGTCATAAGTACGAGGGGAGAATGAAGGGGAAAGCACGGCAAGGGGAAGAGACGATCGCATTCAACTCCGTGACCAAGCGGTTTCAAGTTACCTGGGTCGATGACTTCCATATGAATTACGCCATTCTGGTTTTGGAAGGTGAGGCGGCTGCGCGCGGCTTTGTTGTGATAGGGAGATATGATGTTGCGCCGAATGCGCCGCAGTGGGGATGGAAGACCGTTTTCGAATTGATCGACGAAAACCATCTCACGATTACTGCTTACAATGTGAGCCCCGAAGGGCAGGAAGCCAAGGCCGTTGAGACGATTTACAGCCGGGTGAAGTAAAGAAGTGGATTTGGGTCAGGTGCCTGGGATTTCGAGACCGGCTTTGCGCAAGCCTTCGATAAGGTGTGCTGCGAAATCGGGATTCCACCACTTCAATGAATAGGCTCTGACGTTGATCGCGAAGGTCGGCATCATCTGAAGCAAAACCCGCAGGGCCTTGGCCGCCGCATCGTGGTGGCCGAGTTGGCCAGCTGCTGCAGCTATTGCGATGTAGAAGGCAAAGTGGTTCGGCAGATTGACCCTGGAAGTGAAATCCAGCGCGCTACTGTAGTCGCCCTTTGCGTATGCGTCGAAAAAGTCGATATACCAATACCAACCAGGATGATTCGGATTGAGCTGCTTGGCGCGACTAGCGAGTTCGAGGCCGCGCTCCGAGTAGCCGCTGTAGAACAGCATTTCGCCAAGGAAAGCAATGGAGTTGCCGTCCATGGGATTGAGTGCGGCCGCGCGCTCGGCGGCATTGCGGAAGCCCTGGATTTCTTTAAGGAAGAAAAGAGCCTGAGCGAGGCTGAGGTGAGCCCATGAACTGGACGGTGCGAGTTCGACAGCCCTTCGGGCCGCTGTCAGGCTAGTTCGGAGGCAATCGGGCTGAAGCATGAAGCCTTGTCCGTAATCCTGGGCACAAAGCATCGCGAGCATGGCCCATGCATCGGCATTCGCTGGCTCTTTCTGCACTGCCTGCTCCAGGCCGGAACGCGCGGCAGCAAGCTCTTCCGGGGTGACTCGTTCGAAATAACCGAAGCTACGGATGACGGCCTCGTGAGCGCTCAAATGTTCAGGATTGCGGCTGCGAACTGCTTCGCTCATGCTCCTGGGCAAAGCGCCGTTCATGTCAGCAATGGTAGAAACAATTCGCGGCACCAATTCGTCCTGAAGTTCGAAGATCGCATCCGGACTGAAGCTGCGCTCGTAGGTCTCAACCCAAAGATGGACCCCATTCGTCGCATCGACAAGTTGAACTGCGAGGCGCATTTTTGTGCCCGCCTGACGGAGGCTGCCCTCCATCACATAACGGGCACCCAGTTGCGCGCCGATGCTGCGGATGTCACTGGATTCACTGGCGTAACGCGATGTGGAAGTGCTGGCAATGACGCGGAGGTAAGAGAAGCGAGAGAGGCCAGTGACGACTGCTTCGGAGAGACCATCGGCCAACTCCTCGACGTCTGCATTTGCGCTTTTGGATTTGAATGGCAACACGGCTATCCAGAAGCCTTCGTCTGCTGCGACGGGCAATGCTGCGTGGGTAATTTCGGATCCGTAGGCATTGTTCAGGCGAAGCTGTGTCAGTTCCTGTGCCAATTGACGGGACGACTGGATGCGATCGGTTGGGTTCTTGGCGAGGCATTTCTCGATCAGTCTTGGTAATGCGGCGGGAAGATCGGTGCGGGTGATTGGGGGAGGGGTGTCGCGGAGAATCGAGACGGCGAGCTCGACGGAAGTCGTTCCTTGGAAAGGACGATGACCGGTTGTCATTTCATGCAAAATGATGCCAAGAGAAAAGATGTCGGTTCGATAGTCAAGCGAGCGTCCGGAAATTTGTTCGGGGGACATATAGGGCGGAGTCCCCATCACGACGCCCATTTGAGTTTCTCCCGCAGTGGTCACAGTGGCTTCTGTGGGTGTCGAGTTGCGAAGATCTTTGGCGAGACCGAAATCGAGCACTTTGATGCGCTCGTCGCGAGTGAGCATGATGTTGGCTGGTTTTAAGTCGCGATGGACCAAGCCTTTGTCGTGCGCTGCGGCTAAAGCCTCGGCGAGGGAAATTGCCATTTCGATGATGCGGACGGCAGGGAAGCCTTCTTCGGGAATCATGCCTGCGAGAGAGTGGCCCTCGACCAGTTCCATCGTGAGGAAATGGAAGTCATCGAAGTGTTCCACAGAGAAGAGCGTGACGACATTGGGATGGTTGAGGGCGGCCACTGCACGGGCTTCACGCTGGAAGCGGGCGAGGCGGTCTGGGTCTTTTGCCATCTCTGCGGGGAGGATCTTGAGCGCTACTTCGCGGCCAAGGCGGGTGTCGAGTGCGCGATACACTTCGCCCATACCGCCAACGCCGAGCGGCGCGAGGATTTGGTAGAGGCCAAGCTTGTCATTTGAGGAAAGCAACATCCGGGTAGCACGGTTCAGTTTAACTGATCCGTGGGTGTCGCGGTCCTGCTGTGGGTCAGATGCTTGAAGCGCTTGGCCGCCCGATTGCGAACGACCAAGCGCGCATTCAATTAGTAGCTTAGATCGGCCCGATATCGGCGAATGATCGTGTCTAGAGCAACCCTGAGGCCTACAGTCTTGGCATTCAGTTTCGAGTAGGCTTCTGCGCCCATACTCTTGCGGATTGCCGGGCCATCTCCCATCGATGCGAAGTCTTCTCTTTGGGTAATGACCACGATCTCGTTCGCTCCCGTTGCGCCAAAGCTCCTCCTGCCGTAAGCCATCGCTACTCCAGCTTTTTTGTATTGCGGGAGGAACTCGGTTTTGAACAGATTCTCAAATTCGTCGCTCTTGCCGGCAACGATGCGATAGCGAGAGTAAATACGAATGGGGAGAACCTTATCGGCAGGCGCTGGGTTGCTCATCGATCCGACGATGGTTGCCAGATAGCGTCGAGAAGACACTGTGCATTTGCTGAGCTTGGCGCCGAGCCTGGCGGCAGCTTCTTTGCCGATGCCCCTCTCCAGTGCCGGGGCAAGGTCGAGCATGGCCATTTTGTCGAGCGGCGTGGCGATTTGGAATTCGTAGTTGTTACCAAGCACTGTCTGGTTGGTGGTCACCGATGCGAGCCCAGCCTTCTTCAGCGCCGGCAAGACCTCGTGCTTCAGAAGATCTGTCCACTCATCGAGCATGTCGGGCTTGACGGAAACGAGGAGGACTGAGCTGGTTCTATCGGCCGGTGGCTGCTGAGCCAGCGCCGCAGGTTGCATTGCGAGCGTTGCGACGACCATCGAGAGGGCCATCGGGAGAGATTTGAAGAGTTTTTGCTGCATGGGGTCCTTTCTATTCGGAAAATACATCGTTGTTGACTTCCTGAGACCAGCAACGAGTATATCCATTTGCGAATCGGTTTGTTGCTTTGCTTACTTTATGAGAGTTGAGGCGCATAAACTCTTCGGTCCTTGTAACCGATAAAGGATCAGAATATTAGAGTGGCCATTCAGAGTACTTTTGCGGCCAGCAAAAAGGAGCCGCTTGCAGAGATGTTCAGCCGCATCCATCAGGCGTTTCTGAACGCTGGCCTCGGCGAGCCGACTCTTCTATTTTCCTTTAGTGATTCGATGGCCGACGGATCTGTCTCGAGTGTTGATCGGGTGTTGAAGCGGCTACCGGACATGCAGCGGTTCTTGAAAACGGATTCACCGCATCGTGGCTTTCCTGAAATGCGAAGACTTTGCAATTCTGATTCGATGGAGCTTGCTCCGGTTTCCCATATCGAGGCGATCGTGGCAGGGATTCCGAGGTCGTTTCCGTTTCACAACGCAACGATCCACTTCCACTCGCCAGTGTTTGGAGAAATGGTTCCTGGAGCATCAAACGCTGCAAACTCAGTAGCTGGAGTGACGCTAAGCGATAGCTGGTGGGTCAGCGGGCGTAACCGTTCACTTTCAGCCGTGACGATCGTGAGTGGAGATGCAGGGAGTAAAAAGTTGCCAGCGCTTCCTGCAGCTTTAGCGGCGGTGCTTGCGGCGTGCGGAAAGGCGAGACGCACGGTGCAGGTTGCATTGCCTTATGCGGAAGCGCCGGAACAGCGATCCACTGCGAGTTCGAATCCTGAGGCGGTGCAGGCGGTGAAAGCCATTGTTGCCGATTATCGTGGTCGGCTTCGAGAAATTGTCGAGCGGGCCGGGCTCCCGCATGAACTTCCGCCGCAATTGGAGGCGCTTCAGAAACCTACAGCGGGTAATGCGGGTCCCTTGAAGCCTACTCTGCAACGGGTGTTCAAGGATTTGGGATACAGTTGCCGTGGAGCCTCCGGCACTTTCACTTTGCAACGCCGGACCCAGGGGAATCTCACCGCCCAGCTTTATCTGGATGTGGGGACGTGGAGCCGCAATGTAACGGCGATCTTCCGAGTCTTGGGTATGGGATTCAAAGCCTCGCTTGCGATCCCGGTAGCGCTTCAGACCCTGGGGTCGATGCAATATCCAATCGGAGATGCGGAGCGTTGGCAGAAGATTGTCGAGAATCTGGCTGCGCTGGTGACAGAACTGGACCAGAGCCTGGTGCCTGAAATCGAGCAAGCTGCCGGACCCACTCCAGAGTGGTTTGAGCCGGAAGCTTGAAGTCGTCTCAGGACAAATGCAGGTCGGCTACTTTATTGTCGAACCGTGCGAGGCAACACACCGCCATTGTCCGCTTTGTCTGATGTAGGTATCGGTGAAGCGCTCGTTGATTTCGAACTGCTTGCCCTTGTCTGTGAACTTGCCCTTCCAGCGTCCGTTCACTATCGCCGCATCCCCGTAAAGATAGACCTTCATGTCTTCAACTTTTGAAGTCTGGTACTTCATCTCACCTGACTTCAACTGTGCCAGGACCTCGGCTTTGGTGCGCGTCTTTCCATCGGAGTTTGTGGTGATAAAAGTGTCCGCCAGGATCGTTCCCATGGCAGCGCCGTCGCCCTTGAGATTTGCTGCATCCCATTTTTCTTCGAGCGCCTTCAAGGTCGCCTCATCGTTTTTCTGTTGCGCGAAAGCACCCGCGCACACAAGGAACAGACTCAAAACAACAGCGGCAATGATTCTCATGAAACCCTCTCCTTTGAAGGTGGACTCAACGGTATCATGAGCCTGCCGAAAAGATTAAGGCAATAAGCTTTCCGCCGTAATTTACCTTGTCGCGTAATCAGAAGAGGCGAGTGAAGCGAAAAAAGGCGAAGTAGTAGATAGCGACGCCGAGGAATGCCAGGAAAGGAATTGTCAGCAACAAGGGCCAAAAGATTCTACGGTTGACGAGCCAGATGCTGAGGACAACTGTTGTGATCGCAAGAGAGCTGCAGATCAGTGTGGCGATTTGATCGTCGGAGAGCTTGGGCATTCTGAACTCATGTTAACGGCCAATAGTCGCGACAGCCTTAGCCATGGTCACAATGTAGAAGATAACTGATACATTATTAGCATGCTTAAATTGGTGAATTACGCCTTCAAAGTCTTTCGAGTCACAACTTTTCTCCTCTTCGCCGTGGCACTATTTGCCCAAAGTGATCGAGGCACAATCACAGGCACTGTCACCGACGCTGCGGGTGCGCTCGTTCCGAACGCCTCAGTAGTTGCCGTTAACCCCGAGACCGGTGTACAGTTCCGTACTACGACTACGAATACGGGGAACTACACGATCCCCTCGGTCCCATCCGGTGGCTATACAGTTAGCGTTGAAGTGACTGGATTCCGCAAGTTCCAACAGAACGGTGTGCGCGTTCAAGTGGCGCAGTCGGTCAGGGTTGACGTTTCCCTTCAGGTGGGTTCGACATCCGATTCGGTCGTCGTTACGGCAGAGGCTCCTCTTCTCAAAAGCGAGAGCGCTGAGCAGAGCATGACCATCAGCGGCGACCAGATTAACGCATTGCCGCTCAACTTCGCCCTTGGTGCAGGGGCAGTTAGAAATCCGCTCAGCTTCGTGCAACTCGCACCTGGTGCCAGCATCAACGGCTGGAATGACATCCGCGTGAACGGAGCGCCAAGCAATACATTTCGTATCATTTTCGAAGGGCAGGATACGACCAGCGCCTTGAATCCGCGCGTGTCGGATGAATCGCAAGCATCCGTTGAAGCAATTCAGGAATTCACGCTGCAGAGCAGCAACTTTTCGGCCGAGTTTGGCCAGGTGGGCGGAGGGTTGTTCAACTTCACTTCCCGCTCCGGAACCAACCAGTATCATGGCAGCGCTTACGACTACATGGCCAATGAAGCCCTTGGTGCTGCGCAACCTTTCACCAATGTCCGGCAGCAAGTGAGGCGCCACGATTTCGGCGCTAGCATTGGTGGCCCGATTATCATTCCGAAGGTCTACAACGGCAAGGACCGCACTTTTTTCTTCTTCAACTATGAAATGTTCCGTGATCGTCAGAACAAGGTGAACGGCTACGGCACTGTGCCGACCGATGCATTTCGTTCTGGCAACTTTGGATCGATTCTCACTGGCCGAGTGCTTGGCGTTGACCCGCTGGGCCGCGACATCATGGAGAATGCGATTTACGATCCGACGACTTCGCGCACCGTGAATGGCCGCGTTGTGCGCGATCCATTTGCTGGAAATATCATTCCCTCGTCACGTTTCGATCCAGTCGCAGTGAAAGTGCAAGCCCTGATTCCAGTCGCGAGCCGGGCTGGTAACGTGAACAACTTCTTGCGCCAGTATCAATACCGCAAGATTCAGGCCATTCCCAGCCTGAAGCTCGATCATAGTTTCAATGCCAAGGCCAGGATGAGTGGTTATTGGTCTGCACAGAGCACCGACAAAGACAACGGCCAGGACGATGGCTTGCCGGACCCCATTTCCCCACGCCGCGATCAGATTATCCGCAGCCAGACTGTTCGACTCAATTACGATCACACCATCAGCCCAACCTTGCTGCTGCACCTTGGTGCCGGATATCAGCGCTATCACAATCCAGACGCTTCACCACAGAGCATTCAGGATTACGATGCTTCGCAGCTCGGGTTCAAGGGTCAGATCGGTTCTGGTTTCCCGCGTTTGACAGCACTCAGCGGAGCGCTCGGTGGAGTTGCAAATCTTGGCCCTACCAATCGCACACTCTATCTGCAAGACAAACCAACAGCAGTGGCCAGCGCTACGATGATCCATGGTAATCACACCTTCAAAGCCGGTGGCGAGTGGAGGATTGACACTTTCACGAACATCTCGACTGGTGGCGTTGCGGGTATTTACAATTTCTCCAACATTGACTCGGGTCTGCCTTCGACCGAAGGACAAAATCTGCAAGGCGGCTCGGTTGGTTTCAACTATGCCAGCTTCCTGCTCGGCCGGGTGAACAGCGCCTCCCTGTCGAACACTGCGGCACCTCAGTACCGTCGCTCGGACTGGGGATTCTTCTTCCAGGACACCTGGAAGGTGAGTCGCAAACTGACTCTTGACCTCGGTCTCCGCTATGACCTGCAAAACCCGTCGCGCGAACTTTGGCGACGTACCAGCGGATTTTCCGCCACGATTGCGAACCCGAATGCCGGTGGGCTGCTGGGAGCCACGGTTTACGAAGGACCAGGCACGGGACGTTGCAATTGCGCACTCGCGCAAACCTACAAGCTAGCCTTCGCGCCACGCCTGGGTGCAGCCTATCAACTGAATGAGAAAACGGTGATCCGCCTCGGTTTGGGCCTCTCTTATGGCCAATTGACCGGCTTCAACTATATCGGCGGCGGCAATTCGCAGGGCATGGGCTTCAACACGGTTCCGTTCAGCACCGCGTCGTTTGGCGATCCAGCGTTCCAGTTGGCCTCCGGAATTCCAGCCTACAATTCGAATTCACTGTTTGGTGCAAGCTATGATCCAGGCCTGCGTGTTGCAGCCGGGGGATTGCAATCGGCTACTGCGGTGATGGACCGCAACGCCGGACGCCCGCCGCGTCAGTTGAGCTGGAGCCTTGGCGTGCAGCGTGAAGTCGGCAAGAACCTCGTCGTAGAAGCCGCTTATGTTGGCAATCGCGGAGTATGG
>JANXLY010000172.1 GCA_025354885.1 Acidobacteriota bacterium | reverse complement strand
CTCTAGTCCGCACCCCGCCCGGGTCAGTGGCCAAACTCAGTGGATAAACCACGCCGCGCAAGCTCTTTGACATCTCAGAATATGCCCCATTTACACCTCAAAGCCCAAAAACCCAAAGCGCCTCCCCGTTCGGCGGCTTTGGGTTCGGAAGTGGTCTCCGATATTCGCCAATTACCAATTCAAACAGGATCCTTCCACGGCTGATTCACGTTCCAACTCTTAAGCGCCGTGTTCCACTCCCTCCATCGAGTTTCCAGCTTGGCCCGCACCGGCGTGTCCGAAAGATCCTTCAATTCCTCCGGGTCGCGCCTCAAGTCATAAACTTCCTCAACGGCAGGCTTCGCATCCGTCCAGCGCAAATACTTCCATCGCTCACTCCGGATCCCCTCGCTTCTCGGAATCAAAACATTCGGCGGCACCCCTCCAAATAGATGCGAATAAAACCAGTCCTTTCTCCACGCCGGTTTTTCTCCGCGCACCAGTCCCATCAGGTCACGGCCCTGCATTGCCGCCGGCTGCACAACTTGCGCCAGACCAAGCAAGGTCGGCGCCACATCAATGTTCAGCGTCATCTCGCTGCGCGTCTTGCCACGAAACCTCGAAGGCAAGCTCGGATCATAAACGATCATTGGCGTTCGGATCGATTCCTCATACAGATACCACTTATCGGCCATTCCTCTCTCACCTAAAAAATATCCATTGTCGGAACTGAATACGACTACCGTGTTATCTGCCAAGCCCCGCCGTGACAACGTATGCAACACCTCACCCACCACCACATCGATGCCAGCGATCAGCCGGAAATAGCTCTTCACACTCTCTTGATACTGTTCGGGATTCGTGAACCGTTTCTTCCACCTTGCCCTACTCTCGCTTTCGCGAACAAACTCCGGCATCCGGTCAAAATACTTCGACTCCGCCTTGAACGGCACAGGCACCTTGAGATCCCGATACAGTCCCGCTTCTTCCGGGTCATAAAGATACTGCTTTGGATCCTGGTCGTTAGCATGCGGTGCACGAAAACTAAGACTCAAACAAAAGTTTTCATTACTTTTTACCCCATCAAGAAACTGAATCGCCTGGAGGCCCAGCGCTCGGCTTTGCCCTACCCGTTCCAGACCCGGATCACCGAAGCTCACATCAAATGCATCGCGCGGCGCGCCATTCCCGCCAACGCCATATTTGCCCACAAAGCCGGTCTTGTAGCCGGCCTTCCGCAACAATGCTGGATAACTGATCGCCGAGATCTCCGGCCGCAACGGCGTCTTGAAATCAGAGACGCCATGGCACTTCTCATGCAAGCCCGTCAGGATGCTCGCCCTACTGGTGCAACAGATTGCGGTGGCACAAAAGTGATTGCGAAACCGCACCCCTCCCGCCGCCAGTCGGTCCACGTTCGGTGTCTGCAAAATCGGATGCCCTGCGCAACCAAGCAAATCCGCCCGCTGATCGTCCGTAAGCAAAAATAAAAGATTCGGCCGTCGTCTCAGACCACTCATCGCACCAAGAAAGGACCTGCGTAGCATCTCTACAGCATATAGAATTAAGTCAAAATGATTCGGGCTCTCTTGATCTTATTCATTGCCGCAACGCTGCTTTGCGCCGCTCGCCCCATCGAGTTCAATCGTGACGTTCGCCCAATCCTTTCCGATAAATGTCTGGCCTGCCACGGTGTCGATTCGAAGGCGAAAAACATCCCGCTTCGACTCGACATCGAAAGCCTTGCCAAGGCCGACCTCGGCGGTCGACGGGCCATCGTCCCCGGTTCCCCGGAAACGAGCGAACTCATCAAACGAATCAATACCGACTCGAAGGCGCGCAAGATGCCGCCTCTGTTCACTGGCCACTCGCTCACCCAAGCAGAACGCGATACCCTCACTCAGTGGATCGCCGCTGGCGCACCCTGGCAAAAGCACTGGAGCTTTATCACTCCCGAGCGTCCAGATCTTCCCCAGCTTTCGGACAAGGCCTGGCCGCGAAACCCGATCGACAGCTTCATCATGGAACGGCTCGATCGCGAATCTCTCAAGCCCTCAGCAGAGGCATCTAGCGATCGCCTCATCCGACGCCTCACGCTGGACCTCACCGGCCTCCCGCCCACGCCTAAAGAGGTCGATTCTTTCCTCGCCGACAAGTCCGCCAACGCCTACGACAAGCTAGTCGCGCGCCTCCTCGCGCATCCAGGCTTTGGCGAGCGCATGGCCATGCGCTGGCTCGACAATGCCCGCTACGCAGATTCCAATGGCTATCAGTTCGATGGCGAGCGCATCATGTGGCGCTGGCGCGATTACGTCATCGAAAGCTTCAACAAGAACAAACCCTTCGACCAGTTCATCACCGAACAGATTGCTGGTGATCTGTTGCCCGATGCCACGATGGAACAAAAAATGGGCACCGGCTTTCAGCGCAATCACCGCGCCAACACCGAGCTCGGCATCGTCGCCGAAGAGTACAACGTCGAGTACGTCATCGATCGTGTCGAAACCAATAGCGCTGTCTTTCTCGGTCTCACCTTTGGTTGTGCACGCTGCCACAACCACAAGTACGATCCGCTGACTCAAAAGGAGATGTACCAGTTCTACGCCTACTTCAACAACGTTCCAGAGATGGGACGCGCCATGAAGTATGGCAACTCGCCGCCGATGATCCCCACTCCCACCAGGCAACAGCAGGACCAGCTAACCAGCCTCGTTCACTCCATCGAACAGACCCGCACTGCAATCAAACTCAACCCTTCTCAACAGCGCGCTTGGCAGAGCTCGATTGCAAAGTCTTCTCTGAGCTACTGGATCCCCAGTGTAGATTTCAAACGCAAGCTAAGCCTTGAGGATCCAGAGGAAACTCGCGCCAATGCCGGCCAGGTGGAATTCGTTCCCGGTCGCATCGGCAAAGCCGCAGCGCTCAATGGAACAACTTACCTCGACGCCGGTTTCCAGGCTGCCAACTTTGACATGGAGGACCGCTTCACGATCGCTCTCTGGGCGCAGTCAGACAAACTCCCCGATGGCACAATCTTCTCGCGCATGAACGACAAGCCGCGTGGCCGCGGTTTTGGCCTCGAAGCTCGCAACGGCAAGATCCATGTCCACTTCACCAGCGACTATGACGACGACGCCATCCGAATGACCTCCACCCAGACAGTGCTGGCAGCCGGCCAGTGGCATCACATCACACTCACCTACTCCGGTTCGCGCATGGCCGAAGGCATCCATGTTCTGGTCGACGGAAAGCCCATCGCATTCAACGTCGAAATCGACAACCTGTATCGCCCGCTCGGCAATGGCGGTAAAGAGTTCCCCGAGCCATTGCGCATCGGCTCCGGTGGCGGTCCAGCACGTCGCTTCGCCGGAAAAGTCGACGAGATCCTGGTATGGTCTCGCGCACTTGCAACCGAAGATATTGCACTACTCGCCGAAGGCCGCACCCTCGCTCAACTTGCCTCTGATCCAAACTCGCCTTCTGCCCGCCGTCAGTTGCGCGAAGCCTATCTTGCGAGCTCCGCCCCGCAGGCCCAGCGAGAGCTCTGGCAGAAGCTCAACCGTCTCGAACAGGATCGCGAAGCTCTCGAACGCAGCCTCCCAACAGTCATGATCATGGCTGAGAATCCACAACGCCGCGACACCCACATTCTCATTCGGGGCGAATACAACAAGCCCGGTGAAAAGGTCGAACCCGGATTGCCCGCCTTCCTTCCACCTCTCCCCGCAGGCGCTCCCAACAATCGCCTCGGCCTTGCCCAATGGATGGTGGCAAAAGACAACCCGCTCACCGCCCGCGTCAACATCAATCGTCTCTGGCAACTCCTCTTCGGCACTGGCCTCGTCAAGACCATTGAAGACTTCGGCAGTCAGGGCGAGTACCCCTCGCATCCAGAACTTCTCGACTGGCTCGCTACCGAATTCATCTCCTCTGGCTGGGACCTCAAACACATGGTCCAGCTCATCGTTTCGAGCGCTGCCTACCGTCAGGATTCCCGCTCAACAGCAGATCTCATCAGTCGGGATCCAGAAAATCGCTTGCTCTCCCATGGGCCCCGCCTGCGCCTCCCCGCTGAGGCAATCCGTGACCAGGCTCTCTTCACTTCCGGCCTTCTCAATAACACTCTTGGAGGCCCCAGCGTCAAACCCTATCAGCCTGCCGGTCTCTGGGAAGAACAGTCGATGCAGAACATGGATTATAAGCAGGATCACGGTCAGGATCTCTACCGCCGTTCTCTCTACATGTACTGGAAGCGCACCATTTCTCCGCCGATGATGATCAACTTCGATGCCTCCACTCGCGAGAGTTGCGTCGTTCGTGAGTCGCGCACCAACACCCCTCTGCAGGCCCTCAATCTCATGAATGATGTCACCTTCCTCGAAGCCGGGCGGCAGATCGGACGCCGCATGCTCGAAGAAGGTGGCAAGACTGACGAGACCCGAATCTCTTACGGCTTCAGACTGCTGCTCGCTCGCGCTCCCAGCGACAAAGAACTCACCATCCTCAAATCCAGTTTGAACTACCATCGCGACTACTTCGCGACCAACCCGGGCCGCGTAGATTCTTACCTCGCCAAGGGCGAATCCCCGCATCCCAGGCAACTCAATCCAACCGAGCAGGCCGCCTACATGGCTCTCGGAAGTCTTCTCCTCAATCTCGACGAGGCGGTTACCAAGGACTGACATGCACCCACTCCTCCAAACCCGCCGCCATTTCTTCCAGAAGTCTTCCACGGGTATCGGCCTAAGCGCGCTTGCCTCGTTACTGGGCCGCGACGCTCAGGCTGAAGTTTCGGACGTCCATCCCAAGCTTCCAGGCCTGCCGCACTTCCCCCCTACCGCGAAGAACGTCATTCTGCTCTTCCAGCACGGAGCACCGAGCCAACTCGATCTCTTCGACTGGAAACCTGGCCTTGAAGCGCGACGAGGTCAGAATCTTCCCGACTCGATCCGCAACGGTCAACGCCTCACCGGCATGAGTGCCTTTCAGGAAAGCTTCCCCACCGCGCCCACCGTCTTCAAGTTCGCCCAGCATGGACAATCCCGCTCCTGGTTTAGCGAACTTGTACCTCACATGGCAAAGACCGCCGACGATCTCTGCTTCATCAAGAGCCTCAACACAGAAGCCATCAACCACGACCCCGCTGTAACTTTCTGCCAAACCGGCTTCCAGCTCGCCGGGCGTCCGAGCCTGGGCGCATGGGTCGCCTATGGTCTTGGCAGCGAGAATCAAAATCTTCCCGCCTACGTCGTCATGGTCAGTCAGGGTTCCGGCAATACCCAGGCACTTGCTGACCGCGCCTTTGGCTCTGGCTTCCTCCCCACAAAGTTTTCCGGCGTCAAGTTCCGTGGCGGTGCTGACCCCGTGCTTTATCTCTCTGATCCCGATGGCTATTCAAGAGAAGCCCGTCGTCGCTATCTGGACGATCTTGCCAAGCTGAATCAGATCAAGCTGGACGACTATCAGGATCCCGAAATTGCCACTCGCATCTCTCAATACGAGATGGCCTTCCGCATGCAATCGAGTGTTCCTGAACTCAGTGACCTTACCAAAGAACCGCAGTCTACCTTCGATCTCTATGGCCCCGATGCGCGAAAGCCTGGCTCCTATGCGGCGAATTGCATCCTTGCCCGCCGCCTTGTCGAACGTGGTGTCCGTTTCGTCCAACTCTTCCATCGCGGGTGGGACCAACACTCAAACCTCCCCAAAGAGATTCGAGCTCAGTGTAAAGAAACTGATCAGCCTTCAGCCGCCCTCGTCGAAGATCTAAAGCAGCGTGGGCTTCTCAAAGACACCGTCGTCATCTGGATGGGGGAATTCGGACGCACCGTCTATTCGCAGGGAACGCTGACGGAGACCAACTATGGTCGCGATCATCATCCCCGCTGTTTCACGGCCTGGATTGCAGGTGGTGGTTTCAAGGGAGGCACGACCTACGGCGAAACCGACGATTTTTCATACAACATCACCCAGAACCCGGTAGACCTTCACGACCTCCACGCCACCCTGATGCGCGCTCTTGGAGTTGATCACACCAAGCTCACCTTCAAATTTCAAGGTCGCCACTACCGCCTCACCGACGTCAAAGGCCAGGTAGTAAGACCGCTGCTATCCTGAGCCACTATGGACGCGACAAAGTATTTGGTACAAATCGCTGCTGCTATGGAAGCCGCCAAACTGGAAGCAATCCTGATCGGAAATGCTGCGGCTGCATTGCACGGGGTCCCTGTTCAGACTTTGGCGTTCGATTTTTTGTACGATGACACGGTCGAAAACGAGGAGAAGATAGCTATCGTTGCCAACCGCGTCAGCGCAACACTCAAGCATTCCTTTCCTCCACTCGATACGCTCTATAGTCTAGATTTTGGGCCTGCGGATTTTCACGTCAATTTCCTACCTGTTGCTCACGGCATCAGTTCAATTGCGAGCTTGCGTAGCCGCTCAACTACTGTTGCAATGGAGGGAAGCACGCTCTTGCTAGCCAGCCTCGCCGATATTATTAAAAGTAAGCGCGAAGCCGGTCGCCCCAAAGATAAGGCGATTCTCGATGCCCTCGAAAAAACCCTTGGCGAAATCGAAGCCCAAGCTCAGCAAGGCTGAACAACTCGCGCTCCTTACCAAGGCAGCGGATGCCATGGAACTCGAAATGATCAGGGCACGCCTCAGACTCCCCATGCACAAGCGTACAAACTTCCTCCGCGTTCGCATCCCGGGCGATCCCAACAACGGCACTGCCCTTTAGGCAGCCTTCCGACTTCTCCATAAGCGCCGCCCCAGTAGAAACAAACCGGCGAGCGCCGCAGCAATCGAAGCACTCCCTACTCCAGCCGTCGCACCAAAGAGTGGCTTCATCAATCCCGGCGGAAAATTAGCTTTCGCTGCCATCAGTCCGCTGAACCCGTTCAGCGGCACTCCTAGGCACATTCCCCCAATCACCATCACCATCAGCATTGCTTCGCTTTCAGGGGCGCTCTTCAGTGCAACTCCCAGCAGCAATCCCACCATTACCAAAAAAAGTGGATCCTGCAATTGCAGAAACGATCCCACCATCAGCAACAACCCTGCCGCAGGCATCAGCCACTTCACTGGTAAATTTGGTCGCACCGGTGCCAGCGCCATCGTCGCCAGCATAAGCCATTTGCCGTCAAAGAAGACGTGGTCGGTGAACCAATAAGCCAGCTCCCATCCACGTGCAAGCGGAGGTTGCGCAATGACCCGACGCAACAATTCCGTAACGACTAAGCCTCCAACGGCAAAGCCTGCGAGGGCTCTCCACTTGTTACGCTCGCTAACCGCATCGGTTGTTTCTTCCAATATGACAAGGACCTCCATGCCCATTCCACCGGGCCAAAGCGGAAATACCGCAGCCACAACGGACTCAATATCAGGTTAATCGACCACATCGAGAACACCACATATAAAAGCTGATGCCGTTCGAGCGCGCCAAACTTCCCCAGCCCATAGCCGTTGAAAAAGAGCGTCATCAGCACACTCGTCAATAGATAATTCGTCAACGCCATCTGCCCTACTTTTGATAGTAGAAAGGTCACAGGCCGCAACCATCTCAGTTTGTAAATGAGCAGCAACAGTCCCAGATGCCCCATGCCCACTGCCAGTCGCCCATACTCATAGCTCGAAAATAGCCAGGGTCCAACCCAGGGATCCCAGTGTGAATCGACAACCAACTTCGTCTGGTAAGCAAGTAGCGGGATCCCCAGCAGGTAACCGCCAGCAGCAAGGCGCGCATAAAAGCCAACACTCTTCTCCGCCGATAAGACACCACTTTTATAAAGAGCCATGCCCAGCAGCATCGGGAAGAGGACATCCCACAGCAAAAATTTCATCATCGCCACCGTCTCTATGCCAAAAGTGTGCGGCGCACGCTCTTTCAGGTTCTGCAAATAACCACCTCGCACCTTGCCGATCTGTTCCTCAATTTTGACTTTGCGTTTTACGATGTCTTCGCCGTCGAGTCTTTCCTGGTATGCCTCCACCGACTTCTTTTGTCCCTTTGTCCGGTTCTTTTCCTCTACCTTCAGTGCCGCCATCGCATCCGTCCGCTGCTCGAATTGTGAATAAATGAAGCCGGCCGTGCTGAGGTTGATCAGCAGGAACACAACGCCAGAGGCGATCAGAAGTTTCTTCGCTGGCAACACCCGAAACACAAACAAACCAAGTCCTGCCATCCCGTACGAATACAGAATGTCGCCTTCCCAGATGAAGTAACCATGGAGCATGCCAAACAACACAAGCCATAAGTTGCGCCGCAAGTACACATCCGCTGTTGCAATCCCTGCTCCCCGCCGCTCCGCTCTTTCCGTCAGCAGCACGGCACCAGCACCAAACAACATCGAGAACAGAAAGCGCATCTTGCCTTCAAACAAAATCTGGTTCGCTACCCAGTAGTAAAGGTTCCAACCAGTCGCTCCAGCCCAGGCCGCCGGATTGCCATAAGCCTCCCCAGGCAAGCCGAAGTTCTGGATGTTCATCAACAGAATGCCCAGTAGCGCAAAGCCCCGCAATACATCTACAGAACTGATTCTGTCTTCAGCAATGACGGGTGCCGCTCCAGAGTTAACAGGTTCTTCCATAAGATGATAATAGGGAGTTTTCTTTTGGATCGCACTCAAACTGTTTTAATTTGGATGATGTTTTTGCTCGCCGCTAACACTGGTGTTGGCTTGACTCTTTTGCGCGAGCGCATTGCTTTCCGCCGCGTTCGAGGTGAAATTGCCGCTTACCTGCCCAAAGGTTACGATCCCAATCGGCTCTCGTATCCTTACCTCTTCTCTTTTCTCACACCACCCGCTTGGGCCTCCGCCCTTGCACAGCACAATCAACTTTTCCCCATCCACCCCGCCCGCTCCTCCTGGCAGCGCTTTGTCTCGATTCGCAACGTTCTCATGATTGCCGAAGTCATTACTCTCGCTGCCTTCGTGTGCTGGATGCTTCTGGGTTAAACTGAGAAGTTTGCTGCCAACTATGAAGCCTGTTGTCACCTTTGGTGAGATTATGCTCCGCCTGGCCCCGCCAGGTATGGAAAGATTCCTTCAGTCCCCCCAGTTCGTCGCCACGTTCGGTGGTGGAGAAGCGAATGTCGCTGTCAGCGTCTCTAGCTTTGGCTGGCCTGCGCGCTACGCTACGGTGCTCCCCGACAAGAATCCGATCAGCGATTCGTTTCTCGGCGAGATGCGGCGCTTCGGCGTGGATGTGTCCGGTGTTGTCCGCGGCCCAGGACGCTTCGGGATCTATTATGTTGAACCCGGTGCCAATCAGCGTGCCTCGAAAGTTGTTTACGACCGTGAAGGCTCAGCCATCGCAGTCGCCAAACCCGGTTCTGTCGATTTTGCCAAGCTCTTCGAAGGCGCGGGCTGGTTTCACATTACCGGTATCACTCCAGCTATCAGCCCAAATGCCGCTGAGCTCTCGATTGAAAGCGTAAAAGCTGCCAAAGCCGCAGGCCTTACCGTCAGCCTGGATCTAAACTTCCGCAAGAACCTTTGGAAATACGGCAAGAAGGCCGCCGAAGTCATGCCTCTGCTGGTGGAGCACACCGACGTCATCATCGCCAACGAAGAAGATTGCCAGATGGCGCTCGGCATTGAAAGCGAAGCCGACGTTCATTCCGCCAAACTTGACCACTCCGCTTATGAAAAACTAAGCGCTAAAGTACTTCGCACCTACCCGAACGTCAAGTCGATCGCCATTACTCTTCGCGAGTCTTTCAGCGCATCGCATAACGGTTGGGCCGCCTGCTTCAACGACCGAAACCACTTCCTCGTCTCGAAGCGTTACGACATTACCCACATCGTCGACCGTGTCGGCGGCGGCGACAGCTTCGCCGGTGGCCTCATTTTTGGCCTGCTCGCACTCGATACGCCCCAAGCGGCTCTTGAGTTCGCCGTAGCCGCCAGTTGCCTCAAACACTCTATTCCCGGTGACTTCAACCGCTTTACCCGCGATGAAGTCGAAGGCCTAGTTCAGGGCGGCGGCTCCGGCCGCGTCCAACGCTAGTTTTTGCTCAAGCTTGAAAAGGGAAACCTTTTTTCCGGAGCGCCGTTACAATAGAAGTTGTTTCAAACGATATGACTTCACGCCGTCACTTTATGCTCGTGGGACCGGCGTTGCTAAACGGCGCTCCTTTTTCTACCTCTTTAGAGGCCGCCCAGGCGACTAAAACTCCCAATTTATCGATCTCCGTTAACGAGGTCATCATCCCCATTACCGTCACCGACGATAAGGGCAAGTTCGTCAGCGATCTTAAACAAGCCGACTTCAAGGTTTACGACGAAAACAAAGAACAGAAGATTTCTTACTTCAACGCAGAGCGCGAACAACCAGTAGTCGTTGGCTTTCTGCTTGACATGAGCAACCTCAACCGCCTCCACTGGAAGACCTTTGCCGAAGCGACCGAAGAGCTCGTCCTTGCCCTTCTGCCACAAGAAGGCCCCAAAAAATTCTCCGGCTACCTCATTACCTATTCGACCAACGCTGAAGTCAGCGTTGATACCACCAGCTCTCCAGACAAGATCCAGGAGAAGATCCGCAAGGTCAAGCCCGGCGGCGGCGCTGCGCTTTACGACGCCCTCTATCTCGCCTGTACCAACCGCAAGCTCGTTCGCGGAGAACCGATCGAACCGCGTCGAATCATTATCATCATCGGCGACGGCCATGATTCTGCTTCGAAAAAAGGCCTCGACCAGGTTCTGGAACTTGCCCAGCGCAACCTCGTCACCATCTTCGGTATGAGCACTGTCGCATTCGGCTTCAAGGCTGAAGGTGAGAAAAATCTGTTGCGCCTCGCCGAAGAAACCGGTGGCCGCGTTGTCTTTCCGCTCGAAGGCTTGTACAAGGACATCTCAGGTTATCTCTCTACTCCCTCTGATGAAGGCAACTATGCCCTGAAGGTCGGTACAGGTGGATACGCCGCTGAACTCGCAAAGGGTATGTTCAATGCCGTTGCCGCGATTCAAGGCGAAATCACCACCCAGTACATCATTCGTTATGTTCCGGAATCGACCGATGACCGCAAAGCTTTCCGTAAGATCCGCGTTGAGGTTCCTGGAATTCCCGGCCTCAAGATTCGCTTTCGCACCGGCTATTACCCTGCGAATCCATAACCAACCTCATGAGTCTCCCGAAAGACAACCCGAAACTTCTTCTTTTGAACCGATAAGATTCCCATGACCTTCTCCCTCCTCACTCTCTCCCTCCCCGGAAGACCGGAAGAGCCGGCAGGAGTTCTGGTCTACGATCAGCACGGAGAACGTCTGGCGGTCAAGCTACGTCGCGACTGGCATGCGCTTGTTTCCGAGGACGATGCCGAGATTCTCTCTGGCCTCGAAGCACACCTGAAACAGCTCAGCCTCGAAATGGGTGCATCCAGTGCCCTCGAATGGCTCGAATCCACTCTTTCGAATATCCTCACTTTGAGCGAACGTCGCGAGGTCCAATCCTCCACGATCGACTTCACCCTCCACCAGCTTTATCGCGAACACATCCAGACGCATATCGCCACACCAGTCGAACCGTTCGTCACGCACCTTCCCCGCTATGCTCTGCGTTCTGCAGCCGGTCCCTTTGGAGAACAGATTGCCGATCCCAACTCCATCGAGGAATGGGTCGCAGCACCTGAAGGCTTGCGCCTCAACAAAGACATGTTTGTGTGTGAGGTTTATGGCCGCAGCATGGAACCGCTAGTGCCTTCTGGTTCTTTGTGTGTCTTTCGCAAATTTGGTGCTGGTTCACGCAATGGCAAACGCGTGCTTGTCGAAGATCGTGCCGAAGCTCAAACCCGCTACACCCTCAAGGTATATCACTCGAAAAAGTCCAGCGATGTTAACAAGGATGCAGGCTGGTCCCACCAGCAAATCCAGCTCTCCCCGCTGAACCCGGAATTCCCCGTCCTCCAACTCGACCCCGACCAGGATCGCTACGCGGTACTTGCCGAATTCGTCAGCCTCTTATAACTCCCGGGAGTATTGCCAGTCCACTTGCGCATCGTCTCCCACCATAAAGATTTTTTCTCCGGTCTTTTTGAAACCCCATTTTGCGTAGAACTTCTGCGCCCTGAAATTCTTCTCCCACACACCGAGATCCATGCGACGGTATCCAAGCTCCCGCGCAAGCTCCACACAGCGCTCCATCAGGCGATGCGCAGCTCCCATCCCGATCGCCCGCTGCTCCATATAAAAACGTACCAACTCTACCGAACCCTCCACTGCTTCCGTCTCTTCGAATAGCCTGCTGTAGCCCATCGCCCCCAATTCATCTTCGAGAATCAGAAAGTAAGAACGGGAAGCCGCGAGTTCCGTTGCAAGCTTTTCTGGAGCATACGACTGCTTGAGAAACAAGTCCATATCTGCTTCCGAACAGGTGTCCACAAATGTTTCAAAGAAGGTCCGCCGTCCCATCTCAACGAGCAGATCCCTGTCTTCGGCTAGCGCGATTCGAGTTTGCATAATGGATCTCCAATGATGATACTTTGCCATGACAATCCCGGCAGCGCGATGTAGAAACTCTCCGCCAGATTCCTCCCGCTCAAATAAGCGGCAAACAACTGGTCCGGTCGAACCGTCAAAGAAAGATACGGCTCATCGACATTCCCCGATACACCGCTCACTCCCTCCCAGACGTAGTCCAACATCATAGATTGCGGGCTACCCGCGAAATGCGACTTGGAATCAGACCAGCTCCCCAGCGTCCAGTTGTAGGGTGGCATCTTCAATGTTCTGCCATTGCTTGAGACAAACTCGGTCGCAATCGCTCCCGGCAACCAGGTCATGCCGCTGTTACGGCTCTTTCTGGCGCGGTCATTCGACCCCCAACTGGCGTATCCGACGACATCCTTTACTCCACTCAACACTTTCGGCGTTACATCGATCAGCACTCGGTCTTCGGGCAAAAGGATTCCAGCATCCCTGAGCCAGTTATTCCCATCTTCGTCATTGTCCGCCTTGAGGTCGAGCACAATTTTTCCAATATTTTTTGCCCCGCGACAGCGCTCCACGGAGTGCTTTGCGTCTTCAAAACTGTAGCCCGCCAAACGCGTCACGAGGTAAAGAGGAACGGCGGGATGAGAAAACACTAATTCCTTCCTACGGTAGAACGGATTGTCGAGGGGGCCATCGCGCTTGATTTTTGCTCCATGCAGTTCGAGATACAGCAATGCAACCTCACTGTCCACGCTCGCCCCGTCTGTCACCGGCCAAGCCCCGACCTTTTCCGCATTCACCCGGATCGGCATGCCCTGCGTCAGTACCACATAGTAAGTGCTTTCTACCCTTCCGTTCTGCCGCAGACAATCCTTCAGCGGCCCTGCAATCTCTTTGTCAAATTGCGGCCGGTATATGCTCTCGTCTTCGATCGTCGAAATGTGACAAAGCTGCTTCGGGGCGAGCCGATGCCAGTTGGAATAAAAATCTGCCAACCGCCGGGATACAGGTGATCGATCATTTACCACGAGCGTCACGTTGGCCGCATCGCCAGCGAGGCTGATCGCGGCAGCGAAAACCAGCAAAGCGCTCAGGTACAGCAAGCGCAATTACTTCTTCAGGCTCTTGAGATAAGCCAGAATCGCGTCGACATCAGACGCTTTCATCTTGTAAGTCGGCATCGGTGCATCCGCCTTGCCGCCCTTTGGATTCAGTCCGGTAATGAGAAAATTCCGGATTCCTTCTTCCTTCCAGCGATCCCACAATCTGCCATCCGGCGTCAAACCGGGAGAGGTCGTATGCCAGCCCGGGACCGGCTTCATTGGTGCAAAATCCAACACTGCCCCTTCCAGCCATTTCGTGCGGTCCAACTCACCGCTCTCCAGCTTCGGCGTGTGACATTCCTGGCATTTTCCAACTTCCTCCACCAGATACCGTCCGAACTCGATTTTGGCTTTGTCCTGGGCGCTGAGACTGAGTACCATTAGTCCTGCTATGCCCATGCTGATGAGGTTCATAACTAAATGCTATACTGCTAATGCACGTCCTGCAAGCTTAGCTCCCCCGGAACACTATGGATCTCGATCAATTGCACACGTTTCTGGAGATCGTCCGGCTAAAGAGTTTCTCTAAGGCCGCGCTCACCTGTTTCCGTACGCAGCCGGCCATCAGTGCGCAAGTGCGTCAGCTCGAACAGGAACTGAACGCAAATCTTTTCGAGCGTCTTGGCACGCGCATCGCTCTCACTCCTGCAGGCCGTATTTTTGCCGAATATTCCGAACAAATTCTTGATCTTCGCCGACGCGCCCAGGAATCTATTCAAGAACTCGAGCGCGTCCCTCGCGGTGAAATCATCATCGCTGCCAACGAAGCCACCTGCATTTACGTGCTTCCCGATGTATTTAGCGAATACAAAAAACAGTTTCCAAACGTACAGCTCCATGTCGATCGAAGCTACGGTTCTCGTGTTCTCCAGGCCGTACAGGATAACCTCGCTGATTTTGGCATCACCCAGCTTCCCGTCGATGACAAGAAGTGCCAGATCGTCAAGATCCACTCCGATGAGATCCGTCTGATCGTACCGAAGGATCACCCGCTCTCGGGCAAGCGCCAGATTCTCGCCTCCGACATTGCGCCTTTCCAGCTACTTCTTCCCAAAGCGGGAACGACTCGCGCGAAGCTAAACTCCTGGCTCGAACCGGTCGAAGAGCAGTTACAAGTCTCCATGGAACTCGACTCCACCGAAATGATCAAGCGCTTCGTCATGGCTGGTCTCGGCATTAGTTTTCTTGCTGCCTCACACTGCCGCGAAGAAGTCGAAGCCGGCAAGCTCGTGACACTCTCTCTAGGTCCGGAACCTATGATCCGCCGACTGGCCCTGGTGTATCGCAAGGACAAGGCGCTAAGCCGTGCTGCTCTAGGTTTCATTCAGGTCACCCTCGATCAGGCTGGCGAGAATCTTCGACCCCTCGGTCTCGCAGGAGCTGGCGATTGACCACCATCAAGCGCACTACCGTTTACATCTCCATGGGCGAGAAGACCCAAGTCTTCCGCACTCCCGAAGACATCCCCGATGCCCTCCGTAAACATCTCGTTGATTCCACTCGTGGCATGAATAGCGCGACGATTCTCATTGCTGATCGCGGTGGCCGTGCCGAAATACGAAAGATCCTCAACGGAGAACCCAGCCCGCTTAAGGGTCGGCTTCGCTCCGACTACCTCAAGCAAAAGCCCGGTGAATTTCGCTCCAGCTCACTTGGCTTGGAGCCTGCTACGGTTCAGCCCATGTCTTTGCGTTCTTGGGGATGGCGTCAATGGGCAGAACTGCTCCTTCCCGGGGCCGTAGGCGTTGGCTTCTGGCTTCTCTTTACCTGGAAATAATTCAATTTACTGAAAATTGCTTCCAGCTATCCGATAAGGCTTGTATGACTTTTCTGCTTGCCAAACAACGAACGCTTCATGTCTTCAGCGACAACGGCAAGTCCATCCAGGTATCACTCCGGGAGCTTGACGGCAACGTTGCCGTCTTTGAAGCCTCAGAACCGATCCCTGTCGGGGTGATTGTGGAATGGGCCGGTCCAGCCGAAGGGGACCATGCGCAGCGTGATTGCGCGAAAGGCCGGGTGCTCAATTGCCGCCCCGTCCCTCATCCGGGTGAAGAAAAAAATCTCCTCGAAATCAGCGTTGAGTTCAAGCCTTAAGCTCGCCTTGTCATCCCGCTGCTGTTATCCTGCTTTCTTGCCTATGCCTACAACCAGTCATGCAGCGATCTCGAAAGCAGCGAGCTGCAAAGTAGCAATCTTCGGAGCAGCCGGCCAGCTCGGCTTTGAACTCGTAAAGGTCTTCACAGAGCGAGGCCACACAGTCCACAGTTTTGGACGCCGCGATGTTGACATCACAGACTCCACCCAGCTCGAGGCTAAACTCGCCTCCCTCGACATTGATGTGGTCCTGAATTCCGCCGCCTACAACAAAGTCGACATCGCAGAAAACGAACCTCAGGTTGCCTATTTGGTGAATGGCCTTGCCGTGCGCAATCTCGCTCTTGCCTGCCGTCAGCTCGACGCCCGCCTCGTCCATTTCTCTACTGACTATGTCTTCGACGGCACTGCTGGCCGACCCTACCGCGAAGACGATCAGGTCCGCCCCATCAGCGCCTATGGCGTATCCAAATTAGCGGGTGAGTTCTATGCCCAGGCCTATTGCGACTCGGCCCTGGTCCTCCGTACTTCCGGTGTCTTTGGCCCGGCTGGCGTTCGCACTGCTGGTGGCAACTTCATCGAATCGATGCTCCGTCTCGGCACCAAAGGCGGGCCTCTGCGAATTGTCAACGATCATGTAGCATCGCCAACCTTTGCTCCAGAGCTTGCTCGCGTCACGGCTGATCTTGTAGAGCGCGGCGAATCCGGCATTTTCCACGCAGGCGGTGGCCAGCCCATCTCCTGGTTTGACTATGCTGTGAAAATCTTCGCCAAAGCCGGCCTCAGCCCTGAGCTGAAACCGACGACAGAGCGCGAATACCGCACTCCCGCCCGTCGACCAAAATTCTCTGCTCTCGAGAACGCCCGCCTCAACCGCACCGGCATCATCCCGTTCCCGAGTCTCGACGAACAGATCAACCGCTACTTTGCGCTACGCAAGATCTAAGCTCCTGCTGCGTAGTATCCGCGTCGAGCCTGCACCTTCAAGCTGCTGTCTTTCGTCTTGATCTCAACACGCCGAAACGCCCCGTCCTTCTTGTCGTTCAATGGCGAATAAGACAACGCATACTGACTCCGCATCTCTTCCTGTAACTGTGTGAATGCAGTATCGAGGCTGCCGCGTCTTGCCACATCAAACACTCGCCCCCCTGTATCTCCTGAGAGCCGTTTGAGTGCCCCTTCATTGCTCCCGTACATTGGTTCAGAATAGAAAAAGCTATAGATCACCGCATCCGACAAGTGCGACTGCTTCAAGGCATCTACTGGCTTATAAAAACTCCCCTGATCGTCTCCATCGGTCAGCAGCACAATTACCTTGCGTCCCGATTCGTTCTTGAGCTTCTCTTCCGCAGCCAGATATACAGCATCAAACATCCGGGTGCCGCGTGGCGTCGTCGGTACGGGCCCTTGCGTCATCACCCGCATTGGCCGCTGCCCCTCCACTCGGCTCAAGCCCTTCTCGAGCATCGCCACGGACGAAGTCAGGTCCTGCAATAACTCCAGTTCCGAACCGAACGTGATCAGAAAAGCCAGATCCTTGGGCCGCAACACTTTGCGAAAAAATTCCGCAGCCGCCCGCTTGCCCGTTCCGATGACGTTGTACATCGAGCCTGAAATATCAACGAGCAACCCGATCGTCAACGGCAAATCCGTATCGCGCTGAAAGCGGTTCACCGTCTGCTGCTTGCCATCTTCGAAAACCGTGAAGTCATCCTTGGTGAGATTGCCAACCAGGCCGCCCTGCTTGCTGCGCACGGTAAATGTGATGTTGACCAATTGGACATCGACGCGAATCACGGGATCCTGAGCAAGCAGTGCTGGTCCAGAAGCCAGACCTGCCAGCATGGTTCTTCGTGTCAAACTATCATTGGTTCTCATATGGAAGTTGCTCTCCGCCATCTTCGCCGTCGCGATCCCGTTCTCAAACAAATCATCTCGCAAGTTGGACCCTACGAGATGACTTATCATCCACCCACTTTCCACGCCCTTGCTCGGGCCATCGTTTATCAGCAGCTCAGTGGCAAGGCAGCTTCTACTATTTTTAGACGTTTTGAATCCACTTGCGGGGTACGCAAGCTCAACCCCAAGGCCGTCCTTGCGGTGAGCGAAGAGCAGATGCGCGCCGCTGGCCTTTCCGGCCAAAAAGCAAAATACATTCGCGACCTCGCTGAAAAAACTGCCAGTGGTGAAGTCCGCTTTGGCCGTCACAGAAACATGGAAGACGACGAGATCATTGCCGAACTCACGCAGGTCAAAGGCATCGGGGTCTGGACGGTGCAGATGTTTTTGATGTTTGCCCTCAAGCGTCCCGATGTATTTCCGGTTCTTGATTTAGGAGTCCGCAATGGTATGAAAAATCTCTACAAGATCGACTCTCAAGCGAAGCATCCGGAATACGAAGCGATCGCGGAAAACTGGAGGCCTTATCGCAGCATCGCTTCCTGGTATATGTGGCGCAGCCTCGAAATCTGAGAACTGCTGGCCTCAATAATGATAGCGAGCCTGAAGGAAGTCGATTCGATCTTCTCCTACCCGGGACACGAGTCGGTGTTCCTGTGTGATCCGTCTCGACCAGCAGCCGGCCAGAACATAGCGCAGGGCTTCAGGTTTCCCTGGTCCTTGAAAAGGGTCGCGCAAGATCGATTCAATGAGATCCAGAATCCTCAGCGCAACATTGCGGTCATTCTTTACCCAGTGGTGCAAATCGTCTCTAAACTCCGGGTGAAATACTGCGGCTCGCTTAGGGCCCTTTGTCACCCAGCACCTCACGACGTAATTGATCCACACTGGATCGCTTCGGCTTTCCACTTTGAGCGCGATCCAGCGAACTCAGCAGTCGGCGTGCATTCTTTGGCGAACGCAACAAATGCGCTGTTTCGATCAAGCCTGCCAATTCTTCTGCCGGTATGAGCGCAACTTCACGGACGCCTTTTCTCTTGATGAATATGATTTCCTGATCCGCGACCACCTGGTCTAAAATGCTGGAAAGGTTTTCCCGAAGATTTGTGTAGGTTGTGTCTAGTGACATGAGTTCGTCCTTCATTATTGTACAGAAAACCTGTACGTGCAGTCTTCGCGCTCTTCACTTCTCACAGGGTAGGGCCCACCTACAATACGCTTAAGAGATATAGTAGAGAGCAACCCAAATTGCACTGAGGTTCCACTTGATCAAGAAATTTCTAATCGTCCTGCCGCTGCTTGCGGCTTCAGCAGCAGCACAAGCCCCAGCACGCCCTCCTGCGCCTGCTCCCGCCTTCCGCCGTCCGCCTGCATTTCCAGAACGCCCTCCGGTCGACCCGGCACTTGTCGAAAGCGGCAAAGGCCTCTACGGCGTGCATTGCACCTTTTGTCACGGTGTCGACGCGCGCGGCGGCTCCGGCGGCCCTAATCTGATCCGCACCGCTGTAGTGCTCAATGACAAGGACGGCGAACTCATCGGTCCCATCATCAAGGAAGGCCGCACTGGCATGCCCAAGTTCGATCTGAACGATGCGCAGATCTCCGGTATCGCTGCTTTCATCCACAGCTTCAA
Source organism: Acidobacteriota bacterium (assembly GCA_025354885.1). Taxonomy (GTDB): domain Bacteria; phylum Acidobacteriota; class Terriglobia; order Bryobacterales; family Bryobacteraceae; genus Bryobacter. Next base: position 60,655 of record JANXLY010000172.1, on the reverse strand, counting down.
AGTTGGCGGCTATGACGTCTCACGCATGACGCCGCCCACCATCGTTACTGGTGAGGCGACAGCGGGCGAAGCCTACTTCGCGAAGACTTGCAGCGGCTGCCACTCTGTTAATGGCAATCTCAAAGGCATCGCTTCGCGCATCAGCGATCCCAAGCGGCTCCAGCAAACCTGGCTCATGCCGGGCTCGGGTGGAGGCTTCGGTGGACCTGTCGCCACTCGCGTTGCTCCCGTCACTGTGACAGTGACAACTGCTCCCGGCAAAACCGTCAAGGGCCGGCTCAATCGCATCGACGATTTTTATGTGCTCCTCACCGAAGAAGACGGCACACCACGCACCTTCACCCGCGACGGCGACAACCCCAAGGTTGAACTCAACGATCCTCTCAAAGGGCATCGCGACCTCCTCGGTTCTTACACCGACAAAGACATCCACAACCTCACTGCCTATCTGGTGACTGTCAAATGAAATTCCTATTCCTGCTCACTCTCGCATCGTCAATCGCCGCGCAGGTCCTTGATCCTGCCCTCTTAGTCAAACCGCTTGCGAACGACTGGCCCACTTATAGCGGCGACTACTCCGGCAAGCGCTACAGTCAGCTCACGCAAATCACACCTGCTAATGTCAAACACCTCACCCTCGCCTGGACCGTGCGCGTTAGTTCCGGCATGGGCGCTCCCGGCGGTGGAGGCGGAGGTGGTCGTGGGGGCTTCAATGCGGGCCCGCCTCTCATCGTGGGTGGAGAAGGCAGCGCCGAACTCGCTGCCAGCTTTGGCGGTGGCACGAACATCCGCGCCTCCATGCTAATGGTCGACGGTCGCCTTTACTTCTCAACGCCCGACAATGCCTGGGCCGTCGATGCCCGCGATGGCCATGTCCTCTGGCATTATTTCTGGAAGACCAAGGGCGGCACACATATCGGCAATCGCGGTCTGGGCATGTGGGGCAAGTGGCTCTACATGGAAACGCCTGACGACTTCCTTGTCTGCCTCGATGCCCTCACCGGCAAGGAACGCTGGCACAAACCCATCGCCGATTTCAATCAGCAATACTTCTCCACGATGGCGCCGATCGTGATCGGCAACCACGTCATTATCGGGACGGGAAACGATCTCGATGCCCCCGGCTACGTGCAGGCTCGCGATCCGGAGACTGGAGACGTGCAGTGGACTTCCTACACCGTGCCGATGAAGAAAGGTGACCCCGGCCTTGAGACCTGGGGCAGCCTCGAAGGCGCTCGTGTTGGTGCGGGCAACGTCTGGATCCCCGGCGTTTACGATCCAGATACCAAGCTGTATATCTTCGGCACTGGAAATCCGTCACCCAGTTACACAAATCCCAAAAGCCGCGACGGCGACAATCTCTATACGTGTTCGCTTGTCGCACTTAACGTGGAGACAGGCAAGATGGCCTGGTATTACCAACTGAATCCACACGACACCCACGACTGGGATTCGAGTGAAACACCGATCATCGTCGATGGCGACTTCAAGGGAAAGCCCCGCAAAATGGTCCTCCACGCAGACCGCAACGGCTACTTCTATGTTGTAGATCGCCTCACTGGAGAACACCTTCTTACGAGCAAATTTTCGGACACTGTGAACTGGGTCAAGGAAATCAACGCGAAGGGGCAAACGATTCGTAATCCTGAGAAGGATTCCACGGTTCCAGGTTCGCTTGTTTCCCCGAATAACTATGGTGCGACGAACTGGCCACCGGCGGCCTACTCGCCAGCTACTGGTCTGTTCTATGTGCCTCAAAGCGATACTTACGCGATGTACTACTTGACAGAGACCGATCCCAGGGGCGCAATGGGCCTTGGCGGCAAGGACGAGCAGTTTGTCGCATCGATGGGAAGCTACCTTACTGCGATTGATTACAAGACCGGCAAGATCGCCTGGCGCCATCGCTATCCTGGGGTCGCCGGAGGCTTCGGCGGGGGCAACGGGATTCTTACGACAGCCACGAAGCTAGTTTTCGCCGGGGACATCGGCGGCAACCTGGTTGCCTATGATGCAGTGAATGGAAAACCGCTCTGGCACTCGCGCATCGGTCAGGTATCGAATGCCCCGCAGACCTACATGGTTGATGGCCACCAGTATCTGTTAGTCGCTGCTGGCGACCAGATCTTTGCTTTCTATCTGCAGTAGGATCTATTCGAAGGATTCGCACAATTGCTGGACCCGCAGCGCCTTTAGTCTAGTCTGGCGCGAAGGCCAGCAAGGGCCGCAGCCTGTGCAAACTCTTCACGAAAGATGTTGGCATTGCTCATGAAGTTTAGTATCTCGAGATTTGGGAGATCTCCCTGGCTCAGCTTTCGTTGTTTCAGCATCCAGCTCACTTACGCTCAGTCGTCTCGACTCTGCCAAGCTAAACACTTATGGCGATCCCCGATTTCCAAACGGTCATGCTCCCTTTCCTGTCGCAATTGAAGGACGGCAAAGAGTACAAACTCAGTCAGCTCGTTGAATTTCTGTCAGATCACTTCAAATTGAGTACTGAAGAGCGTCAGCTTATGCTCGCCAGTGGACAGCAGGAGGTCATTCGCAATCGAGCAGGGTGGGCGCGCACTTATCTCAAGAAGGCCGCTCTGATTGATTCCTCTCGTCGAGGCTACTTCAACATCACAGATCGTGGCCTCAAAGTGCTTGCAGAGAATCCGACCCGGATTGACATGAAGTTCCTCGAACGATTCCCCGAGTACATCGCATTCCGGGATTTCCAGCGTCCGGATGAGGCGGGCATCCAACCGGCTTCGCCTCTCAACTCCGCCGCAACCCCGGATGAAGATCTGGATGCAGTTTATAATCGATTTCGCCAAAACCTGGAAGCTGAGCTGCTAGAGCAGGTCAAAACCACCTCTCCCAGTTTCTTCGAAAAAATTGTCGTTGATCTGCTCGTGCGAATGGGTTACGGGGGCAATCGACTGGATGCTTCCCAGGCTATGGGGCGCAGCGGCGATGGCGGCATCGACGGAATCATCAAGGAAGACATGCTCGGCCTTGATGTCATTTACATTCAGGCCAAGCGTTGGGAAGCCACCGTCGGTAGACCCGAGATCCAGAAATTCGCCGGTGCACTCCAGGGTCATCGCGCTCGCAAAGGAGTTTTCATCACGACATCAGATTTCTCAAAGGAGGCCAAAGAATATGTCACTCGCATCGAAAGCAAAAGTGTTCTGATCGACGGAGCCACGCTCACGCAGTACATGATCGACCAGAACGTAGGCGTCTCCACCACACACCACTATGAAATCAAAAAAATCGATATCGACTATTTCACCGAAGATTGACGCGGCAGCGAAAATGGTTTGATGCCCATGGCCGCATCGCGAGATCAACATCATCTGCTGAAGCCTCGCTATGGTCAATAGATCCGAAAAGGGAAAGTTGTAGAATTCCCGCTGATCGCAGGGCCGCTTCGTTGGAGCGCAAAGTCGCAATGACTTCGTGCCGTTTCAAGTCTCCATTCTGACGGCGCTCCTTTCGTCTGGCCAAGCCCGAGCATTACGATCTCCGATTCCAGTGATCGACCAATTTGTCACAGGGTAGGTAAGCTGTTCTCTGGTCAACAAAAGAATTTGGCTGATTTCCTGCTTGCTATAGCCTTTCCTTAGCTGCCCGCGTTCTATTTGTAGGGCAACAAAAAGAGGCACCTCACTCGATTTCCATATTGATCTTTTGGCAGCCATTCTGCATTTGGCCGGGCAGAGACTGTTGACGATGCTCCTCTACTGTCACGGCCTCCGCCAATCCCTTGCCACAGCGCTAGGATTAAAGAAACAGGCTCAACTCCATGACCTTAACCTTGGACATCCCGGAAGAACTCGCGGCTCGCCTGGGTACCCGAGCGACGATGATGTCGCGCGAAGGCTTGGGCTTGGCCGCACTCAAGGAAGGCTTGTGGACAGAGGCAGAGTTAGGCCGCTTCCTCGGCCTCCAGCGATTGGCTCTCGCTCAGTTTCTTAACGATCACGGCGTAGAAATTCCCTACACCTGGGAAGACCTCGAACAGGAGCGGGAGCTCTACCGCAAGCTCATGGACAAGTGAATGCTGGTTGCTGCTGATACCAGCCCTCTGAACTATCTCGTCTTGATTGAAAGCATCGATATCTTGCCTTAACTCCATGATCGAGTACTCATCCCTTCGGCAGTTCGTAGGGAACTTCTTTCCACTTCAGCGCCAGCGAAAGTGCGAGATTGGGCAATCCATTTGCCTGAATGGGTGGAGGAAATTGATCCGCCGCCTGAATTCCTGGCTGATCCCCAGTGGAGCGGCCTGCACGAAGGAGAACGCGCGGCTTTGGCATTAGCTGCAAGCCGTCAGCCAATTTTTTTGCTGATGGATGAATGGCCAGCTCGCAAGATCGCCATGAAGAACGGATTCCCTGTCACTGGAACACTTGGCATTCTGGATCAGGCAGCTCATCTCAAACTTGTTTCGTTTTCCCAGGCAATTGAAAAACTAAGGGCAACGTCATTTCGCTATCCCGCTTCGCTAGTGGAGCGGCAGCTGGCCCAGCACGGACCTTCCATTTGAGCAGCAGCTCCGCCGAATCGCAGCTCGCCAGCCTCTTGGGCCCAAGCCGCCCGAACTCCACTCCCCCAAGCTCCGTTAAAATTTGACAAGATATTCACAGTGCAGCAATTCGTTCCATTTGCGATCCTCCTCACCGCGCTCTGCGTCGCTTCGGCCCAGACCCCGGACGCCCAGTTCTTCGAAACAAATGTCCGCCCCATTCTGCGGGCCAATTGCTGGGGCTGCCACAGTGAAGCGAACTCCACCAGTGGCCTCTCGCTACAGACGCGCGAGTCCATCCTCCGCGGCGGCAATCGTGGCGCTTCTGTCGACATCATTCTGAACGCTGCCCGTCACGTCGGTGATCTCAAGATGCCGCCCAACAAGCAGCTCAGTCCCGACCAGGTTGCCACCCTCGAAAAGTGGGTTGCTGCGGGCATGCCCGTCCCTGAGAATCTCGTCAAGTCCAAGCGTCCTGGCTCCAGCCACTGGGCCTTCCAGCCCATAACCCGCTACCCGCTGCCCGCAGTCAACAACACCAAATGGCTCCGCAACCCGATCGACAATTTCATTCTTGCCAAGATCGAGGCTGCATCCCTCAACCCCTCTCCAGAAGCCAACCTCGCTACGCTGCTGCGCCGAGTCAGTCTCGACCTCACCGGACTTCCACCCACTCTCGACGAGCTCAACAAGTTCATCGCCGATCATTCGCCCAACGCTTATGAGAAGCAAGTCGACCGTCTCCTCGCTTCTCCCCACTATGGCGAACGTTGGGGCCGACACTGGCTCGACATTGCCCGCTACGCCGACTCTGATGGTTACACGATCGACGCCCCGCGCGACATCTGGATGTATCGCGACTGGGTCATCCAGGCCACCAACGATGATGTCCCCTTCAGCCGCTTCGTCATCGAGCAGTTGGCTGGTGATTTGCTGCCCAACCCCACCATGGCGCAACTGATCGCGACTGGCTTCAACCGCAACACTACTTCCAACTACGAAGGTGGCATCGACTTTGAACAGTACCGCGTAGAAGCCGTCGCAGATCGCGTCGCAACAACAGGCGCGGCCTTCCTCGGCCTCACTCTCGGTTGCGCGCGCTGTCACGATCACAAGTACGATCCTGTCTCCCAACGCGAGTATTACCAACTCTTCGCCTTCTTCAATAACATCGATGAAGTCGACAAGGAAGCCGAGCGCAAGTTCTTCAACAAGCCCTTCCTGGAAATCGGGACAGAAAAAGAAAAGGCCGACTTCGCTGAATGGCAGCAAAAGATTCTCAATGCCGAAGAGCGCATGCGAATGCGCCTTGCCGTTTATTCCGGTGATCTGACCAAGGACGAGATCCTCGTAGCACTCGACAAAGAACTCGCCGCACTTCGCGCTAACAAACCGAAGCTCCCCCGCACCATGATCATGAAAGACCTGGACAAGCCTCGCGACGCCTACGTTCATCTCGGTGGAGACTTCATGCGCAAGGGCGCTCCTGTCGCTCCCGGCGTCCCCAGCATCCTTCCGCCGCTTGCCAAGCCAAGTATCCACGCCAACCGTCTCGATCTCGCCCAGTGGCTTGTGGACCCCAAACACCCCCTCACGTCGCGCGTCACGGTCAATCGCGTCTGGCAGAATTACTTCGGCCGCGGGATAGTCGATTCTGAAGCTGACTTTGGAGCTCAGGGCGACAAGCCTACCCATGCCGAACTTCTCGATTGGCTCTCAGTCGAGTTCATCGAAAAAGGCTGGAGCCAGAAGGCGCTCCACCGTCTGATCGTTACTTCTGCCACCTATCGTCAAAGCTCAAACACCTCTGCCACGGACCCAGAAAACAAACTGTTCAGCCGCCAAAGCCGTCTCCGTCTCGATGCCGAAATTATTCGTGACGAGTCCCTCATTGCCAGCGGTCTTTTCGCTCCCAAACTCGGCGGACCCAGTGTCTATCCTCCCCAACCCGCAGGCGTCTATCAGGTCACCCAAGTTCGCCGCGAATGGAAAACTTCAACCGGTGAAGACCGCTACCGCCGCGGCATGTACACCTTTTTCCAACGCTCGGCTCCACACCCGAGTCTTGTCGTCTTTGATGCGCCAGACTCCAGCGTCACATGCACCCGCCGCAATCGTTCCAATACTCCGCTGCAAGCTCTCACCCAGCTCAACGACGAATCCTCAACAGAATTCGCCGAAGCTTTGGCCAAGCGCATTACACAGGCAACTACAGCAGATCCTGCCGGCATCAACCTGGGCTATCAGATCGCTCTGAGCCGTAACCCGCGTCCAGACGAAGTCGATCGAATGCTCCGCTTCATCCGAGTACAGCGAGACTCACAACAGGACCCCTGGCCCGCCGTCGCACGCATCCTCATCAACCTCGACGAATTTCTTACACGCCCATGACCCTACTCGAAAGCACCCGCCGCCACTTCCTCCGCAACACCGGCATCAGCCTCGCTGCACAATATCTGCAAGGCGCAACCAGGCACCACGAGGCCAAGATCGACTCTGTGATCTACCTCTTTCAAGCCGGTGGCCCGAGTCAGTTCGAGCTTTTTGATTACAAGCCGGAACTCACCAAATACGATGCCAAAACTGCTCCCGAAGAACTCCTCAAAGGCAAGCGCTTCGCCTTCATGGATACCTTTTCGAAAGAACCGCCCAAGATGCTCGGCACGCGCCGCACCTTCAAGCAGGCTGGCAACGGTGGCATGTACTTCTCCGAACTGATTCCGAACATCGCTTCTGTTGCCGACAACCTCACAATGTTTCACGGCGTTGCCACCGACAACTTCAACCATGGCCCTGCCAAGCTCTTCATGAACACCGGCTCAGTGCGCGCGGGGCGTCCCAGCATTGGCTCCTGGGTGACCTATGGCTTGGGCAGCGAATCCAAAGACCTTCCTGGTTTTGTAGTGTTGCAGTCGGGCCCTCGCGGCCCACGCAGCGGCGCACAACTCTGGTCGAGCGGCTTCATCCCTACCAAATTCCAGGGCGTCCCTTTTCGTTCTACCGGCGATCCGATTCTAAACCTCTCTACGCCCAAGGGCATCACTCCCGAGCAGCAGCGACAGACCATTGAAGCGCTACGCGATCTCAACGCCATTGAAAAGCAGTACACCGGCGATAACGAAATCGATACACGCATCACTCAATACGAGATGGCATTCCGCATGCAGACTTCCGGCCCCGAATTGATCGACTTCGGCAAGGAAAGTCCCGAGACGATGGCCATGTACGGTGCCAAACCCGGAGCTCCTGAAAACGCCTTTGCCAACAACTGTCTCCTCGCTCGGCGCCTTGTCGAGCGCGGTGTCCGTTTCGTGCAGCTTTATCACACGGACTGGGATCATCATGACGATCTCACCAAGCCACTCGAACAGGTCTGCCGCGAAATCGACCAGGCCTCTGCCGCTCTCATCAAAGACCTCAAACAGCGCGGCCTCCTCGACCGCACTCTCGTGATCTGGGGCGGGGAATTCGGGCGTACGCCCATGGGTGAAGTCCGCGAAAAAGGAAAGATTGGCCGCAATCATCACATCGACGCTTACACACTCTTCATGGCCGGTGGTGGCTTAAAACCAGGCACTATTGTTGGAGGTACAGATCCGCTCGGCTTCTCTCCAACCGGAGATCGCAACCACGTGCACGACATTCAGGCGACCATTCTGCACCTTCTCGGAATCGACCACAAAAAACTGACTTATCGCTATCAGGGCCGCGATTTCCGCCTCACCGACGTTGCCGGTGAGGTCATCCACAAGGCATTATCCTAAGCAAAATGGCGCTCGGTTCTTCCCCTCATCCAAGCGGTCTGAACTTCCTCTCTTTTGCCGATCTCGGCATCGGATCCGGCTTCACTCTCAATTACAATTGTGCCGACAAGACTGCCCCTGTCTACCTTTGCGTGGGTGAAAACGACAACCGCGTCAAGGTTTCAGGCACCACTCCACTTTCGCGACAACTCGATGTGCTTGATGCCATCAATAATCTGGAAAAATGGGGACTCAATATCCCCGTCTGGCTTGTGGCTGAAACCCCCGGTGGCACCACCCGCAAATCGCAAGTCCTTCAGCATACCTGTCATGTCAAACCTTACGCCGGCAAGCTCAAGATCTCCAGCTTCCAGCAGCATCTACCCAAGCTCACCTATCCTGGAAATGGCAAGGGCAGGCTTCTTTCTGAACCACTGAAGGGCTTCCGCTACTTCATCTACGGCGGACGCCTCGAAACAGATCCTGTCATGCGAGGCTTCGATTGCACCAGCTTCCCTATGGTCTTGTTCTCGGTGAAAAAGTTGCCGTCCCCGGGTTACGGAAAACAACTCTGCGAAACCTTGGTCTCACAGAAATGCGACCTCGAAGCGCTGACTCGCTCCCGGTTCGAAGACTTGCTCCGCCTCGATGCAATCCCCAACGGGATTTACCTCTTTTTCAGCGGAGGCCACGTCCTGCTTTACAACTCGGACATCAACGTGATTTACGAATTCAATCATGGTGGCTTCTTCGCTTCACCGGGTTGGCAACGGCCCATGGCGACTCCGGACTTATGGTGGGTTCGCAAGCTCGATGAGAAGTACCGGCTGCTCTTCACTTAAACTGAAAAGATATGGCTCAAAAATCCTACCCGGCTCCGCCGCCGATGTCGATCGACGTCAACAAGCAATACACGGCAACCTTCGATACGGCAAAAGGCAAAATTGTCGTGGAGCTCTACCCTAAGAATGCTCCCAATTCAGTTAGCAACTTTGTGTTTCTTGCGAAAGACGGCTTCTATGACGGCACCGTTTTCCATCGCGTGATCCCCAACTTCATGGTTCAGGGAGGCGACCCCGAAGGCAGTGGCCGAGGCGGTCCTGGCTATCGCTTCAATGATGAATTCGCTGGCAACGAATGGTTGCGCCACAAGGTGGGCAGTCTCTCCATGGCTAATGCCGGTCCAAATACGAACGGCAGCCAGTTCTTCATCACCCACATCAAGACCGACTGGCTCGATGGCAAGCACACTGTGTTTGGCCAGGTGCTCGAAGGCCAGTCTGTTGTCGATGCGATTCAGGGTGGTGACACCTTGACCAGTGTGACGATCGAAGAAAAATAGTTTAGTGTTTTGCCTGGTGATCACGGCCCTTGACGCGATCGTAGATGTGCCGCTGGTTCGTGGTCCCCAGGCTTGTATTGTAGAGGCTGTCATGCCCCAAACCCTGCTTCAGGTCTTCGAGGAATTGATGCAGTTCTACCAGCTGTTCGGCTAGTGCCGGTTCCTTTTCGCCCGTTGGCGTAACGAAGAACATTTGATAGCCGCCGTGAGTCAGTTCCCCAATCTCATGGCCCAACACAACACCCGCCCGTTCCACTTCCACTTTGTCCCCACGGTCGACGAGCACTGCGGCGCAACCCTTGCGCATTACTGCAGACTTGCCATTTCCCTTTTTGCCCACGGCCATACCGCTCTGCTTGAGTGTTTCGAGACGATCCTCAAATACAAATTCACGTGGCTTTTCCCGGCGAAAGAACATAATCTCAGTGTACCGTGAGGATATGAGCTTCCTCGACAATCTCGAGAACAACCTGAAAGCGCTTGAGTCGCGCGAAGAAAAAGACCCGGCGAAACGCAAAGAAGAAATCGCTCAGAGAGAAGCGGAGCGTCAGGCCACACTTGCTGCCGCACCCGTTGCCGAAGCTCTCAAGTCAGGCCCCTTCACTGAAAAATTGCTGACTGCCTGTCGCCTCATCGGTCACCAGCAGCGCACCATGGTCCGCTTCACCTGGCTCGATACAACTTTGCGTCTAGAAGCAAAACAGCGGCGCCTCGACCTCAAGCCAACGCCGCTGGGCGTTGAGGCCACTTATACGGAAAATGGCGAACAGACGGCTCGCCGGCTATTGACCTTGAATGAGGATGCAGAGGCGCTCGCCCGCCAGTGGCTTAGTGTTGAGCCTGCTCCGCATGAGTAGCTTCATGCAGTTCGTAGGGTTTCGAGGGAATCGAAAAGTAGACGTAGAGAAATACCGCAACCGCGATGCTTCCGACAATCAGCGGCCCGATCAGAAACTTTTTTTCCTGGTGGGTATACGCGTTTGAGTTATGAGTGCTTGCAGACATTTGAATTTCTTTCCTCTTCCCAAGTTAAACTAAAAGTTCCCCTGTGATCACGCTCCAGAATCAGTTTGAGCAAAACTTCGTCACCACTTCGGTGGACTACGTCTTCAATTGGGCGCGCAAGTCGGCCATCTGGCCCCTCAGTTTTGGTCTCGCCTGCTGCGCCATCGAGATGATTGCGAGCACCACCTCGCGTTTCGATATCGCCCGTTTCGGCGCTGAAGTGTTTCGCCCTTCGCCTCGTCAGGCAGACCTGATGATCGTGGCCGGTACCGTTAGTCTCAAGATGGCACCTGTTCTCAAGCGCATCTACGATCAGATGCCAGAGCCGAAATGGGTGATCTCGATGGGCGCCTGCTCGAGTGTCGGTGGCCCCTTCAACACCTACTCTGTCTTGCAGGGCGTAGATAAAATTGTGCCAGTTGACGTCTACATCACCGGGTGCCCGCCTAGGCCCGAGAACCTTTTCTATGGGTTGATGAAGCTGCAGGACAAAATCGACCAGATGCATACGCTCACTCGCAAGCCCACTCGGGTGCGTCTCGATCAGAGCATGCTGGGCGATTTCGAACGTCGTGTAAACCTCGTGCAGCTCGGATGATTCACGCTCCCCCATTGAAAGAATTGTCTGAGGTCGAGCATGGCTTCGGAACCCGCCTCGAAAACGCATGGCTCGGAGAAGACAAGCATGCGTGGCTCACGCAGATCCACTCAGGAAAAGTAATTCGAACGAAGGTCTCAGGTCTTCAGGGCGAAGCCGACGCGCTGATCACCACCAACCCGGAACTCTGGATTTCGGTCCGCACTGCCGATTGTCTTCCGATTCTGCTCGCCGATCCCGTCGCCAGGGTGGTCGCTGCAGTTCATGCCGGGTGGCGCGGAACGGTAGAAAAAATCGTTACCCACACAATCGCTGAAATGCTGGAACTGGGAGCGGAGTTGTCGACAATTCGAGCCGCCATCGGACCAGGAATCGGCGAATGCTGTTTTGAAGTTGGTGCAGAAGTATCGCCTCACTTCGACGCCGTGGGCAAGACCTATGTCGATCTCGCCGCCGCGAATGAACGGCAGTTGCAGCAGGCCGGACTCGCTCTCGACAATATCTGGGTGTCTAAACAGTGCACCCGCTGCAATCCGGATCAGTTCCACTCCTACCGTCGCGATGGCGTCGAAGCTGGCAGAATGGTAAGCGCGATTCGGTTCTTCTGAGCTCATGTCCGAACCAGTAACAGTGTTGTTGCAACAATGGCGCGACGGCGATCAGGCTGCTCTCGATGCCCTGACCCCAATTGTCTATGACGAGCTGCGTCGCCTTGCCGCCAGTTATCTGCGTCGGGAACGCGATGGCCATACTCTGCAACCAACGGCATTGCTTCATGAGGCTTACGTCAAGCTGGCCAATCAACAGGACAAAGACTGGAAGAACAGGGCCCACTTCTTCGGAGTGGCTGCACATCTGATGCGGCAGATTCTTGTGGATCATGCGCGCGGTCGCAATCGTGAAAAGCGCGGAGCCGGCATGGCCAAAGTTCAACTCAACGAAGCGCTCGATGCTTCGCAGGAGCGGCCGGAAATCCTCGTACAGCTCGACGACGCTCTCAATGAGCTGGCGAAATTTGACGGGCGCAAGGCTAAGGTTGTAGAGATGCGCTTCTTTGCCGGGATGAGTGTCGAAGAAACTGCGGAAGCATTGTCGATCAGTGTCGCCACAGTGGGACGCGAGCAACGCATGGCAGAGGCCTGGCTTGGCCGCTTCATGAACCCTGAACGAACGTGACCTTCGGAAACTATCGCATTGAATCCGTAATCGGCGAAGGCGGTATGGGCACCGTCTACCGGGCGCTTCGTGACGACGGCCAGTTTGAGCAGACTGTTGCAGTCAAGGTGATTCGTGCCGGCGTGTCCAGTACCGAACGCAGCATTCTCGCCCAGCTGCGCCATCCCTACATTGCCCAGATTATTGATGGTGGTGAGCAGGACGGTCTTTCCTATCTCGTCCTCGAATTTGTTGCTGGCAAGCGCATTGACGCTTTTTGTCGCGATTGGCCCCTTAGCCTCAAAGAACGCATCGTGCTGTTTCTCAAAGTGTGCGAAGCCGTCCAGCACGCGCACGCCGCTCTCATCGTTCATCTCGATCTCAAGCCATCCAACATTCTCGTCACGGCAGATGGAGTGCCCAAGCTGCTCGACTTCGGAATCGCGAAACTGTTGAGTGACACCGACAACCCTTCACCGGAACTGCGGGCCTCGATGACTCCGCACTATGCAAGTCCTGAGCAGTTGGCCGGCGAGCCTATCACAATCGCTTCGGATGTCTATTCGCTTGGCGTTGTATTGTCGGAGCTTGTCGCGGGCCAGGCACCAGAAGATCTCGACAACATTCTGCGCATGGCGATGCGGCCGGAACCAGGACGGCGCTATCGATCCGTGGCCCAGTTCGCTGAAGACTTGAAGCGTTATCTCGATGGCCTCACTGTGATTGCCCGTCCCGATACTCTTTCGTACCGATGGTCAAAATTTGTCAAAAGAAACCGACTGCCTCTCGTTCTTGCCGCCCTTCTTTTCCTGGCCGTCACAGTTGCTACCGCATTCGTTCTTCGCGAAGGTGCCCGATCCCAGCGTCGCTTTGGGGAGGTGCGCAATCTGGCAAGCAGCATCCTCAATGAGATTGATCCAGAGGCTGCAAAAGTCGTAGGTTCTACGACGTTGCGCCGGATGATGATCGAGAAGTCCCTTGCCTACCTCGACCGCCTCGCTGCCGATGCAAGCGAAGACCAGGATCTCCAGATGGAATTGGGTCGCGCTTATCATCTGGCCGGTGACATTCAGGGGAATGTCCGCACGCCTAGCTTGGGCTTGTTCAACGAATCGTTGGAAAGCCATCTGAAAGGCATCGCGATTGAAGAGCGCTTGCCCAAAAGGCCGGCTGTGAAGAATCAGTTGGCTTGGGGCTATGCGCACATTGCCGAGCTGTATTCCCGGCGCGGAGATTCGGTCCAGGCTCTCTCTCTCGTACAGCGTGCGTATGCACTGGTGGATCGATCCTCTCCTGCCTCCTTCATCGACGTATGCATTTCGCTCAATCGCATCCTTTACTTCGACGGACGGCTCGAAGAGGCGCTGACAGCAATCCAGTCCGCGATCGGACCAGCGCTCCAGTCGAAGAACCCCCACCGTGGAGCAAATGTCTTGAGGTGGGCATCAGAGACTGCATTTTTTCTTGGGCGAATTCCTTTGGCCAGCGACTACACCAATCAGGCTCTGCAACTGCTGGAATCCCGCAGTCTAAACGAAATTGAAACTGTCCGGCTCCACACTCTTTACAGAGACCGTGGTTCGCAGCTCTCGCAGGCTTTTAGCCCGAATCAAGAACACCATTGCGAAGCGATCGCTGATTTGCAGCGTGGGGCTGAAGGTCAGATGCAGGTGCATCTGGCAGATCCCAAGTCGATCAACCGGCTCGTTCAAATCGTGACGGCGCTACAGATGCTCTCCACTGCGCAAGCCCTTTGTGGCAAGCCGGAAGCGATCGATACCGTCAAGAGCGCCATCGCGATTTATAACAGTGACAAGAAGCGTGTGAATCCGGAACTGGATTTGCACCTTGCTTTTGCCTATTTCAAGCTCGGCCACAACAGAGAAGCTCGCAACTTGCTAGAGCAACAGCAGCATCCAGACGCCCAGGCGCTTCAATTACTTGCTGAGATTGCACTGGCCGAAGGTCATAGCGATGAAGCTCGGCGGCAGCTTGCTGAAGCAAGACGCCTGCGTCAGCCCACCCTCAACGCAAAGACCTTCGAGAGGCTGATTTTTCGTTACCAGCAAGCTCAAAACATCAGGTTGGCGCTTCAGGCGGGAGACACCACTCCGGGTTTGCGGCAGCAGGGTCTTCAATTACTCGAAGCATTCGGCTCTGCTGGACTTGCCTCTTCGATCGAGCACTTACGGAGGGATCTGCATGAGTGAACCTCTCATGTCTCCGGAACGCTGGCATCAGATCGAGTCTGTCTTTCAGCAGGCAATCGATCTGCCGACGATAGAGCGAGCTTCGTATCTTGATTCTGCCTGCCTCAATGATTTGACCTTGCGCTCCGAAGTAGAATCGCTCCTCGACTCCGAAGGGATCAGCCACGTGGCCCCAGTGATTGAGGCAGCAACGCAGGCGATTTCGAGCCTCAGTTCACTTGAGGGGCAACGCCTCGGTGCCTATCGAATTCTCTCGACCATTGGCGAAGGCGGCATGGGAACGGTTTATAAAGCCAGCCGCGATGACGGCAAATTCGAGCAGGAAGTCGCAATCAAGATCATTCGTCCAGGCGCTGCGCGTGCTGCCAACGCGAGACGCTTTCTCCTCGAGCGCAGCATGCTTGCCCAGTTGCAGCATCCATTTATCGCCCGGCTCATTGATGGGGGCGAGCACGGTGGAATTCCCTACCTGGTGATGGAGTTTGTAGATGGCAAGCCGGTAGATGCCTATTGCCGGCAAGGCAAACTGAGTATCCGAGAGCGTCTGGAATTGTTCGTTCAAATCTGTGATGCTGTGCAGCACGCCCATGCCGCGCTGATTGTGCATCGCGATCTCAAGCCATCCAACATTCTTGTGACAGCAGGCGGAGTGCCAAAGTTGCTCGATTTCGGCATTGCCAAGCTGGTGGACGAAGACAAAGACACAACTCAAACAGGCTGGCGAATGATGACGCCAGACTACGCCAGCCCCGAGCAGGTGCGAGGCGAACAGATCACCGTGGCAGCCGATGTCTATTCGCTTGGCATTGTGCTCTATGAACTGTTGATCGGGGAGCGCCCCTACAAGATCACGAATCTCGCACCGCTCGAGATTGAAGAGATTGTCTGTGCCACAGAGCTTTCAACTCCTTCCATTCGATTGGCCGATGATGTCAAACTGCGGCGGCAAGTGGAAGGAGATTTGGACAACATTCTGTTGATGGCATTGCGAAAGGATCCAGGTCGGCGCTATGGTTCGGTAGCTCAATTTGCCGAAGACATCCGCAGGCACCTCGATGGCCAGACAGTCATTGCACGCCCAGATACGTTTTCTTACCGCTGGTCGAAATACGCACGGCGCAACCGATTGCCTCTAGCTCTTGGTGCAATGCTGCTCATCGCAATGTTGGTCGGTACCATCCTTACCGTCCATGAGGGCATCCGCTCTCAACGGCGTTTTGATGAGGTCCGGAGCCTGGCTGCCAGCCTCTTGAACGAAATCGATCCTGAGGCCGCCAAGCTGCCTGGGGCGGCCAATGTAAGGCGCCTGTTGATGGAGAAGTCCCTTGGATATCTGGACCGGCTTTCCGAAGAGGCAGGCAATGACATTGGGCTCCAGAAAGAACTTTCCCGTGCCTACCACCGGGTAGGAGACATACAAGGTTATGGCGGGGTGGACCATCTGGGTCTCTTCAACGAATCCCTGGCCAGTCATACGAAGGCGATTGCGATTGAAGAGCCGTTGCTGGCAAGGTTTCCCTCGGATTCGTCGCTCCGGCGCAGCATGGCCATCGGCTATGCGCACCTGAGTGATTTGTATTCTCGTCGCGGCGATGCAAGCCGGTCCGAACAGTTTGTTCAGCGTGCCTACACCCTCGTCGACACCGCTGATACTCGCACCTATGTGGAGATTCGCATTGCTATGGGGCGCTCGGCGGAGCTAGCCGGGAAGCTCGAAGACGCGTTGCTGCTGATCCATGAGGCAATCGGTCCGGCGTTGACTCTGCCAGATTCCGCACTGGCGGTGAACTGTTACGTCTTCAGCAGCGAGATCGCCAGGTTTCTTGGCCGGCATCAGTTCGCGATGGAACAAGTGCAGAAAGGGCTGGCTCTTTTTGAAGCCCATCGAAAGCCGGGTGAATTGATTGCCAACCAGCAGATGCGCTTAGGTGCTCTGCTCGTGGGCCGCGCCCATCTGCATTCTGCACTGTCACAACCGAGCGAAGAGCGCCCCTGCGAAGCTATCTCCGATGTAATTCAAGCATTGGCGGGCTACGAAAAACTCCATCGAACTGCTCCCAAGTCTGCAAATTATCTGGTGAACCTCACCTCGGCGTTACAGCAATTGTCCGACGCCGAAGCGAATTGCGGAAAGCCTGGTGCGATCCTGGCGGCGCAACGCGCCAAGGAGCTGTATGAGGCCAGTGGCTACGGTGCCAATTCAAACCTCGATTTGCATCTGGGCCTCGCCTATCTTCGGATGGGTCAGATCGAAACGGCAAAACGCCTGCTGAAGGGCGTCCAATCCTCCGAATTGATGGCACCCGAACTCCTGGCCGAAATTGCCATCAAGCAAAGTGACAGAAAAGAGGCGCGCCAATTATTGGCAGCCTCGCGTGATCGCAGAGAGCCTTTGCTGAAGAAGCCGACTTTCAACCAGAAAGATGAAATCTACCAGCAGGCGCGCAACATTGCTTTTGCGCTTCGCATCGGCGATGCTACCCCAGGCTTGAAAGAAAAAGGCCGCGCATTGCTTGCCCAATTCCCGGCACAAGGCTGCGCGCCCTCGGTCGACCGCCTCCGTCTTGAGCTACGCTAACGGAAAATGACTCCTACCAGGCGACTCTATTGGGAGGACGATGATTGCTTCGTCGCTGAGGCGATTGTTGTAGCCATCGACGGTGACCGTATCGCATTCGACCAGACTTGTTTTTATGCCGGCGGTGGTGGTCAACCTTCAGATTTAGGGACAATTCAATGTGAAGGTGCAGAACTCATTTCCGTGCTCGCTGTGATGGCAGATCAGGAAGATGTGATCTGGCACCGGTTGGCGCAAGCTCCTTCTGCCGAATGGCTCGGCCAGCCAGCAAGGCTTGTTGTGGACGTCGAGCGGCGCATGGCTTTGACGCGTTATCACACGGTTTTGCACGTCTTGAATACCATCGCTCTGCGTGACTACGACGCCTGGATTACAGGTGCGCAGATCGGAGTAGACTATTCAAGAATCGATTTCAAGATCGAAGGGTTCAGCCAGCAGCTTGTGCTTGAGCTGGAGGCAAAGGTGAATCGCGTACTTGCAAATGCGCATACCCTGCGGGCCTTCTTCCTGCCCGAAGCCGAGTTCCACAGGAGACCGGATCTGCTGCGCACCCTCGAAGTGCAGCCCCCAGTCAGGAACGGACAAGTGAGAGTGGTCGCGATAGAAGGCTTTGATGAACAGGCATGCGGTGGAACTCACGTTCATTCCACCTCTCAACTCGGTCGCTTCTCAATTTTCAAGACCGAGAACAAGGGCAAGATCAACAAGCGGCTCTACGTCCGTCTGGATTTTTCTGAAGTTGCCTAAAGCAGTTTGAGAAACGATTCGCCCGCCGTCATCGACACTGCAAAAATCTCGGCCACCGTCTTGCCGATATCGGCAAGTGAATTGCGTGTCTCAAGCTTCTTCCCTACCGGCGAACCTGGAGCATAAACCAGCAGCGGTACATACTCGCGGCTGTGATCGGTAGATGGTGTGGTCGGGTCGCAACCGTGGTCTGCCGTGAGGATCAATAGATCCTCAGGACCAAGCGCGTCCATCAGTGCCGGGAGACCCGCATCACATTCTTCCAGCGCATTCGCGTACCCTTCAACATTGTTGCGGTGCCCGTAAAGAGAATCGAAGTCGACGAGATTCGTAAAGATCAAACCACGCTTCACCTCGCCAAGTGCCGCAATGGTCTTTGCCATACCTTCCGCATTGCTCTTCGTCTTGTCGTAAGTACGAATACCGCGGCCCAGAAAAATATCGAAAATCTTGCCAACACTGTGCACGTGTACATCAGCCTTGTCGAGCGCATCCAGCAGCATCTTCGGCGGCGGCACAGCATAATCCTTGCGATTGGTAGTTCGCGTGTAAGCGCCGCTCGACCCGGTAAATGGCCGTGCAATCACTCGCCCCACCTCCAGCGGCCCCGAAAGCATTCTGCGCGCAATCTCGCAAATCCGGTAAAGCTCGAACAGAGAAATCACTTCTTCGTGCGCCGCAATTTGAAACACACTATCAGCGCTTGTATAGATAATCGGGTCTCCGGACCGGTAGTGCTCGTCTCCAAGTTCCGCAATAATCTCTGTGCCGCTAGCGGCCTTGTTCCCCAGTGTGCCGCGGCCAATTTCCGCTTCAAAGCGCGCGAGAAAATCGGCAGGAAACCCCTGCGGAAACAAAGGAAATGGCTTGTCGAGCAGGATGCCCATCATCTCCCAGTGGCCGGTGGTGGTGTCTTTGCCCGGGCTTTTCAGCGCGCAACGCCCGTAGCTCGCAAGTGCTTCTGCTGCCGGCTCCAGTCCCACAATGGGTTTGATATTCCCCAGGCCAAGACGGCACAGATTCGGCAAATGCAATGCCCTCTGCCGCGCAATATTGCCAAGTGTGTCGCTCCCCGCAGGGTCCCCGTATTGATCTGCATCGGGCATCGCCCCAATGCCGACACTATCGAGAACCACCCACACCACGCGCTCGATTTTCATTCTGCTTTCTTCCGTGCTTCTTCAAACATGGCCTTCATGCGCGCTGCACGGTCGCGGGCCATATTCAGATAACTGTCGTTCTTGATGATGCGGTTGAGCAACGGGTAGTAAAGCTCAAAACAAAGCAGCCGCTTCTTGTCCCAAGCTGCTTCGAGATGCAGTAGCGCCCGATCCACACCCAGCCGCTCAAACTTCGCCGTGCGCTCCAGATCGAAATACAGATTCACAGTCTCCACCATTTTTTCGAACCAGTCCTGCAGCGCCTGCGCATCCAGATCCTGCGTGTAATTGAAACTGATCTCGTTCTTGACCGGCCCATTGGTGTAGCGATAGGATTTTTCGCCCATGCGGGCAACCGGTAGCCCGCTCTCCAGCTTCCTCTGAAACCAGTTCACCTTCGCTGCAAGCTCCCAGACTGCCTTCACTTCTTCCGGCAGCAGCTTGAACTTGACTGGCTGATCGTCCTCGGCGCTCTCTTTATAAATTGCATCACCCGTCGACTCGAGAAGGATCTCCATATACTCGGGTTTCGACTTCGGGAAATTCTTCGAATAGAAAATAGTCCCTTCCTGGCCCAGCAGGCCATAGGCAAACAGCAGTGTCAACAATCCCGTACGAGTCATACTCTTCTCATTGTTGCGCGACAGATCGCTGCCGCAAGGGCATCGGCAGCATCTTCAGGCGGCGTCGTGTCCAGACCAAGCAGCGCCCGCACCATCAATTGCACCTGGCTCTTCTCCGCATTGCCATAACCCACCACTGCCATCTTGATCTCTCGCGGACTATATTCATGCACTTCCATCGGCGCCTCACGCGCCATCACCATCGCCACTCCACGCACTTGCGCCAGCTTCAGCGAACTCTGCGTATTCTTCGCCACAAACACTTCTTCAATCACTGCTTCGTCCGGGCGATACTCTGCGATCAGATCGCGAAGCCCCCTCGCGATCACGCACAGCCGATCCGCCATCGGCTCCTTCGGATTCGTTTTCAAAACGCCAAAAGCGATGGCCGCATGACGCTTGCCATCGCTTTCGATAATTCCGTAGCCGGTCCGTTCTGTGCCACAGTCAATGCCGAGGATTTTCAAAGTATCCTACGCCATCGACGCCATGGTGCTTTCGTCGGGCTCGTAATTTGTATACACATTTTGCGTATCGTCATAATCCTCAAACTGCTCGAGCAGACGCATCATGCCAGCCACGTTCTTCGGCTCAACTGCCATCGTGTTCTTCGGGATTAGTCCCACTTCGGCAGACAAGGTCGGAATCTTCGCCTTTGCAAGCGCAGCAACAATTGCGTCATGCGCTTCCGGCGCACTCAGCACAGTCCAGCTATCGTCGTCGCCCTGCACATCATCGGCACCGGCTTCCAGCGCAACTTCCATCAATTGCTCTTCGTTTGTCTTGTCGCCTTCGATCACAACGTGGCTCTTGCGCTCAAACATCCAGGCCACCGAATTCGGTTCGCCCATGTTGCCGCCAGCCTTGGTGAACATGTGGCGGATTTCGCTCACGGTTCGAACCCGGTTGTCTGTGGCGCATTCGATGATGATGGCTGCTCCACCAGGGCCATAGCCCTCGTAGCTCACCTCTTCGATCGTCAGCCCTTCCAATTCGCCCGTACCTCGCATGATCGCGCGCTTGATATTATCAGCGGGCATGGATACAGACTTCGCAGCCGTGATCGCCGTTCGCAGTCGCGCGTTCGTATCCGGATCACCTCCGCTGCGCGCGGCAATGAGAATTTCTTTGATCAGACGGGTGAATACTTTCCCGCGCTTGGCATCGATCGACGCCTTCTTGTGTTTAATTGTGTGCCATTTGGAGTGGCCTGACATATGTTGAAACCTTCCACCAGTATCCTATAGCAAGGCATCTAAAAAATTGTGGACCTAAATAACAGAAAAGATCTCGTATACCTGATTCTTGCCGGCCTCTTCGTGGCAAATGCAATTCTGGGTGAAATTCTCGGTGGCAAACTGATCGAAGTCGGCGGATATATCATGAGCCTCGGCGTGATCCCCTGGCCCGTCGTCTTCATCACTACCGACCTCATCAACGAATACTACGGCAAATCCGGAGTACGAAGACTCACCATCCTCACCGTAGGCTTGATCCTCTATGCCTTCGTCATCATATTCATTTCGATGGGTATCCCGGCCTCCAGCATCTCTCCAGTCAAGGATGCCGCCTTCAATTCCGTACTCGGCCAGTCGCAATGGATCATTGCCGGCAGCGTCACTGCTTTTGCTGTCAGCCAGATGGTGGACGTTGCTGTGTTCTGGCTTTTTCGCGACGCCACCGGTGGCAAAATGCTCTGGCTTCGCGCCACAGGCTCTACCGCAGTTTCGCAACTGATCGACACTTTCATCGTTCTCGGCATCGGCTTCTGGTTGCCCGGGAAAATCAGCACGGGCAATTTTCTGAATCTCGCCTTCACCAATTACACTTACAAGTTCGGCATTGCCATTGCTCTTACGCCTCTCATTTATGCGGCGCACAACGCAATTGAACGCTACCTCCACGCACCGCATCACGACTACACTCCGCCCAATCCGCAAGTCATCGAAGGCTAGAAATTGAAGCGTACTGCCAACTGAATTCGCCGCGGGCTTCGGGCCGAGGTAGGCTGTAAAAACAGCGGATCCGTTTGCACGGTTGTCCCCGCAGTATCAAAACGCGCAGTCCCGGACAGGCCGGAAAATTGCGGGTGATTTGTCGTGTTGTAAGACTCGAGACGAAGCTCCATATTGCGTCCTTCTTTGAGCCGCACATTGCGAAACACCGATACGTCCCAGTTGAACCAGCCCGGGCCACGCAACACGTTGCTCCCCAGGTTGCCTCCATCGCCGCGCACAGGAGCCGAAAACCGCTCCGCTGGAATTGCCGAAGCATTCAACAAATTCAGCCGCGCACCTTCGCTCGGCGTGCCTGTAATATCGACTCCGCTCGTGAGCGTGTAGCCGGGAGAAATGGGCGCTCCACTTTGTCCGCGCGAAATCCCTGCCAATTCCCATCCATCCGTCACCAAACCCAACAACGGACTGTTCAACTTCTTGCCCAGCTTCGGCACCCGCATCGTATAACGAAAGTTGAAGACATGGTTGCGGTCAAAGCTAAGCGGGCCATAGTTGCGATCTCGTGGGGCAAAGAACGAACTTACTGCCGTTGTATCATTACTCGCCGTGCCAAGTGCCTTCGAGAAGGTGTAGGCAACTGCCCACGTGGTTCCGTTTCGAAACCGCTGCCCCGTTGAGAACAGCAGTGAATGGTAGTTCGAGTTCGAGGCAAATTCATACAGGTTGATATTCCCGTAGCCCTGCGTCGGTCTGAGGAAATTTGCCGGGTAAGGCCGCGCACTCGTTGTAATTGTGGCGTCCCGGTTTTCCGGATAAACATCGAGATGGTTTGCGCGCCACGGCACGGGGTTGATGTTGCGCACCCACAAAAGGTGGTTCGAAACAGCACCGATGTAGCTTGCATCCACCATGAGCGTCTTGCTGAATTGATGTTGCAGGCCAAAGCTGAAGTTGTAAGTTGTAGGCGGGCTCTGGCGTCCAATCATGGAAGTTACAGTCCCTGCCGGTGCCAGAATACCGCTGCCACCCGTCTGCGCCAGGCTCTCCAGCGTCCCGTAGTAAACCGTCGGGTTGAAGATCGTAGGCGGATTGCCTAACAGGCCCATGGTCGGGTTTCCCTGGATGCGGTCGTAGAACATGCCCGCGCCACCGCGAATTGCCGTGCGCTGTTTCCCGAATGGATCCCAGGCAAAACCGATGCGTGGCGCAAAATACAAAGGCGCTTGCGTGTACATGCCGCGTGGGGCACCATTCTTGCCGCCAAGGATCATTCCCTCCGCCGGATTGCCCTGTCCAGGGGCAAAGGTACCGATAAAACCTTCGGGGAAAGTCTTGCCCGACACAGGGTCCCTGGCAACACGCGTGCTACCGATCAAGGCCGGGCGCAACAGCACTGGTGCCTTGGCTGGATTGTAGTCGGCTGGTGAAAAACTGGCCAGTTGCGAGCGCGCATCATACTGCGGTGCATCGATGTATGCTCGAACTCCGTAGTCGATCAACAGCTTCCGGTTCACACGCCAGGCGTCCTGCACAAAGAGCTCAAGATTCGTAAATCGATACTGCCCCTGGGGCCGGTCTGTGGCTTCCGTATAAAAGTCATACGATCCGATCAGTGCGTTCGAGTAAGCGTAGTTGGTGTCGAGCGGATTGTTGCGGTCGCGGTCAAAACTGATTGAGCCGCGCGTGGCAACACTGGCGCTCTGGTCCTTGCGCGTTCTCTCAAAATAGGCTCCGAACTTAATCGTGTGCGTCTGCCAGATCTTAGAGAAGTTCTGTACCAGGCTGAAGATCGTATTCGAGTTGTAGTAAGGAATGCCATTGTTCATCGTCGGGTTGGCATAGTTGGGAACACTTGAAAAACTCATGTTGGGGATGAACCCTTCCGAGTTCAGATCCGGACGCCACTGCGCGATATCGATGCCGGTATCTTTGCGCCTCACGGCAGCTTCATTTTCCGGATAGAAAAAGAGCTTGTTCTGGCTAGCTCCAAAGATCGTTTCGGCAAAGAATGTCGGTGAGATCGCAAAGGTATTGAACAGCGTAACCGCCCGGCCCGGGCGCTTGTAAACAATAGGGGTCAGCGGATAATTCACGCTTCCGTTTACCCAGACTCCGTAGGGCGGTGCCTGGTTTTCAAAACTGTTGCTGATACGCAAGTAGGTCTGCATGTTCTTGCGAGCTGCGTAGTCGATGCGCGCCGTCTCTGAGTGACGCTGAAATGATCCACTCAGATTAGAAATGTAATTCCATTGGTTGCGGCGGCTCACTAGCGGGTCAACAAAGTTTGGCATTGGAAACAGATCCAGCACCTTGCGTCCAGGCACGCTAAATCGCGAATCCGGGATTCGGTTCCCGGGAAATTGGGTCTGATTCGACTGCGGGTCGTATACCGGAATGATCTTGTTGGCCGTATCAAAGGTCTGAGAAAAATCTCCGATGCGCTCGAGCCCCGTCGGCACGCGTACCGTCCGCGCTGCTCCCAAGACCACCTTCTGCTGCTGGAATTCCTGATTCCAGAAAAAGAAAAGCTTCGAGCGGTCCCGATTGAACTTGCCAGGAATGTACACCGGGCCGCCAATCGCATAGCTCCCGATGTTGTAGCGATAGGGCGGACGCTGGATCCCGTTGCGGTTGTTAAACCACTCATTCGCACTGAAAGATTCATGACGGTAGTAGGCACCTACCGAGCCGTGAAATTTCTTTCCGCCGCCCCTTGTAATCACCGTAATGCTCCCCCCGGAATTACGCCCGTACTCCGCTGCATAAGTCGACATCAGCACTCGTACTTCACCAATGGAATCCATACCCGGCGTCGTGTGCATGCTGCCGTTTGAGCCGGTATCGAGGCTCGTAACCCCGTCGATCGTCACATTCTTCGATGCACTGCGACCCCCCGCAATATGCAGATTGCCGACGCTATCGGCACCTGGCGCATCGCGATTATCCGCGACATCCACCACTCCCGCCATCAGGCCGATTGCATCAAAGAAATCGCGGCCCTTCAGAGCCATCTCGTTCAATTCTCTGCCAGTCAGGGTCCCCGACTTTTCACTCGATCCAAGCTCAACTCTCGTTGACTCGGCCGTCACCGTCACGCTCTCGCTCGTCTCGCCAACCTGCAGTTTCAATTGGCCCAGGCTGCGCTGTTCTCCGGACACCAGTTCGATGCCTCGCTGCTGGTATTTCTTGAATCCCTGAGCGTTGACGCTGAGTGCATATCCGCCCGGCTTCAAGTCAGGAAAACTGAAGAACCCCTTTTCATTACTGGCACCACTCCGCTCAAATCCATTGGCCCCATCGACTACCTGGATCATCGCTCCGGCCAACACTGCACCACTCTGGTCGACCACAGTGGCACTGATCGAACTGGAAATATTCTGGCTCCATACGTACATAGCCGTAAGTAGCATCACTCCGCAAATACGCATATTATGCGTAAGCCTATCGAATTCGAGCCCAGGATTCGACAGTCTTGTCGATCTTTTGGATTAATTCCGGTTCAGCTAAAAGTAGATTCTGCGTGAACCACACTGCTTCGCCGCAGGCCTTGCGATTGGCCGGGCAATCGTTCCTCTTGCGCCACTTCTCGAAGTAGTTCTTGCCGTAAGCAAACTGGTAGCCACGCGTCTCAAACGTATTTTTCAAAAACGGCTCATCCTGCAGCGGCGCATATCCACCCGACACTGGAATCCGCTTCGTGGCAAGGTACTTCATAAAGTCCCCTCGGCTCCGTCCACCAAATTTCGCCGCATCGTAGTGAAACATGTAGAGATGGTAGGCGTTGCGAGTGCATTCTTTCGCAACATGGTACGGACTGAGCCCATCTACTTTGCTGAAAATTTCGTCCAGCTTCTTCGCGGTAGCGCTGCGCCGCCGCGCTTGCTTGTCGATCCGCGACATTTGCGCTGTGAGCAGCGCCCCCTGAAATTCGGTCAGCCGCAAATTAGCCCCCGACGTCTCGTAATGAAATTCGGTACCCGGCTGCGTCCGGCCCCGCGAGTTATTGTGAAAGGCAAACGCCTTCTCTGCCAGCGCCGCATCATTGGTCACTACTGCGCCGCCCTCTCCCGAATTCAGATTCTTCGATGCTTGAAAGCTGAAGCAGCCAAGCGTTGCATGCCCCCCGACGTGCCGCCCCTGCCATTCCGCAAGATGCGCCTGGGCAGCGTCTTCAATCACCGGGATATTGTGCTTGCGGCCCAGCTCGATCACCTGGCCAAGTTCTCCCACTCCGCCTGCCATGTGCACCATGATGATGGCTCGCGTTCGTGGCGTGATTTGCGCGGCCACTCGTTTGGGGTCCATCTGAAGCGTAAGCGGATCAATGTCGGCGAATACCGGCACCGCATGAAAACGAAGCACCGCATTCACCGTCGCAATAAAGGTGTAGGGCGGCACGATCACTTCATCCCCAGGACCAATTCCAAGCACTCCCAGAGCCACAAGCAGCGCAGATGTGCCATTCGCCACCGCAAGGCAGTGCTGCGTCGCCGTGAGCGCTGCGTAGCGATTCTCAAACTCGGCAACCGCGCCTCCGTTGCCCCTCCCCCATTTTCCGCTCCGCAGCACAGCCTTCAGGCCAGTCTCTTCGAGTTCATCAAAGACAGGCCAACTCGGCACTAGTTCCGGCTCAGCTGCCTTGGCAGCTTCTGCAGCATATTGGACGGCGGGCAGGCTTACAAATTGTCGGCGTTGCATGCAAAGATTCTATCGAAACTGGAAACTTTCTTTCCTGGTTGATTTTTGTAGCCCGATTGCAGCATACTAATAGGTTTTCCGATCCATTCGAAACTTACCTGATGAAAGTACGAGTTCTCTACCACGACCACTGCTTTGACGGGGCTGCCAGCGCAGCCTTTTTTAGCCGTTTCCTAAAGGCGGCTCGCCATCCCGATGCCGAGTATTCTTATACGGGAATGGCGCATACGGCAGACCAGCTCTTTGCCGATTCTATGTTTGATGGCGATGTCAATGCCATTGTCGACTTCAAGTTCTCGCCAAACCCCAAACTCACCTGGTGGTTCGACCACCACCAAAGCGCTTTTCTGCGTACCGAAGATTCAGAGTTGTTCCACAGTGCGCACAACCCACTCCACTTTTTTGATCCCGGCTATCGCAGTTGCACCAAGTTCATTCGAGATATTGCCCGCGAAAAATTCGGTTATGAAGCTCCCGATCTCGACGAACTCGTAAAGTGGGCTGACATTATCGACGGCGCTCAATACGCAACCCCCACGGATGCAGTAGAGCTCAAGGCATCTGCAACCAAACTGGTTCTCGTGATTGAGGCCGTAAAGGGCTCAGAGCTCGTGCAGCGCATCATCCAGTGCATGCAAACCATGACTTTGGACGAGATTGCGGCGCAACCAGAAATCGCCGCTGCTTTTGATCCTCTCTACCAGCGCCACCTGCGCTCCATCGATCTCATACAGGCAAAAGCCGTCACGGGGCAAGGCGTAATTTTCTTTGATCTGATTGGTCAGGATATCGAAGGCTACAACAAATTTGTGCCTTACTATCTTTTCCCCGAAGCTACCTATACTGTTTCTGTAAGCGAGTCGACATTTCGCACTAAAGTGAGCGTTGGTTCCAGCCCTTGGGCCAAAGAAGTAAACCACAATCTTGCCTCGATTTGTGAGCGCTATGGCGGCGGTGGACACCCGCGTGTCGGTGCCATCAGCTTTCCGGTCGGAGCCATTGAGCAGGCGCGCAATGCAGCGGCAGAAATTGTTTCTGAACTGAGCAACTAATCGCCTAGGGTGTCGAACTGATCATCTTTCCGAGACCTTCTGACAATCGCAACACTGCAGGGCCTAGCGTCACGAGCAGCACGCAAGGAAAGATCAGAAAGAAGACAGGGAAGACCAGCTTTACGCTCGTCTTGCGCGCCTGCTCTTGTGCCAGTTGCCTTCGTCTCAGCCTCGTGTACTTCGCATGATTGCGCAGTGCCGGTCCAAGTGCAGTTCCAAAGCGGTCGCCATCGAGCAGAAGGTTCGTCAATTTTTTAACTTCCGCCTCGCCGGTTCGTTGCGCCAGACGTGTCAACACGTCGGCCCTCGATTGGCCCGCCCTCATTTCCAGGTGTGTTAGCGCCAGCTCCTCGCTCAGATCGGGATAGACACGTTTCAGCTCTTTGCTCGTATCGAGCAGGGAGCTGTCCAGGCCCTGGCCCGCTTCAAGGCTCAGCACCAGCAGGTCCAGCGCTGCCGGCATTGCCTGCCGCAGCCGCTGCTTTCTTTTCTTTTCCATCGAACTGAGGATCCTGTCCGGTGCCAGATAGCCAATGCCCGCAAGACAAATCGATACGACTACGCCGATGCCTGCTTCCGCCTCGAAAACTCTGTTGAGCATTAGGGTCCCAAACCCAAACGAGAGAGCAGCCACTGTCTTGATGCCAAAAAACGCCTGTAACGCATCCGGTGCCCGATAGCCTGCAACTATCAGCCGGGCACGAATTGGATTGTCGAGATCGTTTGCAGTGGGCACGATGCTGCCAATTTTCTCCAGCGTCTGCCGGATCG
Organism: Acidobacteriota bacterium; assembly: GCA_025354885.1. GTDB lineage: Bacteria > Acidobacteriota > Terriglobia > Bryobacterales > Bryobacteraceae > Bryobacter. The sequence continues at coordinate 32,499 of JANXLY010000172.1, read as the reverse complement.
GGCCGTCCTCCTGGTTCAGTGAAATGTTCACCGCGCTCTTGTCCGCAATTGCATCGGCAGCCGGCTCGCGGAGAAACCAGTAACCACCGCACAACACAGTGAGCAATACAAACAGAAAACATCCGCCCAGTAGAATGACTTCCATATCAGATCCTGATGTCCAGAATTTTACGCATCACAAAGTGGGCCGTGATCAGAAAGGTGATTGCCAGGAGAATCAGATATTTGCCAATTGGATGGTCGCGAAGAATATCCAGATAGCCCGGGGCTGTCCAGTTCAGCATCAGCGCGATGCCCAATGGCAAAATGGTCAATATCAGTCCTGTGAGCTTGCCGTGCGCACTGATGGCCCGGATTTCTCCATCGAGAGCCGTCGAGTCCCGTACCCCTTCTGAAATTCGGCCCAGGATCTCATGCAACTTGCCGCCCGTCCGGCTTTGCATCCTCACTGCCGCCACAAACAAGCTTACGCTCACTAGCGGGACCCGCTGAACAAGATGATCGAGCGCCTCGTCCCAGCTCCGGCCCAGCCGCCACTCTTCGAGAACTTTACGGAATTCACCGTTCACCGGGTGTGCCGCTTCAAACGCCACCATCTCCATCCCCGCAGCCAACGCATGTCCAGCCCGCATCGCCCGCCCCAACGAATCCAGTGCATCCGGGAAGTTCTGTTCAAACAGGTCGAAGCGTTTGCTCCGCTTGCTGCTGACGTAAAAAAATGGAATCACCGTCGCGAGCACAGCGCCCCCCACCATGCCAAGACCGGGCAGCCAGGCAATTCTAGATAACACTACCCCTGTCGAAGCCCCGGCAAGTAGCATCATCGAGGTGAAGCGCCCTACAGACCAGTTCAGCCCTGCCTCGGCGATTTGTCGTCTCAGCTTCGGTACAAATCGAAATCGTTCAAGAAGCGCCGCCCAGAACGTAATGCTTGAAACGTTCGCAGTCCGCAACAGAATTGGGCCATCAATTTCATCGATTGCGCTCGTAGCTTCAACTCCGCTGCCCGCTACAGCACTCAGCTTCAGCCAGTTCGCTGCAAAATAGAGGCCCAGCCCCACCAGGGCAAAGGTTGCCGCGAAGATGAACAGAAGTAGCAGCGCTGGCGACATATCGGGTGCTATTTCTTCGAAACGGGTGCAATGATCAGCAGCAGTTCACCGCCACTGGACTTGCTTCCCGGTGCTAATTTTTCGCGCAATTGAGCTGCTTCGAGTGCAGGTAGTAAGCCTCCCACAATGGCTGCCTGATGCAAACCCAACTGAATGCTGGAATCAACGCGCTTTGTGGCCGAAGTTCCAGAAAGCCCTAAAATCGTCTCCGGCTGGATTCGTAAATTCGCTCCGCCCTCAACGGAATTCGCCAGGGGCTCGATTCGGACACGCATCGAAGCAAGCTCGGATGCCTTCCACGAAAACTCTCCTGATCGGTCTGCTGTAAGCCGCGAAGACGCAAGCAATGTTGCCTTCTGGTTTCGCTTCAGCTCTTCGATTTTTCCTTGCACATCCTGTTGACTGGCAGAACTTGAAACATGGAGCGTGTCATTCCTGAACCCGGGGGCAAGCGTTGCCATCTGATCGGCCGATACTTCGATCAGACTCACTTCCAGTTCCACTGCATGCGCGAGCACTCGGCTCAACGGTGCAGCCGCAATAAAGTTACTGGTCACAACAGGCTTCGGAGCAGCACCCAGATTGAGCAACGACACTGTTGACAGCGGCACTTGCTTCTGATCCGCCTGATTCCGCAGTATCACGCGCAAGCGCGCTCCAGCATCGGCCACACCCAGGCGTTCTGCCACTTGAGGTGAACTCAACAGCGTAAGCACCGCTCGTCCCTGCATATTCGAATTCGCCTCTGCAGAAACGTTGTAGACGGTCGCGTTCTGCAACAGTGTGCGCAACTCCACATCGGTCTCGCCGTTGCGGTTCCGGCTGATGAGCGCCTGCACATCCACCCGGTCTCCGGGGCTGAGCAATTGCACCACGCTCGAAGAATCAGAAATGTGCACCGTTACCGCACGCATTCCATCAGGAATTCCGGAGGGCAGCCCGCGTTGCGAAAAACTCGATAGCGCACTCTCCGTAATTACTTTGCCTGCCTCCACCTTGTCCTTCACTGTTCTTCCCAGCAGGTCCTCCGGCTTCGCCGGGCTGGGCATTCCAGGGTCAGCCGCCGGTCCAAGCCTGAAATCTTCAGCCTTCAGCACCCGGCCTTTTTCCAGATCTGCAGCAGCAACAAAACGCAACGTGGCAGCAGCGGGAGAAGATCCATCCATCCGGCTCACGATCAACCCGTAAAACACACCAGTTGACAGAACGGCGACCACAAGCGCGATCACTACAAGAGGAACTACGTTTTTTTTCATATAGGCTTTGCGCCGCGCAATCTAAGGAGATACACACGCACTCCCTCATGAATCGGCGTTTTTCCTAGTCCCCTTTAGGGGGAATCTTACTTAGGACTCCTTAGTAGCCAATACTAGGATGCTTTGTCCCAATGGAAAGTGGCCTCCCAGACGAAGCCAGGCCGCCTCCAGCCCCAATACGCCTTGCAGCAAAGAATTCAACGGAGCCGCTGGCACTGCCACCCCGCTCTTCGCCTCCTGCCGCGTCAACTCTTCCCAAACACGAAACTTGAATAATGCCACCGGCAACAACAGCGAATTTGCATAAGAACAATCATCTACCCTGAACCCGGCTTCGCGCACCGAATCTTGAATCCGTTTCCGCGTAAAACGCTGCCGCTCGTGGGCAAAAATCGAGTGCCTGCTCCTCAGGATGTCGAGCGCAGAAACCCGCAAAATGAGTCTACCGCCAGGCCGTATCACGCGATGGAATTCGCGCAAAGCAACCGCCTCTCCCCCTCTCGGAAAATGTACCAGCACATCGAGGCTCACAACTGCATCAAAGCATTCCTTTGCAAAGGGAAGCCGCGCGATGTCCGACTGCGTCATCCTCGGCACTCCCAACTGCTTGCCAAACGAGAGTCCCGCGAAATCAAGATCTACCGGGAACATTCGCCAACCATATCGTTGTGCGAGCCAGGTGGACATGAACCCCGTGCCGCAACCGCCCTCAAGTACGCGCTCAAAACGATCATTGGGTAGCTTTGAAATCCAGGCATCGAGGATCTTGCGCATCCCCGCAAACCACCACATCTGTTCTTCGGCACGAGCTATGTTTTGAAATTCCGCCGGGTTCATGGAATCGCCTTGAACTCAAGGCGCCGCCGGATCCCCGCATGCTCAGGCAATTCCCGCCTCAGTTTCTCGTCCGGGTTGAGGTACTCGCTGAAGTGCTCTCGATAGAAGGCCAGCGTTTTCGCAGCTCCCTCAGCCAGCGTAGTCTTTGCCTCCCATCCGAGCATCTCTTTCGCACGACGGGAATCTGTGTAATAGCTGCCGATATCAATCGACTGCAGGTGACTCGGAAAGGGTATCTGCTCCACCTTTCCACCGATCTCCATAGCAATCTGCCGCAGCGAGAGCGCTTCGCGCCCACCGATATTACATTCGCGATTCTCAGCTACCGGTGCCAGGCCTGCGAGTAAAAAAGCGTCGACCACATCATCCACGTAGACTGGATCGCGCATTTGTTCACCTTCGCCAAAAACAGTGATCGATTCTCCCAGTAATGCCTTTCGGAAGAAGACTCCCAAAAAGCCCTGGCCCGTCACATTCAAGCTCATCCGGGGCCCGTAAACATTGGTCAGCCGAAGCACGATCGCGTCCAGGTCCCCAAGGTCGCTCATCATCAGGTGATACATCGTGGCTGCGTATTTGTGAACGCCGTTGAAATCAACCGGTCGGATCGGATGTTCTTCGTTGACTGGCAGATAGCGGGGACGACCAAACACTTGGCGTGTACCGGCATAGATCACCCGGACACCGCGATTCATTCGGCGGCAGGCATCAAGAAATCGCAACTGCGACAGCGTGTTGATCTGCAGATCACGTTCTGGATATTCCATCGAATGGATATGGCTGATTTCTCCCGCAAGGTTGAAGATCACACTTGCTTTGGCAATCGATGTCTCAAGCGCTGCGGGCTCACTCAGATCCGTTTCGATGAGCTCAATATCCGCTCCCGCAAGGTTGAATCGATTTGCCCCGCATCCAGGGATTAACGAATCGACAACTGTCACTTTTGCCCCGAGACTCGCCAGGCGCAATGCAAGATTGCTGCCGATAAAGCCCAGTCCTCCAGTGACTAGAACCGGTCGGTCTTGGTACTTGGTCAGATCCATATTCACTCAGGAATCATAAAAGCGGAGCACCGCTTCTGCCACTTCGCGTACCTGCTGTTCGGGCAGTTGCGGCCACAAAGGGAGAGAAAGGATTTCCCTCGCTGCCTTTTCAGCATGCGGCAAATCACCCTTCTTCTGCTTGGCTGCAGCAAAGGCCGGGTGCAGGTGCAGCGGAACTGGATAATGAATTCCCGTCCCGATTCCCAGCTTGGTGAGATAGTCGCGCAGCTTGTCTCTGCGTTCCGCACGAATCACATAGAGATGGCAAACACTTTCCGGGCTGCGCCGCAGCACTTGAATGCCTTTTGCGCCACCCAGCATCTCGTCATAGACCCGCGCCAACTGGCGCCTCTGCGCATTCCAGCGATGCAGTTGCGGCAGAAATGCGTTCAGATAGCAACACTGCAATTCATCGAGCCGGGCGTTGATGCCCTTTACAAAAGCGATCTGGTTCCTCGGCAACCCACCACTCCCGCGGCCTCCGTCACGGATCTGCCGCAACCGCTTGGCAACTGCGGGCTTATCCGTCAAAATCGCCCCGCCATCCCCCAGGCAGCCCAGGTTCTTGGTCGGGTAGAAGCTGAGTGCAACATAGTCGCCGTATTTCGTAAAAGGCATCGCCCCATGCGATTGACACGCGTCCTGAATCAGCTTCAGCCGGCTGGCCTTCGCGATCCTGGCGATCCTCCCAATGTCGCAGGGCTGCCCATAAAGATGCACCGGCAACAGCGCCGCCGTCTTCTTTCCGATGCGGTTGCCAAGATCATTGGCGTCCACCTGAAGCGTCTCGGGATCGATGTCGGCAAAACGCGGCGTTGCTCCGGCAGCGGCAATCGATACACCTGTAAATGGAGCCGTCATCGCAGAAGTGATCACTTCCTGTTTGCCCTCTGTGATGCCTGCATCGCGCAGGCAAACTTCGATGGCCGTCGAACCGGAACTCACCCCGATCGCGAATCCAGCACAGAGAGTTCGAGCCAGTTCTTCTTCAAAGCGCGCCAGTTCCGGACCCAGAATGAAAAAGCCGCGCTCCATGAGTCCAGCAAGATTTCGCTCCCACTCAACACGCGTCTCTGCAAGCGATGGCTTCAGATTAACTATTGGAATGCGCATTAGCCCGCTTTAGCCCAAGCCGGGGGAGCAACAACAGCCAGCACCAAAGCCGAAACAGTTGGTAGAAGGTTGTCGCGAGGCTCTTCACGCGAAAGAACTGGCTCTTGCCGTGGATGCGTGGATAGTGATGCACGCCCACCTCTTCCACTTGCATGCCGCACAGTTCCAGCTTGCGCACCAGTTCCACGCAAACCGTTCCAGATGTCGATTCCAGATGGATCAGATCCAACAGACTGCGCCGGATCAGCCGGAAATCACAGTCAATATCCCGCAGACTCACATGGAACATCAGTCGAGCAAACTGATTGTAGGTCTTCCCAATCCAGATCCGGTGCCACGGGTCATTCCGTTCGATTTTGTAGCCGTTCACAAAGGAAACATTCGCCGTCATCAGGGCCAGCAGCTTCGGCAGTTCTCCCACATCGTACTGGCCATCCCCATCCGTATAGAAAACAAACTCTTTGGTCGCGGCCTCAAACCCACTGCGCAATGCACCGCCATAACCACGGTTCACTTCGTGAGTGACTATACGCATCCGTGGCCCATATTGATCTGCAAGATTCCGCAACACTTCTGCAGTGTTGTCCGCACTGCCGTCGTTGACGACAATGACTTCAAAGTCAGCTACCTGCTCTTCGAGTACGGCAAATGTCTTCCCGATCAACGTCGGCAATGATGGCGCGTCGTTGTACGCAGGAAAGAAAACACTCACCCCGTATGAGTACATTCAATTCATCCCCTAACGGATTCTACAACTTTTTGACGATTAACAGGGTGACGTCGTCCGCATATGGCGCGCCAGAGCACCATTGCTGCAAGTCCTCGATTACCCCTTCGATCATCTGGTTGGAGCTGAGGCTTGTCCGGTTCAGGATCGACATCGAGATCCGCATCTCACCGAATTCCTCGTCGATTCCGCTCGGCATCGCCTCGCTCACGCCGTCGCTATAGAGCACGAGTGTGTCTCCAGATCGAATCTCTGCCGTGTGCTCCGTGTACTGTGCGAAGGGCAATATGCCCAGGATAATTCCGCCACCCTCAAGCTTGTCAGTCAAGCCGCTCGCCCGAACCAGCAGTGGCGGATTGTGCCCGGCATTGCAATACTGAATTTCGCCGCTTGCCGGATCGATGATCGCGAGAAAGAAAGTGATAAATCGGTTCTCAGGGCAGTTACCCGAGATGCTCTTGTTCAGGCGGGCCACAATTGTAGCCGGATGATCGTCCGTTTCCACCAGAATCTGCAAGCGAGCCTGCAGGCTCGACATCAACATGGCTGCCGGCATGCCCTTGCCGGCTACGTCACCAACGACGATCGCGATCTTGCCGCCGGACAATGCAAAGTAGTCAAAATAGTCTCCGCCAACGGTGTTGCAAGGCAGGTTGTAGCCGGCCAGATCCATCCCGGGCACTTTGGGCGCTTTCGTAGGAAGGAGCCCACGCTGTATTTCGCCGGCCTGCGACAGTTCCTTCGACATCATCCGCTCCACTTGCTCCACTTCGTTGAGGCGGGCGTGCTCAATGCGGATCGCCGCGACGTTGGACATCACGGTCAACAGGCTCAGATCTTCTCTTGAAAACTCGCGCGTGATGTCGGGCATATCAATATACAGAAGCCCGATTACTTTTTCGTTCGTCTGCAGCGGCACAGCCATAAAGCTGCGTACCCTCTGCATTACGATACTCGCCTGAAGCTTGAACATCTCATCCATGGCCGTGTCGCGTACCAGCAGCGAGTTCTTGTCGCGCAGTACCTGATCTCGCACCGTCTTTGAGATGCGAAAGCCTTCGCCACGGTTGGCTCTTGGCATCAGATCATCGCCCTCGAGAGTCATCAAAACTCCCCTGGAGCCGCCAACTGCTTCTACCGACAAATCGAGAATCAACTGAAACAGTTCGCTGAGCGGGCGATGCCCGGCCAGTTCCCGTCCCGCCCGCACCAAAGCCGTCGCATGGCGTTCGTTCGACATCGACTGCACCGGATTGAAATCCTTCAGGCTGGAGACAACGGTGTTGCTTGGCGCCGACTCCACGTCGGGATGCTCAACGAACATCACCGTCTGGCTCATCGTTTCCGGGTCGTCCTGTCCCGCAAAGGTGATCTGCAGGTGACCTGCATTAATGACGTCGCCTTCGCTCAGAGGGGTTGACGCTGTAATTCGAAACCCGTTGACGACGGTGCCGTTCTTGCTGCCGAGATCGCGAATCGACCACTGCCCGTGTGACTTCTCAAATATGAGGTGTTGCCGCGAGAGTCCAAAATCTTCCGGGTAGCAAAGTTCATTGGTCGTGGCGCGGCCAAGACCAACGCTTGTTTCAAGGAGAGGGACAGTGCGCGTTGCGCCGTCCTGCATTCGGATACTAAGTTCCAGTGACATGTGCGGGAATATCTATAGTATCGACCATGCGCATTGATCTGCTCTACATTGGCAAAGCCCGGGATGAACATTCGAATGCCATCGCCGAAGAATTCCTCAAGCGTACTGGCCGCTGGACCACAGTTGCCATGCGGGAAATCAACCCCGAGCGCTACGACATTTTCGCCCGCTTTCCCTCGGCCCATAAGGTGTTCCTCGACCCGGCCGGAAAGACTTGGGATTCCCCCCGCTTGATTGATTTCCTGTCTGAAGGCGAACGTTTAGGCCGGGATGTGGTCTTTTTAATCGGTGGTCACGATGGCCTGCCACCCCTTTGGAAACCGCGCGCCGACCTTCTGTTATCGCTCTCTGCGATGACTTTTCCGCATGAACTGGCTCGAGCCATGCTGGCCGAACAGATCTATCGCGCTTTCGCAACTCTGCGCGGGCACCCCTATCCCCGCTAAACTAGAAGTTCATGTCTTGGTTCAAGCGCGACAAGCCTGGGATCGGTACTCCCAGCGACGGTGACCGTACAGTCCGAACGGAAGGTCTTTGGATCAAATGCGAAGGGTGCAAACAGATCATCTTCCGGCAGGATCTCGAGGACAATGGGCGGGTGTGCCCGAAGTGTCAATATCACTTCCGCATTGATGCCCGCGAACGGATGGACCTTCTCTTTGACGGAGAGTGGACTGAGTTCGACGCCGATCTCGCTTCAACCGATCCCATGAACTTCTCGGATTCAAAGCCCTACAAAGCCCGGCTGGCCTCCATGCAGGCGGCGCTCGGGATGAAGGACGCAATCCTGAGCGGTCAGGGGAAAATTGGCAGTCACACTGTCAATGCCTGTGCGATGGAGCTGAAATTCATCGGTGGCAGCATGGGTGCGGTGATGGGCGAGAAAATCACTCGTGCCGTAGAGCGCTCCCTCGAAACCCAAAGCCCGCTCGTAATCGTCAGCGCTACCGGTGGTGCCCGCATGCAGGAAGGTGCCGTCAGCCTGATGCAGATGGCCAAGATTTCGGCCGCTCTGATGCTCCTCGACGAGATGGGTGTTCCCTACATCAGCGTTCTCACCGACCCTACAACCGGTGGAGTCACTGCTTCTTTCGCCATGCTTGGAGACTTGAACATCGCCGAACCCGGCGCGCTGATCGGCTTTGCCGGCCCGCGCGTTATTGAACAAACCATCCGCCAGAAACTCCCGGAAGGCTTCCAGCGCAGTGAGTTCCTTGTGCAGCACGGTTTCCTCGATGCCATTGTCGCCAGACAAAATCTGCGTAGCTTTCTCGCCCGCAGCTTCGATTTTTTCGTAAACTAACACGTCATGAAACTTCTTCTTGCGCTGAGCCTGCTGGCTCTCGGCTGCCTTGCTGCTGACTTCGATATTCTGATCCGCAACGCCCGCGTCGTCGACGGTAGCGGCAACCCCTGGTTTCGCGCCGACATTGGCATAAGTGCGGGCAAGATTGCAAAGATCGGCGTACTCACCGGCAAAACTGGCACCAAAGAGATCGACGCTACAAGCCGTCTTGTGACCCCAGGCTTTATCGACGTACATACCCATTCCGAGTCAGGAATTGTTCGTTTTCCGCAGGCCGAAAATTTTCTGCGCGACGGCGTGACGACAGTGGTCACTGGCAATTGCGGCGGCTCCGAACTCGATGTAAAAGACTTTTTCTCAAAGCTCGACCAGCTCAAGATCGGCATCAATATGGCGACCCTCGCCGGGCACAACTCCATTCGTCGCGAGGTGATGGGCTCGGACAACCGCAAGGCAACACCGCAGGAAATCGACCGCATGAAGGCGATGGTTTCAAAGGCGATGGAAGCGGGCGCGGTCGGTTTCTCCACCGGCCTGGAGTACGTACCCGGCACTTATTCGCCTACTGAAGAACTTGTGGAACTCGCCAAAGTAGCCGCCCGCTACAACGGTATCTACGCTTCGCACATGCGCGACGAAGGCGACAAAGTACTCGAGGCAATTCGCGAAGCTGCTGAAATCGGACGTCTCGCCGGAACTCGCGTGCAGATCTCGCACCTCAAGCAAGACACGAAAGCCTACTGGGGCAATACGCAGAAAATGCTCGACCTGATCGAGGAATATCGCGCCAGGGGAGTCGAAGTGACGGTCGATCAATATCCTTACATCGCCTACTCGACCACGCTTGCAACCACCTTGCCAACCTGGGCTCTGGCCGGCGGACAAGAGAAGCTTGTGGAACGGCTGAAAGATCCGGTAACCCGCAAGAAGGTCTTCGACGAAGTACTCGATTTCAACAAGAAGCGCGGCTACACAGACTTCGAGTACACTACCGTCGCCTCATGCCGTTTTGAACCCGGCTACGAAGGTAAGAACCTCCGTCAGATCTCCACTCTGCGCGGTAGGAATAGCTCTCATGAATCTGACGTAGAGACAGTGCTGGAGCTGATGGAACGGGGCGGCGTAAGTGTTGTGACCAAGGCGATGAGTGAAGACGACGTGACCAACATCATGCGTTATCGCAACACGGCAGTAGCCAGCGATGGCGGCGTTGTGCAGTTCGGAGTCGCCCGCCCGCATCCCCGCAATTACGGAACCAACGCGCGAGTCTTTAACGAATACGTTCGTCTGCGCAAGGTACTCTCGATCGAAGATGCAGTGCGCAAAATGACCTCACTGCCTGCGCAGATATTTAATTTCAAAAATCGAGGATTGGTGCGTGAAGGCTTCGCGGCAGACCTTGTCATCTTTGATCCGGAACTGCTCCGCGACAACGCGAATTTTGAAAAACCGCACCAGTATTCGACCGGTTTTGATTGGGTTCTGGTTAATGGCAAGGTGGCAGTCGAGTCGGGCAAGTTGATGCCGGACCGCGGCGGACAGGTAATTCTCAGGCAGTAATGATTCAATTCATAAACGTCGGCAAACGATTTGCGGCGAAAGTTCTTTTTGATGATGTGAACTGGCTGATCGGCCCCAAAGACAGGATCGGCCTCGTAGGCGCAAACGGCACCGGCAAGTCGACGTTGATGAAGGTGATCGCAGGGCTCGAGCAGGTGGATGCCGGTGATCTTTCGACGATGCGGAACATGCGCCTTGGCTACTTGCCGCAGGATGGCTTGAAGCTCGAGGGCCGCAGCGTCTTCGCCGAATGCGCCAGCGTCTTTGATCATGTGCGGCAAATCGAAACTGACATGGGCACTGCGCTTGCCGAGATGTCAGATCTTGATCCCGAGAGCAACGCCTACTCTGCCGTGGCAGATAAATTCTCGCGTCTCGATAGCGAATTCCGCGCCAAAGACGGCTACACCATCGAGATGCAGGTGGGGACCATTCTGACAGGTCTTGGCTTCAGCAAAGACGAATGGGGCAAGCCCTGCGAAGAGTTTTCCGGAGGCTGGCAGATGCGCATCGCACTGGCCAAGCTGCTGCTCGAAAAGCCGGAAGCGCTGCTGCTGGACGAACCTACCAATCACCTCGATATCGAGGCCCGCAACTGGCTTGAGGATTATCTCAACAACTACCCGAATGCCTTCATCCTCATCTCACACGATCGCTACTTCCTCGATGTGACGGTGACAAAGATCGTCGAGGTCTGGAACAAGAAGGTCACGATCTTCTCTGGCAACTACACGCATTACCAGAAGCAGAAAGAAGAACGCCTCGAGCAGATGAAGGCGGCTCAAAAGAACCAGCAGGACCGCGTGGCGCAGATCGAATCCTTTGTCGACCGTTTTCGCGCCAAGGCAACCAAAGCGAAGCAGGCACAAAGCCGTCTCAAAGAACTCGACAAGATGGAGATGATCGAGATCCCCGAAGACGAGCCGATCATCCACTTCAAGTTCCCGACGCCGAAGGCTAGTGGAAGAGTCGTTGCCGAGTTCAAGGGAGTGGCCAAGAGCTATGGGTCAAAGAAAGTCTTCGAAGATGCCAACTTCACGATTGAGCGTGGAGACCGTATCGCCCTGGTTGGACACAATGGCGCGGGCAAGTCGACGCTCATCAAGCTGCTCACAGGGATTGAAGGGCTGACCTCAGGGGAATACAAGCTCGGCCACAATGTGGAATTCGACTACTTCGCGCAGGATCAATACAAAGCGCTCGACGCCGATTCCATTCTGCTCGACGACCTCTGCGCCACTGCTCCCAGGGCAACTCAGACGGAGTTGCGAGGTCTGCTTGGTTCTTTCCTGTTCCGTGAGGACGATGTCTTCAAAAAGATTGGCGTCCTCAGCGGTGGCGAGCGCAACCGCTACGCATTGTGCAAGCTGCTCACGCAACCTTCGAATTTCGTCTTGCTCGACGAACCGACGAACCACCTTGACATGCGCGCCAAGGATGTTTTGCTCGGAGCGCTGAAGGGTTACGAAGGGACGGTGGTTTTTGTTAGCCATGATCGCTACTTCATCGACGAACTGGCAACGAAGGTGTTCGAAGTTGTCGACGGAACAGTAAGGGCTTATCCGGGCAACTACGAAGAGTTCCTGCGGGCGAAATCGCGTCAGGTGGAGCCCGAAGTTGTGGCAGTTGCTGCCGTCGTGGAGAAGGTAGCGGAGGATCGGTCGCAGGGCATCAAGCGTGTCAACCCAATGAAGGTCAAGCAGCTTGAAGACCGACTGGGACAGGTAGAAGCGGAGATCGCAAAGCAGGAAGCGGTAGTGGCAGATTGCGAAGCGAAGCTCAGCAATTACGTCAGCGCTGAGGAAAGCCAGCGGGTTGCCACACAGGCGGATGAGGCCCGCACTGCGATCGAGAAGCTGATGCTCGAGTGGGAAACCGTGTCGGAACAGTTAAACTAACGGCTATGAGACGCCGCGAATTTCTGCTATCTGCATTGGCACTGAAGGCCGACTCCGCAACTGCCAAAACCAAGGGTGAATGGCGCAACAAGCAGCCAGGAATGGCATATCGCCAGCTCGGACGCACTGGCTACATGGTGAGCGAAGTCGTCATGGGTGGAAACACCATTTCGCCCAAGAACTACGACCATGTGCTGGCAGCCATCGACTTGGGCTTGAACTATCTGGACACCGCGCCTGCCTATGGCGGAGGCCAGAGCGAGCTTGGCTATGCCGAGGTGCTGAAGCGGCGCAAGCGGGATCTCTTCTTCATCAACTCCAAGGTCTCGGTCTGGGATATCAATCGCAACAGGTTGTATCAGGACATTTACAAATCGCTCGCAGAGAGCGAACAGAAGCGGCTGCGAAGTCTTGCTCTCGATGAGATCGCACGGCGTAAGGCGGACGCGCCGGACTACTTCATCAACTACTTCAACGGGCAGCGCGACGAACTGGATGGAGCCTCGCTCGCCAACGTAATGGCAAAACAGTACGGCGACCGTATCGACCGGGGCAAGAACTACCGGCAGATCATTCTCGACAGTGTCGACAAGACGCTGGCGACTCTTGGCACCGACCACCTGGACCTGTTGATGTGTCCGCACGGGGCGAACACTCCTTACGAGGTCATGAACCACCCGGAGATATTCGAAGCCTTCGAGACGCTGAAGAAGGCGGGCAAGGTTCGCCATCTTGGTTTGTCTTCGCATACGGATCCCGGTGGAGTGCTGGAAGCGGCTGCCAAGGCGAAGGTCTATTCTGCGGCAATGGTTGCTTACAACATGGTGAATTCACCCTATGTCAATGGGGCACTTGCGGCGGCGAAGAAGTCTGGCCTGGGCATCATCTCGATGAAGTCGGCACGGCCCTTCAACTTCCGTGCGCCACGGCAGACTCCGCCCGAGCAGATGGCCAAGTTGAATGCAGCAGTGCCAGGAGATCTGAAGCCGATGATGAAGGCTTATATCTGGAATCTGCGGAATCCCAACTTGACGGCGGCGATCTCGGAGATGGTAACGATGGAGCATGTAAAGGAAAACGTGCCGCTGGCCGGCGCGAAGGAGAAGGCAGCTTAAGGATGTTGAAGAGCCGATACGTACGCTGGCTGGACCGCTGGGAAACTGACCTCGCGACCCGATCGACCGACCGCATCGTACGTCCATTCGAATGGGGCACAGAGTGGCTGGCAGACCTGCAATTGCCGGGCTTGCGCAGCTATGATGGCGGGGACGAAGAGAGCTGGCTCAAGGAAGTGAGCCAGGCCACGATCCAGCATGGAGCGGAGTATTTTCAACACAAGACGCCAACCGACTTTACCCTCGATGGCGAATGGCTGCGTTTCACTTCGCCGCTCCTCTCGCCCTATCCGGAGAACAATCTGGTTGAGGGTCGCTGGTTCCCGATGCCTGCAGGTAAAGAAAACCGCAGGAAACGGGCAGTGATCGTTTTGCCGCACTGGAACAGCCACGCGCAGCAGCATGTAGCTCTCTGCCAGGGTTTCCAAAAGCTGGGCATTCCAGCATTGCGGCTGAGCCTGCCCTATCACGACCGGCGAATGCCGCATCCTTTGACTAGAGCAGACTATGCCGTTTCTTCCAATATCGGCCGCACGCTGCATGCTACGCGGCAGGCGGTTCATGACATCCGGGCCAGCGTCGATTGGCTCGAGCAGTCGGGTTACGCAAATATCGGGATCGTCGGGACCAGCCTTGGATCCTGCTTCGCCTTTCTGGCCAGTGCCTTTGATTCGCGGCTGAAAGTGAACGTTTTTAATCACTGTTCGGCGCGCTTTGGCGATGTGGTCTGGACGGGCCTTTCGACACGTCATATCAAGCACAGTCTCGAACAGAATCTGACCCTTGAACGACTGCAGACAGTTTGGGATTCGATGAGCCCAAAGTTCTACATGGAACAGTTTGCAAAGCATCAGGAGAAGAAGAACCTCTTCATCTACACCACTTACGACACAACGTTTCTGCCGCGTTACTCCGAAGAAATTCTGGCTAACGTCAAGGCGAGCGGTGCACCGCACAAACTCGTCGTATTGCCTTGCGGGCATTACACGATGGGGGAAACGCCCTTCAAATTCATTGTCGGGTATCACATCATTTCGCACATTGCCCGAAAATTAGGCTAACCGCCGCGCAGTCTGTCAGTCTATCGGTTAGATGCAGGCAAGTGACGCTGAGCTGATCGGCCAGATTCGGGCCGGTGACAAAAGCGCCTACCAGGGATTGGTGGAGCGCCACAGTCGAAGTGTGTTCCGTCTTGCATACCGCATTACCGGCAATGAAGGAGACAGCGAAGACGTGGTGCAAGAGAGTCTATTGCGGGCTTACCGGAATCTCGATCGCTTTGACGAGCGCGCGAGTTTTGGCACCTGGCTGCAAAGGATTGCCGCAAACTATTCGCTCGATCTGGTCCGCAAACGCAAGCATGTGGCAGATGTGGGAGGCGAGCTTCCCGACCTGGCCGACCCGGCACCTAGGCCGGACCGCCTTCTCGCGAGTGTCCGGATTCGGGAGCGGCTGGCGATTGGAATGCAGACCCTGAGCGTGCAGGAGCGGAGTGCGTTTGTGCTTCGCCACTTTGAGGGGCAATCGATTCCAGAGATTAGCCTGGCGCTCGAGATCGGTGAGAGCGCGGCCAAACACAGTGTATTTAGGGCAGTAGAAAAGTTGAGGCGTTATGCATTTGAGTGATGAAGATCTGGTGCTTGAGTATTACGGCGAATCGCGAGCGACGCACCTCGAAGAGTGTGCTGCGTGTCGTGAGCGTTTGCGGCAGTTGCAAGTGTCGTTAAACCTGATGGATAGCTACACGGCACCGGAGCCGGACCCAAAGCTTGAAGCGCGAGTCTGGGCCAAGGTATCGCGAGAGATTGGTGTGAAGCGGCGATGGAACTGGAAGTGGTTCGCTTTGCCCGCGCTCGTGCTTGCGTCTCTTCTGGTTGCGTTCTTTGTTGGCCGGGTGACGAAAGCTCCGGATGGCGTTACCGCGATTGCCTACCTTCCGCAGCAGCAGATGCTGCGGGCGGCGACGGCCGAGCACTTCGAGCGGAGCCAGATGGTGTTGATGGAAACTTCAAACGGCGCAGCGCCCTTGACGCGAGTGCGGGCCGAAGCATTGATTTCAGACAACCGATTGCTGCGCCGCAGTGCGGTGCAGGCGGGACAGGTTGGGACAGCGGAGCTGCTCGAAGAACTCGAGCGTGTACTACTTGAGATCGCACACAGCCCCGAAACAATGAGCCAGGAGGAAGCCACGGCACTCCAGGCACGCATTCGTGGACAGGGTCTTCTCTTTCGCGTGCGCCTCCTCGGAAAACAAAACAAACAGAATACGGAGTTAGCCGAATAATGAAAATCATATTGCCTCTACTTGTTGCGGCAGTCTTGCTGAAGGGTGCAGATGCCGACGAAAAGAACTACCAGGCCGCGCTGTCGATGATTGACGGCAAAGAGTATCAGGCGGCCTTGATGAAGCTGCAGGCCGAAGTACAGGCTCAGGGCACAAGAACGGAAGCAGCCATGTACTGGACCGCCTATGCGCAGAACAAGCTAGGCGACAGAACGGCAGCGCTGAAGATGCTGGCCGAGATGCAGGCCAAGTTTGGCAAGAGCCAGTGGGTGGATGATGCACGCGCCTTGCAGCTCGAAATCAACCAGGCCTCAGGTAAGAAGATTTCGCCGGAGGAGCAGGCCGATGAAGACTTGAAGCTCATGGCGATTCAGGGGCTGATGTATGCGGATCCAGGGCGCAGTGTTCCTCTGCTTGAGGAGATATTGAACTCTCAAAAGAGTTTGCGCTTGAAGAAGCAGGCGCTGTTTGTATTGAGCCAGAGCGGCAACGCGAAAGCGCAGGAAACGATCGGCAGGATTGCCAAGGGCAACAGCACCCCAGACCTGCAAAAGATGGCGATCCACAATCTGGGCATCGGCGGCAAGCGCAATGCTCCCATTCTCGAAGATGTCTACAACAGCGCAGCCGATGTTGCGGTGAAGAAGGAAGTACTGCAAAGCTTCATGCTCATGGGGGAGAAAGAGCGCTTGGCCAAGCTCGCTGCTACGGAGAAGAACGAAGAGCTGAGGGCTACGGCGATTCACTGGCTGGGCTTGAGCGGCGGCAAGGAGTCTCTCGCGCAGCTCTATGCAACAGAAACGAGCCTCAAAGTTAAGAAGCAAATCATAAATGGACTGTTCATTGGCGGTGGCGCCAAGGAGCTTGTTCAAGTGGCTCGCGCAGAGAAAGACATGCAACTGAAGAAAGAAGCTGTGCGCATGTTGAGCATGATGAACAGCAGGGAGTCGACCGACTTTCTGGCGGAGCTTCTGAAATGAAGCCAGCGATGTTGCTGTTGTCCCTTGTGATGCCAGTCTATGGGCAGGACTTGGGGGCGGCATTAGCAGCAGCCTCGCCTGTTGGGGTCTCTTATGTCGGCTATGAAGTCCCGATGCAGCTGGGGCAGGGGACGGTTTGCAGCAACTGGAATAACGGCATTGAGTCGCGACAGAAGAAGCTCCTGCTCGATGGGCCAACACGCCTTAGAATTCTGTTTCGGGTCGACAATGGCAAGGTGGACAAGATGTTGCTTGCAAGTGAAGACTGCGAAATCGATTTCGGGAAACAGAATGTCGTGATGCTACCCGGAGTTACACCCGCAGCGAGCATCCGTTATCTGGCCGGACGAAACAATGACTCGGAGCTCTATGCGATCTGCTTACACCGTGATCCGCAAGCGACCGAGACTTTGATTGCCCTGGCGCGAGACTCGAAGAATCCGCGCCAGCAGAAGAAAGCGTTCTTCTGGCTGGCGCGATCCAGGGATGCAAAGGCAGAGCAGTTCATCGAGCGCATTCTCCGTTAGGTGTTTGAAAAAACGGTAGCGTATCGCTCGGGTTCTTCGCAGTTGAGATTGTAGAGATTGAAGTGGTCGAAGGCCCAGAAGTTGATGATGGGGATCCCCAGACCTTTGGCCTCCATGTATTCCTTCTCCCACGCCGAGCCGCCGCGGAAGACCGGGACAAGATAGCGGAGTGAATCTTTGGGCCAGCCGAGATCGATTGGGAACTCAATGGCGGTGCGGCTCAAATCGAGAGAACGCGACCAGGCTCCGAAGTCGAGCGCTTCCATTTTAAGAGTGTCGAGACCGCTGCCGGTTTTGTTGTGGAACTCAACCGGGAAGTTGATAAAGAAATTGAGCGCACCTCCGAGTTGGTGAACGCCAGCCGGAGTGGGGTGGTTCACATCGTAAGGATAGAGGAGCTCGAACTTCGCGGTGGAGTGTGTTGCGAGGATGTGAGTTCGCAGTGCGGCGATGTGATCTCGAAGGCGATTGCGCAGGAAGAGCGCATCGGCGCTACTGTTGACCGTGGGGTCATCGGTAGGGCGGCGAAAGACATACAGCGGTCGCCCAAGAGCTGTGGCAGCGAGTGCAGCTGTCTCTGTGTCGTAACACGCCATGCCGCCTGTCGGGTTGGTTGCGGGGTTGTAGTTGGTGAAGAACCACCAGAGGAATTCACCGAACTGGATGTAAGGGATTAGCCCTGCAGTGGCTTGAATGCCTGCAAGTTCGAGGAAAACCTCCTTCTGGTAATTGAGCATATTGGTGTTGAAGGCACAGTGTGTGGAATTGAGGCTGGCGAAACCGACGTCGGTGACGACCTCATTGCCATCCGGATAGACAGCGGCGAAACCGGCAGGCGGGTTGACCAATTCCATGGAACAGGCGATGACGAGTTCGCGGCTGCGCGTTGCGGCCTGAGCGAAGAAGTCGGCATGCCAGTCGCGCGCGGCGCGATTGAGAGGCGGGGATTGCGTGAGATCAATTTCCCATTTGCCGGCGACACCATTGTCGAGTGCGCCCGAAATCGTGACCGTGCCTGCAGTGGACTGCACGTCGCTTGTGAGCGAAAAGGCGTAGGCCGGAGTGGGTGACCGATTGACGATGGTGAGAACGTTTGCGCTCGCGGTTGCATAGGCGCCGACGAGATTCGCATTGATGGAGTTGGCCATGTGTACGGCGAGCACAGCGTTCGATTCGTTGGGGAAAACGGTCTTGCCTACCGGCGTGCCGCCGATAGACAGAATGATCTGGTCGCCGGAAACGAAAGTGCCTGCAAAGCTAACGGTTGCAGTGGGGACCGTTGCATTGACTCGCTTCCGCTGGTTCCACCAGAAGACGCCGAGGTATTCGTTCATTGGTCCGGAGAAACCGAGCTGATCGAGAATCCAGTGTGTGCGGGCTGGAGGAAGTTTGTAGGTGTGGTCTGTGGAATAGTCGAAGGCAGGAGAGACGTTTGTGCGCGACGGGAGTGCAGCGGGCACATCAGACGGCGCTGCGGCTTCGAGAAAATCGAAATCAAAAATGCCGTTGTTGGCAAGTGTGATGCTGAGGTTGTGCCGCCCGGCAGCGACGTTCGAACGGAGCAGACGACGCGTGTAGATGGGGGCTTCTGCCGAGACGGCGAAGTTATGTGTGCTTGCCGTATCGCTGTCGAGCGTGACACTGATGCTGCCGCGATCGGCAAAGAGAGTTGTGCCGATGTAAAGGTCGTGCGTGACGCTCGAAGCATAAAAGATGTCGAGCTTGGCTCCCGCAGTGGCAGTACGGCGGGCGAAAGAGCCGGAATAGAAGCCAACCTGTTGCGACCAATCGCCCGTGTACTTGCACCACGAAGAATTTTCTTCTATGCGTACGGAATCGAGACCGGCGACTCTGAGCTTGCGTTTCGATTCCGGGCCGGTGACGGACCAGTTGGTGTAAGTGGCTTGCCACTCGGTATCGGTGAGCGGAGCACCGTCGGGGATGGGTGGCGCGAAGGTCAACCACATCTGACGGATTGTGGGTACGCTGAGAGCGGCGAAGTCGAGCGTGACGCGCCAAATGCAATCGGAACTGCCGCCTGTAAAGGGTGCGAGGTATTGCCCGGTTGCTAGTGGCGTGGTTGTTGTGGTGGCCATGAGACGCGTATTTTTGGCTACAGAAAGCATGGTGATGGCGTTGCCATCAATGCCGGGTTTTGCGCTCTTAATGGTGAGAACACCGCTGCTGGCACTTGCTTCGAGGGGTAGCGAAGTTGCAAGGAGAGTCCAGTTTACGCTGTTAATTTGCCAGGCAAGATTTGCGGCGACCGATTGCGAGCCGATGCCGTAGAGAGTGTAAGTGGTTGTGGCGGCTGAGCTTGAGACGGCGAGCGCCTGCTCGTCGTCGAGCTTGACCCGGAGGTTGATCTGATTGGCTGGGCCAGTAACGGCCGAAAGTTGCGCCGAGGCATCGACAAGGGCCGCAAGGCTCGTGGCAATGCTGGTGTTGGTGTCGGTGGCGAGTTCGGTGTAAATGTAATCGGTTGTGCCGATGCTGATTCGGTGCTGGGTGCCAGTGCCTGCGCCAGTGAAAGCATAAGCGCATTCCACTTTGGGTACGAGATAGTCGAAGGCGAAGTTGAGATACCAGAGAGTGACGCGATCAAATTCTTTAAGGCCGTTATCTTCAATGGTGAAGTCGGCGGAGGCCTTGGAGTGCGTGCCGGATTGCAACGTAGCGTAATCGCTGAAGCGAATGCGCGCAGTGGTGTTGTCTGCCTTGATGACGTCGAGATAGGGCCAATCGATGGTCGCGTAGCGAGGCGAGTGGAGAGGCCGGAGCCCTTCGTAATGAACATCGAACTGGAGTGTGAGCCCGTCGAAATCGAAGTCGGGAAGATACTTGAGCCGGGAGTGCTCGTAGAAGTTGTCGGCGTCGTAGAGGACCAGGACGGCGAAGTCTGCCGCATCGCGGAAGACGCCACTGACCTGGAAAGAATTGGCGGTTGCCTGGTGCATGGCAGCAGCGGAGCCAAAGGAATCGAAACCGCGAAGTTGCATGGTGCGGTTAGGCTGGAGTTTGAAGATTTGTTCGGACATAGTTACTCGTTGGAATCAGGATCCTGGTTCAGATTGGGTTCGTTTTGTAATTCATCTTGCTGCCGTTTGCGTCGGCCCATTTCGGCGTAAACGACGCAGAGGGCGGCTTGTTTGTTGTCGTGCTGACGGGCTGTTGGTCTTAGTAGACCGGTGAGCGGGGCGCTGATGGGAACGGTGACGTCCGAGTTGAGCTCATGGGTGATTTCATCCTGGACAAGAACTGCATTGTAGCGATCAGACTGGAATGTGCGGAAGTTGGCGAGAGCCTTTTCGGCAGCGCGTGCGTGGTTGTTTGCAAAGCGCGTGGCCGACTTCCAGGATTTGAGTGCCTGCTCATCGGCGGGCTTCGCGACAGCACTTTGCATGGCGCACATTTCGATGCTGCGGCAGCGGACCGCCATGAAATGGGCGAATACATATTGATCGAAGTAGAGCACCTCGTTGCTCGAACCCGGAAGCATTTCGGCTTCAAGATTGTCGCGGAAGTCTGAGTATTCCGAGCGTACTTCGATGGGGAAAGAATTGATGGAAGCGGCGCTGCGGCCGTGCCGGATTGCGTTCTCGCTGGATGTTTGTTTGCCTTCTGGAGAGATGGGCCCGGTTGATGCTTGGGCGTTCTCGCGGTTGGCATTGATTTGCTGTGCTGTGGCCATAGTGGACTCCTCAAAATAAAAGGGCGGGCCAGGCAACTCCTCGTGTGGAGTGCCTAGCCCGCCTACAGCCAATACGGTAGCAAGCGAAGTTGGGCAGTCAGCCCAGCAGTGGACAGCGGAATGTTGGAAAGAAAAGAGTTAAGTGCGAAAAAGATTTTTCAAATGTTTGTGAACAACTTTCTCGAATTACACTTGGGGTTGGTATAAGTTTGGATTGAAGGCCAGAAAGAGGAGCAAGGGTTGTTCATCAAATCGATTTCGCTCGAAAACATACGGGGCTTCAAGAGGCTGTATTTTTCCCTTGATCGCGGGGATGGAGCTTTTGCGGGCTGGACTGTTTTTACTGGGGATAATGGCTCTGGAAAGAGCACATTGCTGAAAGCGATTGCAGTTGGTTTGGTGGGGAGGGACACGGCACGGGCACTGCAACCGAGTTTTCATCATTGGATACGCGAAGGAGCACACAGAGGCTCGATCGAACTGGAGCTTGTTCCGGTTGATGGGGATGATAGCCTTTCGACATCAGGCAAGGCTACGGCGAAGCCCTTTCCCGCGAAAGTGGGACTTCTGAATGGGAGCAAAGAGACCAGCCTTGAAGGGGCAAGTCCGAGGGGTAAGCCCAAGAATTATGCGACGCCCCAGCGGTCCATTTGGGCGAATTCGCCGAAGGGATGGTTTGCTTGTGGCTATGGGCCTTTTCGGCGTGTATATGGGGACTCTCCTGATGCGGCGAGACAGATGGTAGCGGCCTCAACCGAACGCTTTGTGACGATGTTTCAGGAGGCCGCTTCGCTTGGCGAAGTGGATCGATGGTTGAAAGATCTAAACCATAAGGCGCTCGAAAAAAAGACGGCGGAACAGCAGCAGCTTGCGATCCTATTGAAGATCTTGCGTGATGAGCTGATGCCGAATGAGATCACAATTGATCGCGTGGATTCTGACGGGTTGTGGTTGCGGGACCGGAAGGGCTTGAAGCTGGCCTGGTCAGAAATGAGCGATGGATACCGGTCGGCTCTGGCCTTGCTGGCCGACATATTGCGTCACCTAATTAAGGCCTACGGTGTGGAAGGTCTAGTTGACAATGACAACGACGGAAAAATTTTCGTGAAGAGAAGTGGAGTCGTTTTGATCGATGAAATCGATGCGCATTTGCATCCAGAATGGCAACGAGAGATCGGTTTCTGGCTGAAGCGACACTTCCCTAATATTCAATTTCTCGTAACGACACACAGCCCAATTATTTGTCAGGCGGCGGATGAGAATGGACTATTTCACTTACCCGAACCGGGGAGCGATCAGAAGCCGAGAGCATTGAGCAAAAGCGAGTATCGCAAGGTGATTGCGTCACGGCCGGACACAATCTTGCGAACTGTGGCATTTGGCATGGAGAATACGAGATCCCCGCGCGCGGTAGAAGCGCGGAGCGAGTATGCGAAGTTAAGGGCCAAGGAACAAGGTGGGGGAAGATTGAGCGTCAGCGAGAAGAAACGCCAGACAAAGGTGGAGCTGTTTGCACTTGAGTCCGAGGATCTTTAGATTATGCGGAGGCTAACTCGAACCCCGCTATCACCAACTGTGAGTCATTCGCTTAATTTAGAGTAAGAGCAAGCAAATGCGCTTTGGGCGACTGGGAGCCTTGAAATTAACCCACACTGGAAGAAAGCCCGCCAGCGCGTTGTGCTGAGAAAAGAAGTCCTCAAAGTTTTGAAAGCCATGGCAGGGGGGCGAAGGAGATGCATGTACTGCCTCGATTCCCATGGATCGGACATAGAGCATTTCTGGCCCAAAGCAGTTTATCCGGAGCGCATGTTCGTTTGGCCGAATTTGTTGCTTTGCTGCACTTCCTGTGGAAACCATAAAGGAGATCAGTTTCCGAAGAATGCAGGGCGGCCCCTGTTGATTGATCCGACGGTAGACGATCCGTGGGATAGCCTGGATTTCGACCCAGTTACAGGAATTGTGACAGCCCGGTTTGATCGGCAACGAAACGACTATGTAGCCAAGGGTGTTGAGACTGTCCGCTTGTTGAAGTTTGATAAGCGAGAAGGTCTATCTGAAGGATGTCGGCGTTCTTGGCTCAGGATCTGCAAGTCGGTTGAGAGACTGCTTGCTGGAAACAATCTAACGGAGGATGCATTTATTGATGAGCTCCGGTTGGGGGATGAACATGGACTGCTGGAGTGGTGTTTCCGCTATGGGGGAAGCTCATTGGAGACGTTTCTTCAATTCCGCGAAGAAAAGCCGGGATTCTGGAATCGCTGCACCCAATTGATTTGAAGTGCATTCCGGGCCGATTGGATTCCACTACTTTGTCTCCAATGGGTATGGCTCAGGGAAGGAAGCGGCCGAGGCGAGTATCCTGAAAAGAAAATTGGTGCGAAGCGCGTGCCCGGCTTGCCTTCGGACAGGATTGAATATGCGGCAGGCTGGAATGATTGTGAGTCAGTTGTGAATGCCAACGGGTACCTCGTTTTATTTGGTTAGACCAAGTTGGTTTAGTGTGAGAGCATTCAAGAATGGAAGTAAATCTCTACGAAGCGAAAACGAAGCTTTCCCAATTGGTGGAGCGAGCCATGGTTGGCGAAGAGATCATCATTGCCAAGGCGGGAAAGCCGATGGTAAAGCTTGTTCGGGTGGATGCCCCAGCGAAGCGCATTCTCGGATCGGCTGCCGGCACGATCCAGTACAAAAAAGGCTGGGACGCAGCGATGAGTGATGATGAACTCGAAGCAATGCTCGGAAGATAGAGTTGCGTCTTGAAACTTTTGCTGGATAGCCACGTCCTGCTTTGGGCGATCGATCAACCGGAACTGCTTTCAAAGAAAGCACGTGCTGCTCTACTCAATGAATCGAACGAACTTTATGTGAGCGTTGGATCCATTTGGGAGATTTCCCTAAAGGTACAAAGCGGCAAATTGAAATTGCCTGCGCATCCCGATTATCTTCAGTCGAATTTGAGACAGCTTGGAGTGCACGGTTACTTGGCCATCGCGCTTTTTCATGTCTACCAGTTGGCCAAATTGCCGTTGATACACAAGGATCCAATTGACAGGTTGCTGGTGTCGCAAGCGATCGTCGAAGGGCTCACTCTGGTAACGAAGGACAAAGTATTCGGCGAGTATCCTGTGGCCGTCATGTGGTGAGTGCATATCGTTGCTTTCCGATGAGGCAATTGTCGAAAGTGAACGGACGCAAGCCGGGACTGTTTGGATTCGTTTTCGATATCAGCCAAGGTGATTCAGGTCGGCATTTCCCAAGCATGAGCGATTGGACAACAGTGATAGACTCAACGAGATCTAGCCCAATGTCCTGGAGGATTTGAATGTTCCTGAGTCGTCTGCCTGACAGCATGAATGCGAGTATTGTTGGCTGCCTGAGTTGGAGCATGCTCGCGATTGCCGGATTCCACTTTCCTGCTCTTGCCCAAAGTACTCAAGTGGAGGAAATCTACATCGCACGTTCGGTCCGTGAATCCCGGGTCGCACCGACTGAGAACTGCTCCCAGGCGAAGACCGGCTTTCTAGCTGATCGCTTCGAGGATCAATACAGCTTCCGTTCCACCGCCACCAGAAGCTCTGATGGCCGGATGCTCGATGCGGATGTGAAACCAATTGGCAGCGGTAGAGGCTGCTTTGGAAAAACCGCAGATCCGGCCGTTACGAACTTCTACCTGGAACTGCACCTTGGAAACACAGATCTCAAGGGGATTGGCGACTGCCGAACAACCAAGCCTAATTTTCCCGAAGAAGGCGTCAATGTCGTGCGCTGCTTTCTGAACTTGTCGGATCCGCTTGGGCGCTACGTTGGCGGACAGTTGACGACCAATACAATCTGGTCACTGAAGAACCTCGGCGTGGAGAGCGATCCGCCAGGGTATGCTCAACCATCGATTGCCACGATTCGGCTTTGGAAAAAACGAGCAAAGAGATAGAACCAGAAAGTTGACGAAACGCGCGAAAAGAGTCGAGTAGCACAGTCTTCCTGGAAGAAATGATCTGAGAGGTACGGAGTGCTGGATGCTGGTGACCTGGTCGTGATCGTTGCACAGTTAGTTGAGCTGGCATCTCAATCGATCCAGCATGGTCGGCTTTTCGATCAGGAACTCAACTCTTGCAATCGAGCACCACTGTGCTTCGATTGAGATGGCGCAAATCAGGAGATTCATTGAGCAATTTCGCTCCGCCTGTTCGTGGCTGCAAGTTAAGCATAATTTGCCGAGACGTCGATGAGCGTGTGTTGGCCTATGCTTTGTGCCAAAGCTCTTTCTGCGATGGCTCGCCCGAGGCGGCCGTTTCTATCTTCGAAAGGGTGGATCGACGAATCAGTCGGCACCCGCAAGTGCGATCCACTTTCCCTTATGAAAGTATCTGACTACAGAAGCTTTCCCGACGAAAGCATCGTTGATGCCGTCGTGGTATATCTGCGGTGCGGCACGCTCATGATCATGACTCAGAATGAAAGCGCGAGTTGCGGGCGCTAATTCTCTCGAATACCCGATCTCGTTGTTTCCAACGCCTTGCAGTTTGTCTATGTCCCGCTCACGGACGATAGCTAAGGGATTGAGGGCTGACCCATTTCGATAGACGAGTATGGTCGACGCGCGATCCACGGAGCACAGTACAGTCCAATCCACTTGCCCAGCGCGGACGAACTGACCCTTGATGACATTGTGAGGCTTCTGATTCAGCCAAACCTGCGGGATGGTGCAGCTGCGACGTTCGAGATCCTGCCTCAGGTTCTTGGGCAATTCTGGAAATGCGGAGGGTGGCAGACGGAGGATGCTTCGATCAGCTTCTTCAAAGTCCCGAAGCGTCAGCGGCGGTGTCTGAGCGATAACGAAAGGTGCGAAATGCAGCAGCCAGGTGAGCCAAAACAAACACTGACCCCCATGTTCTGATGGTACCCGTGAATGCGCTGCAAAAAACTTCTTGTATCTACGAAAGCATTAGTAGTATAGTCTTCGTAGATGAGTAATCCAACATCAGAATTGCAGCGGCCGACGGATGCCGAGCTTGAGATCCTGACTGTTCTCTGGAGCCAGGGAGCGAGTACTGTACGGGAAGTTCACGAGACAATTCTCAAGCGCAAGCCGACACAGTATACGACCATCCTGAAGATGTTCCAGATCATGACGGAGAAGGGTCTGGTGACCCGCGATGACGCTGAGAGGGCTCATCGCTACTCCGCAAGCAAGCCACGTGAGTGGACGCAGCAGCAATTGGCTGGCGACCTATTGCAGCGGGCTTTTTCCGGTTCTGCAAGCAGTCTCATGCTGGGGGCTCTGTCGGCGAAGAAGGCTTCGAAGAAAGAAATGGCTGAGTTGCGTCAACTGCTTGAAAAGTGGGAAGGCGGATCGCGATGAACATCGTTACGGGATTGGGCTGGGCGCTGGTGCATTTCGTCTGGCAGGGCGCCGTGATTGGCTTGCTGACCGCATTGGCTTTGCATCTGAGCCAGAGCGCTCGCATTCGTTACGGCCTGAGCTGCCTCGCCATGGTGCTGATGGGGTTGTGTTTTGTAGTGACGGTAGTGGTGTCTACGCCAATCAGGGCGCTCAGCGTTCCTGAGACATTTGCGGTGCAAGTTGCAGGGGCCGGAGGAGCCAGTCAATTTGTGAGCGGCGCGACGGATCTTGGGAGCGTTTTGCCCTGGGTGGTGCGCCTCTGGATCGCTGGAGTGATCCTGTTGGGGCTCTATCGAATTGGTGGTTGGCTGATGCTACGGCGTATGAGACGCTCTGGTGTTTGTGCTGTGACGCATGGCTGGCAAACGAGAGTGTCTGAATTGGCCCTTCGGATGAGGGTCTCGAAGCCTGTTGAATTGCTGGAGTCGAGTCTGGCGGAAGTGCCTGTGGTGATGGGCTGGTTGCGCCCGATCTTACTAATGCCCGTTGGCATGCTGGCCGGGATGCCGGTGTCACAAGTGGAAGCGATCCTGTTGCATGAGTTGGCACACGTGGTGAGGCAGGATGCATTTGTGAACTTGATGCAGACGGCGGTAGAGAGCTTGTTTTTCTATCACCCGGCGGTCTGGTGGACTTCGAGGGTGATCCGCGAGGAGCGAGAGAAGTGTTGTGACGATCTGGTTGTAGCAATGCAGGGGGACGCGCATAACTATGCTATGGCCCTGTTGACTCTGGAGGAACGACGGACCTTCCGGCAAGAGCTGGTAATGGCCGCTAATGGAGGAAATCTGATGAACCGTGTACGACGTTTGATGCAGCAGCCGGAAGAGCCTGGCGGGGTGGCGGGCCTGTGCGTTTCACTGGCGATTCTACTGAGTGTGTTTTGTGTTTTTGCGTTTGCTCAGGCGAAGCAGTCCCCTTATGACGCGTGGCTCAAGAGTGACGTGGTTTACATCATTGAGGATCGCGAGAAAGCGGCGTATGCAGGATTGAAGTCGGATGAGGAACGCACGAAATTCATCGAACAATTTTGGCTGCGCCGGGACCCTACGCCCGCGACTCCAGAGAATGAATTCAAGCTGGAACACTATCGGCGGATTGTCTACGCCAACAAGAAGTTTGCTTCAAAAATGGAAGGATGGAAGACGGATCGGGGGCGGGTATACATTCTCTATGGGCCTCCGGATGAGTTGGAAAAGCACCCGGAGCGGAATAAGGAAAATTGGCTATACCATCAGATTTCAGGTAAGGGCGCAAACGTAATTGTCAGTTTCACCTACAAGAATGGAGAATATGTTTGGGATTTGGATCCCTCAGTGCGTCATTGAGTAGAGGATGTAGTTGATGCCGAAGCGGTAGCTTAGGCTGGTCATCTGTTCCGGGTATTCGGGGAGGTCGGCGTGTTCCCAGGCGTCGCCGATGTCCATGTTGAAATTGATTGCCACCTGCATGCGGCCCTGGTCATCATAGATGGCGCGCCAGGTGGGTGGGATAGCAGTAGGTTGGACTGTTGTGGTGCCGCCTGGGCCTCGGCGGAGGTGACGAAGACCTGGGATGAAGGTGCGTTCTTTGATATCGAAGACGAGGTTCATGACCGGGTTTGAATCTTCGATGTCGAGGATCGCTTTGCCGGGGAGAACGCGGGCCATAGAGGCAGCGAAAAGCTGCCAGTCTCGGTCGCCGTGGAAGTCGTCGACAACGAGAAAGCCGCCGCGGTCGAGGTAGTCTCTCAGCTTCAGAACTTCGGGTTCCGAGAGATCCCACCAGGCGACCTGGGTTGCGTAAATCCAGGGGTATTCGTAGATGCGGTTGTCGGTGAGGGGAGTGTGGCGGCAGTCTCCGACATGGATGCGGGTGAGGCGTTCGATTCCTTGAGAGAAATGGACTTCGGCCTCGGGCATGTCCTGCATCCACCAGCCACGGCCCCAGGGGCGGCGGACGAAGGATGCGTCTTTGTATTCAAGGCGGAGGAAATAAAACTCTGCTTTCTCAGGGAAGCCGCCGAGGCCGGCCAGGAGGGGAAGCGCGGCGAGAAAGAGCCAGGGGCGGCGCATAACGCTATTTCTTCTTGCGATCCAAACCGAACTGAGGGTTGTCTTTGTCGCCGGTGATCTTGATGGGGAGATAAGTACCCACATCGTTCATGGCAAAGATCGGGTCGAAAGGTTTGAGTGCCCAGCGCTTCCAGCCACTGAAAGTGCCGCTCACTTTGGAGTCGAGGTTGAGAGATCCATGGAAGTCGAGAGTACCGGGCGACACTTCGTAAAATCCTGTCAGATCGACAAGCGCACCTGGGATGACGAAGACGACGGGTCTAAAGTCCAGCTTGCCATCGGCCATCTGGAATTGGCCGTTGAAGGTGGCGGGAACATTATCGATTTTTTGATCCTTGGGTTTACCACTGCCGCGTTTCGAGAGGCCGTCTATTTTTTCCTGGATCGCGTCGGAGGTGAAGTTGGCTTCGCGAACTTCGAAGCGGCCCTTGAGACGGAGCTTGTCGATGACGTGCACGTTGCCCCGGGGAATGTCGATGCTGCTCTTGAGATTGATGAAGCCGTTGAGGAATTGTTTGTTGCCCTTGATCGAGAGCTTTAGGACGTCAGTGAGATTGCCCTTTGGCATGAGGACATCAAGATGGATCGCGCGGCCATCCTGGCCTTTCAGGCCGACGACTTCACCCATTGCCGTGAAATTGGTATTGCCCAATTTAGCCTGAATCTGTTTGAGGTAGGTGTCGCCATCGGCGCCGTCTACGAGGGCTTTGTACTGAACGGTAAGCGGCACGGGGTTGCCAGACATCGTGAGACGGAAGTTGGGCACACGGCATTCGCCCAGGGCATCGATTTTCTCGAGAACGCCAGAGAATTTTCCGGTGGAAGCCATCGTGCCGGCGATACCCTGGAAGACACCGAGATCTGCGTTTTCGTAGACGTAGTCACCATCGAGGTAGGTCT
This sequence comes from Acidobacteriota bacterium, assembly GCA_025354885.1. GTDB lineage: Bacteria > Acidobacteriota > Terriglobia > Bryobacterales > Bryobacteraceae > Bryobacter. Next base: position 3,044 of record JANXLY010000172.1, on the reverse strand, counting down.
GGCGAGGGTCCTTGCCATTCCATGGCCCGAAGCGACCGTGAGCAGTCACGAGGCCGGGAGGCTTGGGGATGGTGAGCGTGGTGGCATAAGTGAGTGGCTGGCCGGGGCCGTTACTGGTGAGCGTGAGCTTGGCGAGATCAAAGTCGAGAGGCTCTTTGCCTGCCTTAGAGGGAAGGATCTGAAGCGTTGCACCGTCAGCGACGATTGTTTGCACAATGATGGGATTGGATTCAGTTGCTTTCGGCTTCTGCTCAGTTTGAAATGGAGGCCGCTCGCCCCTTGGCGGCATTGTGATTTTTAGGCCTTTGAGTACAACGCGACTGATCCGTCGAGGGCCATTGTAGAGGATGTTCATGTCGGCTTCGAGGGTGATTCGTTCGAACTCGAGGATCGGTGGGATGTCGGTGCGGCTCTCGAAGCGAAGCTTGAAGTTCTGGCCGGAAGCTTCGATGTTGTTGCCAGATAGAAGGCGGAAGTCGAGTTGACCGATTTCAACTTTGCTATCAAAGCGTTGTTCGAAGCACTCGATGAGACGCTGGCGGGCAACCGGTTCCCAATCTCGTTTGAGGCTGCGCGACAGATAGAAGTAGGTGCCTAAACCGGCGAAGCCAAGCAGGCCGACGACGATTGCCCATATTTTCATAATTGTTTACCGATCTCTGTCGGTAATTATGTCAGCAACGTTGAGCACCGCTTTGCGGTAGGGAGAATCTGGGAATTCTTCGATGATTTCGCGGGCACGATCCGTGAAGTGACGGGCGCGCTCGTGGGCCTTTTCGACGCCATTGTATTTCTCAATGATCTCGAGGACCGTGGTAAAGGGGACGCGATCGTAGTTGCGATCCTTGAGGATCGTATCAATCTGGCGAGTTTCTTCTCGCGTAGTTTCTTTGAGGGCGTAGAGGAGCGGGAGAGTGACTTTGCCCTCGGCGAGGTCATTGCCTACGGGCTTGCCAAGGATGATCTCTTTGGAAGTGAAGTCGAGGATGTCGTCGACCAGTTGAAAGGCCATGCCGAGATTCCAGGCGAAGTCGCCGAGGCGGGCGGCCTGTGCATCGCTCGCGCCACCGGCCATAGCACCGAGGCGGCAGCAGGAGTTGAATAGGCTGGCGGTCTTGCGATCAACCAGTTCCATATAGTCGGCTTCGGTGATGTCGATTTTGCCAAGGCGATCAAGCTGGAGCAGCTCACCTTCGACCATCATCTGGGCGAGGCCGATGAGGATGTCGAGGACGTTGAAGTTGCGCTGCCGCATGGCGATCTGGAAGGCCTGCATGTAGAGCCAGTCGCCAGCAAGAATGCTCATCTGGTTGCCCCAGAGAGCGTTGGCGCTGGGGCGGCCACGGCGGATTTCGGCTTCGTCGATGACGTCGTCATGGACGAGTGTAGAGGTGTGGATCAGTTCGACAACGGCGGCGAGCTGGATGGCTTCTTCGGTAGTTTCTGCGCTGCTGCTGATGAGGCGGCTGGAGAGGAGGAGCAGGATGGGGCGAAGGCGTTTGCCACCAGCTGCCTGCATATGGTGCGAGATGGTGTTGATGGCACCGACGGAGCCGATGGTCTCAAGGCCGATGGTCTTTTCCACGCGGGCGAGATCGTCGCGCACGAGGTCGAGGATTTGTTTCATCGAGACTGCCTGGTTCATCGTCTTCGTCATGACGGTTGTTCCAGTTTAGCGGAGAAGAGGTGACGGAAATTTTGCGTGGTCAATTCTTCAAGTTCGCTGTTTGTAAGGCCGCGTAGTGCGGCCAGGCGTTTGGCGGTGTGTGGGAGGTATGCGGGCTCGTTGCGTTTGCCACGGAAGGGGACAGGCGCGAGGTAGGGCGCATCTGTTTCGAGAAGGATGCGGTCGAGAGGGATGAAGCTTGCGGCCTCGCGGAGTCTATCGGCTTTGGGAAAGGTGATGACGCCACCGAGACCGAAGTGGAAGTTGAGGGCGAGGGCCTGCTCGGCTTCGGAGACGCCTTCACTGAAGCAGTGGAAGACGCCGCCGAGAGCGGGGTCCCAGTGTTGTTCGAGGATCTCGATGGTGTCGGCCCAGGCTTCGCGGGTATGGATGATGATGGGCAATTGGAGTTCGCGGGCAAGTTTGAGGTGCTCGACAAAAACTTCGCGCTGCTTGTCACGGGGAGAGAAGTCGTAGTGGTAGTCGAGACCGATTTCACCGATGCTCACACATTTTGGATGCTGCGCGAGGGCTCGAAGTGCAGGATATGTTTCGCTTGTGACGCGGTGGGCGTTGTGGGGGTGAACGCCGACGGTTGCGAGAAAGGCTGGATGGGCGTCGGCGAGGCGGATGGCAGCGTCGAGATCCGGGGGGCCTTCGCCTGTGCCGATAGCGAGCATGGTTGTGACGCCGGCAGCCAAGGCACGGGCAATGGCTGCGTCACGGTCGGCATCGAACTGGTCGCTATCGAGATGGCAATGGCTGTCGATCACTTGAGGCGGGCTCCGATGGGCACCTCTTCGAGGAATGCGGCAAGCACGGGGCTGCCTCCTTCGAGACTGGCAGCGACAATCATGCCCTGGCTCTCGATGCCCTTGAGTTTTCGGGGAGCGAGGTTTGCGACGATGACGACTTTGCGGTGGATGAGTTGTTCGGGAGTATAGGCTTTAGCGATGCCGGCGACGATGGTGCGGGGGCCGGTGGCTTCACCGATGTCGACCTTGAGGTGAAGCAGTTTGTCAGCGCCTTTGACGGCTTCTGCACTGAGGATGAGGCCGACGCGGAGATCGACCTTGACGAAGTCGTCGATGGAGATGGTGTCAGCGATCGGAGTGATGTTCGATGGCTTGGCAGGCTCTTCGGTGGTCTTGCCCAGGAGGAGGTTCTGGCGGGCGAGTTCTTCGGCTTCGAGAGCCTTGATCTGCACGATGGCGAGCTTGGCATCGAGGCGCGGGAAGATCGGCGAGATCTCGCCGATAGTGTGACCTTCCGGCGTGTGGCCCCAAGTGAGCGGCCCAGTGATGTTGAGTTGCTGGCCGATCCTGAGCGCGGATTCAGGGATGACGGGCGCAGCGAGAGCGGTAATGAGCCGGAGACT
>JANXLY010000161.1 GCA_025354885.1 Acidobacteriota bacterium | reverse complement strand
AGGCATCAACCAGCGCGCTACCAAGCAATCTTCCCCGCTCATCCACCAGCAGGACTGTCTCGAGATACCCCTCAGGCAATTCCTCCTGGATCTCCCCTCGATAAACCCAGACACCCCCTTTTTCAATTCGCTGTGATGCTTTACGCCCCAGCTTCATTCGCCTCACAAATGTGAACCCAGCAAGGCAGCAATGCGCTGCTCGGTCGATGGGTGAGTCGAGAAGAGCTTCGACAATCCACCCATCATAGGCGGAAAGATGTACATGTGCGACATAGATGGACTCGCCTCCATTGGAATCCGCTGGGACCAACTGTCCAACTTTCGCAATCCGTTGACCAGCCCGACCGGCGAACCCGTGTACTTGGCCGACACTGCATCGGCTGCATATTCACGAGTCCGCGAGACGGCCATCTGAATCAGCAGTGCCGCAATTGGCGCAAGGATCAGCATGAAGATATTCGAACCAGATCGACCTTCGTCATCCCGCCTCCCTCCAAAAAAGAATCCGAATCGTGCCAGCCCAGTGATCGCCGCAGCGAGTGTCGCAGCTACCGAACTGATCAGAATATCCCGATTCAATACGTGTCCGAGTTCGTGAGCAATCACGGCTTCCAGTTCCTGATCATTCATTACTTCGAGCAATCCTGCGCTCACTGCAACAGAGGAATGTGATGGATTCCGGCCCGTCGCAAATGCGTTCGGCGATTCCTCCGGCAGCACCCAAAGCCGCGGCATCGGCAGCCCCATCTTTTGGGTAAGCCGCTCCGTCATCGGCGCGATTCGTGCATAAATTTGCGAATGCTCCTCGCCACTCACCCGTTGTGCGCCGGACATCGAAAGCGCCATCTTCTCAGAAAAAAAATAACTGAAGAAGTTCATCAGAACTGCACCGCCGAATGCCAGTACAAGCCCCTGCTGCCCCCCAAAGCTCTGACCCATAAACAGCAAAACGCCAGACATCCCACCCAGCAGCAATACGGTCTTGATTGAATTCATTCTCTTGCTCCATTCACCGCGATCAAAAAGGGCAGGAGCCAAGTGCTCCTGCCCTCTAGTCTATTGGATTAGCTCAATGTGCGTTTAGTTGCTAACTTCCACCTTGATTTGACGGGGCTTCGCCATCTCCTTCTTCGGGAGCACTATGGTAAGCACTCCATCCTTGAAGCTCGCCTTCACATTCTCCGGATGGATCGTATCCGGCAGCGTAAAGGTCCGGCTGAAGCTTCCGTAGCTACGCTCAATGCGGTGGTAGCCCTTTTCGTTTTCCACTTTCTCAAGCTTGCGCTCGCCGCGCAATGTCAAGTTGCCATCTTCGACTCGGATGTCGATGTTTTCCAGCTTTACTTCGGGCAGGTCGGCCTTAAGCACCAGAGACTCTTCTGTCTCAAGGATGTCTACCGCAGGCGCCCATGGGCGCGCCCCTTCCGGCTCAGCGCTTCGGGCCGCTGTATCGTCATACAGGCGGAATGCGTGAAATGGGGTGAAGTCGAATGGATTGTATCGTGCAATGCTCATAAAAATTTCTCCTAACGTGAACTGCTTACAATTGAAGTATAAAATCTGCTGTTATCATTGTCAAGTATTTTTTCATATTGACCACGCACATCAAGTATTCCATCTAAACGAAAAAAGGCCAGCCCCGAAGGACTGGCCCAATTTTGATTTGTAAGCTTGGCTTAGTTCGAAGCTTCGCTGCCCTCGCTGCCAGGCTCACGGCCTTCCTGCAACGCCTTCAGTTTCTCTTCACGGCGCTTCGCACGGTCTCCCGCACGACGCACAAGTTCACTACCCACCAATTCCAGCTTGCAGGTTTCTGCGCCGTCGCCCTGGCGGAACCCAACGCGAATGATCCGCGTGTAGCCGCCATTGCGCTGTCCAAAACGCGGTCCGAGCTTGTCGAACAGCTTCTTGACACTCTCCGGGGTCATCAAATACGACGCCGCCTGGCGGCGTGAATGTAATGTCCCTTCCTTCGCCAAGGTGATCATCTTCTCAACCAAAGGCTTTGCGGCCTTGGCTTTCGGGATGGTCGTTTCGATGCGCTCATCCATTACCACGCTGGTAACTAGATTTCGCAGCAACGCTCGGCGGGCACTGACGTCACGTTTAAGTTTGAAGCCGCCTCTACGATGTCTCATACTCTCAACTCCTTATACTTAATCGTTTCGCTTAGATGTCGTCGTCGCCAAGCGGCAACGGCTCCATCGAGATTCCGCCAGGAGGCGCGATCAGGCGGCCGCTCGGGTCGATCTTCATACCGAAGCCCAACGCAAGTCCACCCAGGATTTCTTTGATTTCGTTCAGCGATTTGCGTCCGAAATTCTTCGTCCGCAACATCTCGGCTTCGGTCTTCTGAACCAGGTCGCCGATTGTCTGAATGTTCGCGTTCTTCAGGCAGTTGTACGAACGAACACTGAGCTCCAACTCTTCTACCGAGCGGTTCAGTACTTCGTTCATCTGTCCAACGGCTCGCTCGACCGGCTCTTCCACCGATTCCGGCGTTTCCTCGAAGTTGACGAAGATGGTCATGTGGTCCTTCAACAGCTTGGCCGCCATACCGATCGAGTCGGCAGGCGAAACAGCTCCGTTGGTCCACACTTCAAGCGTCAGCTTGTCGAAATCCGTCATCTGCCCAAGGCGCGCAGCCTCGACATTGTAATTCACTTTGCGTACCGGGGAATGCACCGAATCGATCGGAATGTAGCCCAGCGGCAGATCCTCGTCGAAGTTGCGATCCGCACTAACATAGCCGCGGCCCATCTTCAAACGCATCTCAATCGTCAGGTTTCCACCCTCGCTTACCGTCGCGATGTGCATATTACGATCCAGAACCTCGACATCGCTGTCGGTCTCGATCGATCCACTCAATACTTCTCCCGCCGCATCCGACTTAAAGCGGACGGTCTTAATCCCTTCTCCTGCCATCTTGAAGGGGATTTGCTTCAAGTTTAGGATGATGTCAGTGGCATCCTCTACCACGCCAGGGATCGGCGAAAATTCGTGCGCGACTCCCTCAATGCGAACAGCGGTGATCGCAGCACCTTCAATCGAACTCAACAGTGCGCGCCGTAGCGCGTTGCCGATCGTGGTGCCGAAGCCACGTTCAAACGGCTGTGCCGTGAACATGCCATACCGTTCGCTCAATGTCTCCGTATTGGCAACCAGACGCTTTGGCTTTTGAAAACCTCGGAACATGCGCCTCCTTGTAGTTAGAAATTGTTTATCTGTGCAGCCAATTACTTCGAATACAATTCAACGATTAACTGCTCGTTGAGTTGGATTTGAACCAGGTCTTCCCGCTTCGGGGCCTGTGTGACTCGCGCTTTGAAATTCTCGCGATCCACATCCAGCCAGTTGGGGGAAGGGTAATGCGCCGTTGCGTCCCGTGAAGCAATGATAGAAGTCACCTTGCGGCTCTTCTCCTGTACTTCAACCGTGTCGCCCGGCTTGGCTTGAAACGAAGGAATGTTGGTACGGCGGCCATTGACGATTACATGGCCATGGCGAACGAGCTGTCGGGCCTGAGCCCGGCTGGTTGCGAATCCGCAGCGAAGTACAACGTTGTCCAGGCGGCTCTCGAGCATACTGAGCATGTTATCGCCCGTTACACCCTTCATGCCGACTGCTTTTTCGAACAGATTGCGGAACTGGCCTTCCAGCACTCCGTAGTAACGGCGCGCCTTCTGCTTCTCACGCAATTGCAGGCCGTAGCCCTGAATTTTGGATTTCCGCGCCTGACCGTGCTGGCCTGGAACGAAATTGCGCTTTTCGATGGCACACTTCTCTGTGTGACAGCGTTCACCCTTCAAAAAGAGCTTCATGCCCTCACGCCGGCAGAGCCGACATACTGGGCCTGTATAACGAGCCATTGAGTCTTTCTTTCTCCTACTTACCTGAATTGTTGCGGATCAGGTGCAGTTTACAGCCTTCTGTCGGCTTTCATCCTGCTTCAAAATCCCGAACTGTAATTTTCTTTTGCTGCCTGCGACTTAAACGCGGCGACGCTTCGGAGGACGGCAACCGTTGTGCGGGATCGGAGTGGTATCGCGGATCGAACGCACTTCAATTCCAACACTGCCGAGAGCGCGCACTGCCGATTCACGGCCGGCACCAGGGCCGGAAACTCGCACATCCACCGAACGCAATCCTGCCGAATCCTTCGCCTTGGTTGCAGCAGTGAAACTTGCCTGCTGTGCAGCAAACGGAGTCCCCTTGCGCGAACCACGGAAGCCGAGCGAACCGGATGAACTCCAGCTCAACACGTTTCCGACCAGGTCGGTGATCGTGATAATGGTGTTGTTGAAAGAGGCCTGCACGTGTACCAGCCCAAGCGGTACACTCTTGCGTTCTTTCTTCTTGAATGATTTTTTCTTGCTGTTTTTCGCTTGCGCCTTGGCCATATTGATTCCTTGCTAAACCTTGCGGCTCAGCTTATTTCCCGACCTTCTTCTTGCCTGCCACTGTGCCCTTGCGCGGACCCTTGCGCGTGCGCGCATTGGTGTGTGTGCGCTGGCCACGGGCCGGCAGACCTCGACGATGCCTCAAGCCACGGTAGCTGCCCATTTCCATCAGGCGCTTGATGTTCATCGAGACTTCCTTACGCAGGTCGCCTTCAATAGAACCTTCCGATTCCAGGAGCAAACGGATCTTGTTGACTTCTTCTTCCGTCAAATCAGAAATCTTTTTCGCCGCATCTATTTCGCAACGATGCAATATCGACAGTGAGCGTGTACGCCCGATGCCGTAAATGTAGGTAAGCCCAATCTCTGCCCGTTTCCGGGCCGGTAGATCTACGCCAACAATACGTGCCATAATCTTTCGCTCTCCTTACTCTTTCCCGAATTCACTAACCCTGCCGCTGCTTATGCTTCGGGTTGGAGCAGATCACGCGCACCACGCCTTCGCGATGGATGACCTTGCACTTATCACAAATCTTTTTGACCGACGGACGAACCTTCATTGCCGTAATCCTTCGCCTTTACTCAAACTCTGTACTCAAACTCTGTACTGCGCCACTCGCTTCGAGGATCGAAAACCCTACTTCGCCAGCAACTTCACTATCCTGCCCCGCGACTTGTCGTGCGGCGACAGTTCCACCAAAACTCGATCGTTGGGCCGCAGGCGGGTAAAATTCACCTTCACCGGGCTCGCCGGATGCCCAATTACTTGAGCCCGGCTCTCCAACTCCATCTTCACTGCCCCATTCGGAAGCAGTTCCAAAACTTTTGCTTCAACCGTGTCAGGCCGATCACCTGTCCCTGGCCGAACTGCATCTGGCTCATCCACAAGCTAAGGCCTTGTCAGAACCCACGGCCCGTCTGCCGTGATTGCCACAACGTGTTCAAAGTGTGCTGAAGGCTTTCCATCGATCGCCACAGCCGTCCACTTATCACTCAAAACATTCGTCTCCGGCTTGCCTTGATTCACCATCGGCTCGATAGCCAGAACCATGCCTTCCTTCAACATCGGGTTTTCCTGCTGCCGGTCCACATAGTTTGGTACTTGCGGTTCCTCGTGCAACTTCGTCCCGATCCCGTGTCCGACAAATTCCCGAACCACGGTAAATCCATTCTTTAAAACATGCGCTTCCACCGAACGGCTGATATCAAAGAGCCGGTTCCCCGGTTTCGCCTGCTGTATTGCCAGCTCCAGCGATTCCTGGGTCACCGCCAGCAGTTTTTTCGTCTCCGGCGAAATTTCGCCCACCGGAACCGTAACCGCTGAATCACCGTAATAGCCATCCAGTGCAAGCCCTGTGTCAATCGAGACGATGTCTCCCGATTTCAACTGACGCTTGGCCGATGGCATTCCGTGGACCACAACTTCATTCACCGATGTACAAAGCACAAACGGAAACTTCGTTCCCGCTGCCTCCGAGTAATAACCCTTGAACGCTGACTTCGCACCAGCATCCCGAATCATTCGCTCCGCGACTACTTCAAGATCCATCGTCGTGACGCCAACCTTTACCATCTTGGAAAGCTCACTCAAAATCTGATAAACCAGCAAACCTGACCTGCGCATCTTCTCGAGCTCCGAAGGGCTCTTGCGGATGATCGCCACTGCTAGGCGCTCCGTCCATCGATGTTCGTTTGAATCCAGGTCACAATTTCGTTCGACAAATCTTCCGGCTTCCGGTTACTACCGTCCACCTCAAAAAATCTCACCTTGTCAGCAAAGAATTGCAGAACAGGCATCGTCTGTGCGTCATATCCAACCAGCCTCTGCCGAATCACCGATTCCTTGTCATCCTCTCGAATGATCAATCGGGACCCTTCTATATTGCACCTTCCAGGCACAATCGGAGGCTTTAGCCGAGTGTTGTACAACGTTCCACATTGGGGACAGATGCGACGGCCCGTTAACCGGGCTGTAATCACATCATAGTCTACTTTCAAGTGGATTACCAACAGACGAAGACCGCGACCCTCCGCCATGCCCAGCAACATGCGGGCCTGGTCGATGGTTCGCGGAAACCCATCCAGCAAAACTCCAACTTTACAATCCGGCCGATTCAGCCGATCTTCCACCAGGCGGATCACCAGATGATCCGGCACCAGATTGCCCGCCTTGATGACTTCTCGAACTTCAACGCCCAGCGCATCGCCCAATTTGATATGCTCGCGTAGCATATCTCCGGTCGACACGTGAGGCAGACCCAATCGCTCGATTAAGAGCTTCGCCTGCGTTCCTTTTCCCGATCCCGGTGGTCCAAAAAGTACCACCGCAGTCGGAATCAGTTCCTCACTCAAATCCTTAAACGCTGCTCCGGCGGCCACGGATCCGGCCAGCTTTCGGAGTAAAGCCCTCATAGTGACGCATGATCAGTTGCGCCTCCACTTGATTTACCGTATCCATTGCCACGCCAACGACGATCAGCAGCGAAGTTCCACCAAAGTAGAACGATACGCCCAGACCATCCAGAAGCCAGCGCGGAAACGACCCGTCAATCCAGTTCCCGATCAAGGGCAATCGCTGCAGCTTGATTCCGGAAATCATGATTTCCGGCAGCAGGCTCAGCAGTGCAAGATAGAGACCACCAACAACCGTAATCCGGGTTAGGATACGGTTCATGTAATCTGCTGTGTTCTTGCCCGGCCGAATGCCAGGGATAAATCCTCCAAACTTGCGCATGTTATCAGCCGCTTCGTTCGGGTTGAAAATAATAGAAACATAGAAGAAGCAGAAGAACACAATCAGCGCGGTGTACAGGATAAAATACAGCGGCTGTGTGTGCCCGATGGATTCAAGCAAACCCGACATCCATCGGTTGTTCTTGATCCACTCCACTTGTAAAAAGCTCTGTGGGAAGGTCAGCAGGCTCTGCGCGAAGATGACGGGGATCACACCACCGGCATTCACCTTCAGGGGGAGATGTGTTTGCTGTCCGCCCATAACGCGACGCCCGACAACGCGCTTGGCATACTGTACCGGGATGCGACGTTCGCCGCGTTCCACCAGTACGATCAGGCCAATCACGCCGATCATCATCACAAGAATAATGATCAACTGCAGCGGGTTCCATTGTCCGGTCACAAATACGTTGTTGTAGACTTCTTCCAGCGCTTTCGGCAAGCCGATCACAATACCCGTGAAGATGATCAACGACATCCCGTTGCCAATCCCGCGCTCGGTAATCTGCTCACCAAGCCACATGATAAAAGCGGTGCCGGTCGTCAAACTGATCATCGTCATCAGGATGAAGCCGATGCCGGGGTTCAACACAAAACCGCCGCCAGTGGTTCCTGCAGCCTGCAACGCAGTCGCGATGCCAGCCGATTGAAACAGTGCCAGGATCACTGTCAGGTAACGAGTCCACTGCGTGATCTTGCGACGCCCCATTTCGCCTTCCTTCGAAAGCTTCTCGAGGGTCGGAACCACTACAGTCAGCAACTGCAGAATAATCGAAGACGTGATGTAGGGCATGATGCCCAACGCAAAAATAGTGAGGCGGCGAAACATGCCGCCGCTAAACAAATCGAGGAAACCAAATATGCCGCCAGCGCTCTGCTTGAAATACTCTTCCAGGCGATTGGCGTCAATTCCAGGAGTTGGAATGTGACCACCAAGACGGTAGACGGCCAACATGGCGAGCGTGAACAGGATCCGATTTCTTAGGTCGGGGATCCGGAACACGTTGGCAAAGGCTTCGAAGAACTTCATTGGATTTAGGGTCGATCCTTATAGGAGCTAGCTCTGGACAACACTGCTTACTTCTTCTTGGACGCTTTGCGTTCAAGAGCGGCGTCGCGCTTGGGGTTCTTGATCGGTGCGGGAACAAACGGCGGAATCACTTCCACTGTTCCTCCGGCGGCTTCAATCTTTACCTTGGCGGCTTCGCTAAACTGGTGTGCGCGAATCGTAATCTTGCGCGTAATTTCGCCCGTGCCGAGGATCTTGAGACCCTTCTCGAGCTTCTTCAGAACCCCTGCGGCCTGCAGGATTTCCGGAGTGAAGTCCGAACCTTCGAGCTTATCGAGACGGCTCAGATTGAGAACTACATACTCTTCACGGAACGGATTGGTGAATCCGCGCTTCGGCATACGGCGATGCAGCGGCATCTGGCCGCCTTCAAAACCGCGCATTTTCGAATAACCACTGATGGACTTGGCACCCTTGGCACCACGACCGGAAAACTTGCCGCGCCGCGTACCCATACCTTGGCCGATACGCTGTCTTTTTTGCTTTTGCCCGGCTGGCGGGTGGAGGTTACTTAAATTCATCGCTCTTCCTAACCTATTCCTTCACGATTGCCAGCAAGTGTGGCACCTTCAACACCATGCCGCGAAAGGCTGGCGTATCCGGACGCTCGACCACGCGGTTCATTTTTCTCAACTGTAGGCTGCGCACTATCTTTTTCTGGGCCTCGGGGCAACAAATTACGCTACCAATCAGTTTGATCTTGATCATATTCTGAGCCATATGGATACCTCGTTCTACTCGCCGTTAGGCTAGCTTAAACTTTCTCCAGACTGATCCCGCGCATATCGGCCACGGCCTGCTTGTCACGCAATTGCTCGAGAGCATTTACGGTTGCCTTGACTGCGTTGTGGGGATTGCGGGATCCAAGATTCTTCGTAAGAATGTTCGGAATTCCGACACTCTCAATGACGGCGCGTACCGGGCCACCAGCGATTACGCCAGTTCCGTCCGGAGCGGGCTTCAACATGACAAGACCAGCTCCAAAGCGGCCTTCCACCTTATGCAGGATCGTGTTTGGCAGAGTGTTGATCTGACGAAGATTTTTCTTCGCCGCCTCGATGCCCTTCTTGATTGCTGCCGGTACTTCCTTAGCCTTGCCGGTGCCGTATCCAACCACGCGCTTCTCGGCGTCGCCCACTACAACGAGCGCTGCGAAGCTCAAGTTCTTGCCGCCCTTGACTACTTTCGTGACGCGGTTGATCGAGACCACTTGTTCCTTGAGGTTCAAGCCGCTCGCTTCTACTCGCTTAATGCCTTTTGCTGCCATGCGTATTTCCTTACCGGCTTTCCTTCAACTAGAACTCGAGTCCGCCCTCGCGAGCGGCATCAGCCAGAGCTTTCACCCGGCCGTGATACAAAAACCCGCCGCGGTCGAACACAACTTTTGCAATCCCAGCTTGCTTGGCGCGTTCAGCCACTTTAATCCCAACTTCTTTTGCAGCGGCCACATTGCCGCCTGACTTTGTCGTTGACGCTTTCTCAGCGCTCGATGCCGCCGCCAGGGTCCGACCCGTGCGGTCATCAATGACCTGAGCATAAATATGATTCAAACTGCGGAATACCGCCAGGCGCGGACGTTCTGCCGAGCCCTTGACACGCTTGCGAATACGGACATGAATACGGCGGCGAACTGCATCGCGATCTACCATGGATTTCATAGTTTGTTCCTCGTTTTCCTCAGGGCCTATTTGCCCTTGCCACCGGCACCACTCTTGCCGACCTTCTTTTTCAATATCTCGCCCGTGTAGCGAACGCCCTTGTTTTTGTAGGGATCTGGAGGACGCAGGAAGCGCATGTTCGCTGCAACTTGGCCTACCAGTTGACGGTCATGGCTCTTCAACACAATATGCGTCTGCTTGTCGACTGTCATCTCTACGCCAGGCGGCAACAGAAATTCGATCGAGTGGCTATATCCCAGTGTAAACGTTGCGATCCCGTTCTTCACGTCGCAGCGGTAACCGATGCCTACGATGTCGAGTTCTCTCACCCATCCCGTAGAAACGCCGGTGATTGCATTCGCGGCAAGTGCCCGCGTTAAACCATGCAATCCCGCATATTTGTCATGCGAACGCGTGATTTCCACGGTGCCGTTCTTGTTCTCAACCGTAACGCCCTGCGGAATCGGAACCACAAGTTTACCCTTGGGGCCTTCTACCTGCAGCTCGCTTCCGATCTGGATTTTCACTCCAGAGGGAAGAGCAATGGGCTTTTTACCTACACGTGACATAAATTCTTCTCTTTCAATCTCTCTCGTTTGCTCTTAGTGCCCGGATCCTAGTAGATCTGGCAGAGCAGTTCGCCGCCCACATTGGCCTTGCGAGCCGAGTGTCCGGTCATCACGCCTTTCGGCGTGGTGAGGATGTTAATCCCCAAGCCGCCGAGCACCTTGGGCACTTCCGTGCTGCCAACATAGATCCGGCACCCGGGGCGCGAAATGCGCTTCAGGTTCGAGATCACACTGTCGTTGTTCGGCGTGTACTTCAAATAAATTTTGATGGTCTTTTTGACGCCTTCTTCAGCCAGCTTGAAGTTGAGGATATAACCCTCTTCCTTCAGGATGCGGGCCATTTCGAGCTTTAGTTTCGAAGACGGAACGTCAACCTTCGAGTGCCGCGACTTCAGAGCGTTGCGAACTCGGGTCAACATATCGGCGATGGGATCAGTAGTCATGCTGGTTTTTCTCTCTTCCTTCGAGCTCTCGCGTTACCAGCTCGCCTTGGTCACACCGGGGACTTCACCAGCAAGGGCCAGCTGGCGGAAACAGATTCTGCAGAGGTTGAACTTGCGCATGTAAGCGCGAGGCCGACCACAGCGTCCGCAACGGTTGCGGTGCTGGCACTCAAACTTGGGCTTCTTATTATCCTTGGCGATTTTTGCGGTAGTTGCCATCGTGTTTCTCTGGTTCTTCCTCTACTCGTTCCGCTACGCGCGGAACGGCATTCCCATATATTTCAACAAAGCTAGCGCTTCTGCGTCGTTCTTTGCCGTGGTAGTGATACAGATATTCATACCCCGGGCTTTATCGACCTTGTTATAGTCGATTTCCGGGAAAATCAATTGATCCTTGATGCCGAGCGTATAGTTGCCACGGCCATCAAACGACTTCGGGTTAATCCCGCGGAAGTCGCGCACTCGCGGCAGTGCAATGTTCGTCAGACGGTCCAAAAATTCGTACATCGCGTTGCCGCGCAAAGTTACCATGCAACCAATCGCCATGCCTTCACGCAATTTGAATGCAGCGATCGACTTGCGGGCTTTGGTTACAACCGGCTTCTGTCCGCTGATCGCGGTCAATTCCTGAATCGCAGTGTCCATCAGCTTGGCGTTGCCCGTAGCTTCGCCCAAACCGAGGTTGATTGAGATCTTGTTGACTCTCGGAATCGCCATCGGATTGCTATACCCAAACTCCTTCTGGAGCAGAGGTTGGACCTTTTCGTTATAGATGTCTTTTAATCGCGCATTCATTGCTTCTCTACCTTTTTCGTGTTGGGAGGGACCTGGAGAACGTCGCCAGCATTCGCTTGAATTCGAATTGCCTGGTCGTTACTTGGAATCCAGCACCTCACCGGTTTTCCGCGCAATGCGCGTGCGACGGGTTTTACCACCCACCGTCTCCACCTTCGTGCCAATGCGGGTTGGAATTCCGCCAGCCGTCAGAATCATCACGTTTGAAACGTGAATGCTCGATTCCTTCTCCTGAAAACCACCCTTGATGCCCTTGGACGGGTTTGCCTTCATGGCTCGCTTGACCATGCTGATACCTTCAACCAGCACGCGGCCGACTTCCCGGTTCACTTCAAGCACTTTGCCTGTCTTGCCCTTGTCTTTGCCGACCAGGACTTTGACCATATCGTCTTTTTTGATGCGAATCCGTTTCGGGATTCCAGCCTTCTCGGCGCCATTCATTTTGCTGAGGGAAGCCATAAAACTAAACAACCTCCGGAGCAAGCGAAACGATCTTCATAAACTTTTTGTCGCGTAGTTCGCGGGCCACCGGGCCAAATACACGGGTGCCGACCGGCTCGCCCAATTCGTTTACCAGTACAGCGGCATTCGAATCAAAGCGGATGTAGGTGCCGTCCTTGCGGCGGGCTTCTTTGCGCATGCGAACGATTACCGCGCGCACAACCTTACCTTTTTTCACCGATGAGTCCGGAGCAGCTTCCTTGACAGCAGCTGTAATGATGTCACCCAGACCGGCCATACGGCCTTTGTCGCCGCCGCGCGGCAGGATGCACTGGAGCTTGCGGGCGCCACTGTTGTCCGCCACTTCCAGCATTGTTCTCATTCCAATCATTGCTTGTTCTCCGTAAACTCTCTAATTCGGTTGAATACTTACTTTTTCTTCTTCGCAGCAGCGGCGCGAGCCAGCCTGTCGGCCGAGGGCTCGTCCTGGATCTGTATGCGAACTGCGGTGCGCAAAATGTCCTTCAACATCCAGCGCTTCAGCTTGCTCAAAGGGCGGCTCTCGATGATGCGAACCTGATCGCCAACCTTCGACTTCTGCTCTTCGTCGTGCGCGTAAAACTTGCTGCGGCGGGTGAGAATTCGCTTGTACAAAGGATGCTGCACTTTGCGGGTTACTTCCACTACAATCGTCTTGGCCATCTTGGTCGATACGACTTCGCCGACCTTTTCCTGCTTATTGGGCGCTTTTACGACTTCTTGATCGGCCATGGCTTACTTGCCTTCCTTCTGGGCGGCCAACTCGGTTTGCCGGATCACGGTTAGTATCCGTGCTCGGTCTTTTTTGAGCTCCCGCAATTTCTTAATGCCTTCCATCTGGCCCATCGACATCTGAAAGCGCAGGCGAAACATGTTCTCGTCGCCTTCGGCCAACTGCTTTTTTAGTTCGGCCGCATCAAGGCCGCGAATCTGTTCTGCTTTCATCTTGGTTGTCCTCAACGATGCCTAAATTGCCGACCGCAGAACGAGCTTCGTCTTCATCGGCAACTTCTGCGCCGCAAGCCGAAACGCTTCCTGCGCCGTCTCGAGCGGCACACCTTCCATCTCAAACAAAATCTTGCCAGGGCGAATTACACACACCCAGCCATCCGGAGCACCTTTACCTGAGCCCATTCGGACTTCAGCGGGCTTCTTGGTGACCGGCTTGTCCGGGAAAATCCGGATCCAGACCTTACCACCACGTTTAATGTGCCGGGTCATCGCGATACGTGCCGCCTCAAGCTGGCGGTTGGTGATGTAGCCACATGCCATCGCCTTCAGACCAAATTCGCCGAAGTCGACACTCGAGCCCCGATAAGCCATTCCGCGCATGCGGCCCCGCTGCTGTTTGCGGTACTTGACTTTCTTTGGCATCAACATAGGTCGTTATCCTCTTCTCAAAATTCTTTAGCGGCTAGCGCGAAGTATCAGCTATTCAGCTGACTTCTCGGCCTCAGGCGCAGCTTCTGTAACGGCTTCCGTTACTGCTTCGACAACCGGTTCGACAACCGGGGCGACAACAGCTTCGACAACCGGTTCGACGACGGGTTCAACGACAGCTTCCACAACGGGTGTTGCTTCCGCCTGCGCGTTTATTTCCTGCTTCCAGCTCGGGGAAGGAGGAGCCATCGGAGGTAGTATCGGCCCACCGCTCTTGATTGCGGACGGAACCTCAGGTGGAGTCACAATCACTCCAGAATCTGCTACCGGTGGGACTGCTGCTTCTGACCTTGCTCGGCCATCGGCACCACGACCATCAGGACGGGGTTCAAAGCCACCACGATCCTGGCGGGGACGATCCCCAGCCGGACGCCGGTCGCGGGTATCGCGCTTCGGACGGGGCTGCGGTTCGTTGTCGTTGCGTAACATGACGCGGCGCTGGCCTTCGCCAATGTCGCCCTTGTAAATCCAGCACTTGACGCCGATCACACCATAAGTCGTGTGTGCTTCGGCGAAACCATAATCGATATCGGCACGAAGGGTGTGCAACGGCAACTGGCCATGCAGATACCATTCGGTACGCGCGATTTCAGCACCGTTCAGGCGGCCACTGACGCGAACCTTAATTCCCTTGCAACCGAAACGCTGTGCGCTGTCAACAGCCTTGCGCATCGCACGGCGGAACGCCACGCGCTTTTCAAGCTGCAATGCAATCGATTCGGACACCAGCTGTGCATCCAGCTCAGGCTTGTGTACTTCCTGAATGTCGATAAATACTTCGCGCTTCGTCTTCTTGGCAAGATCAAGCTTCAGCTTTTCGATTTCAGCGCCCTTGCGTCCGATGATGATACCGGGACGCGAGGTGCGAATCGTTATGCGGAGCTTGTTGCCGGGACGATCTACTTCAATCGAACTAACGCCGGCGCTCTTCAGTCGGCTGCGCAGAGATTCCTTCAGCTCAAGATCTTCAAAAAGAAGCTTGGCGTAATCCTGCTTGGCGAACCAGCGGCTTTTCCAGGTTTTAGTGACTCCGAGACGGAATCCAAAAGGATGTACTTTCTGACCCATGTGATGTTTTCCTTATGCTCCAGCTTCCGCTTCCGTGCCAGGCGCATTGGCTGCGCCATCGGAAACCTTCACCACAATGTGGGCAATCCTCTTCTGATAGCGGTACGCCCGCCCCATCGGGGCAGGACGAATGCGCTTCATGCGAGGGCCTTCGTTCACATAGGCTTCACTGACCGTCAGATTATCAACGTCAATGTCGTTGTTCTTGTTTTCGGCGTTGGCGATAGCACTACGCAACAGCTTCTCTACTACAGGAGCCATGCGCTTGTTCGTCATTTTCAAAACGTTGATCGCTTCGCCAGCCTTCAGGCCTCGGATCAAGTCGATTACCAGGCGGCATTTCTGCGGGCTGGTTCTTACGTATCGGGCTTCTGCTTTCGCTATCATGATTCAGTCCTATTTGCCCTTTTCACTGGACTTCGATTTCGCTACGTGACCCTTGAAGGTCCGCGTCGGCGAAAATTCGCCCAGTTTATGGCCAACCATGTTTTCGGTCACGTAAACCGGGATAAACTTCTTGCCATTGTGAACCGCAAGAGTATGGCCGATGAACATAGGCATGATGGTCGAGCGGCGAGACCAGGTCTTGAGAACCTTTTTCTCGTCCCGAGCATTCATGGCCTCGAGTTTTACGATCAGGTGACCGTCGGCGAACGGTCCTTTTTTTAGTGAACGGCCCATAGTATCTTCTTACCTGTCTCTAGCTCTTCTGCTTCCGCTTCACAATGGCACTGTCTGTGCGCTTGTTGTTGCGGGTCTTGAATCCACGAGTCGGTTGGCCCCAAGGGGTAACCGGGTGACGACCACCCGAAGTACGACCTTCACCACCACCGTGCGGGTGATCGACCGGGTTCATTGTAACGCCGCGGTTATGAGGACGCTTGCCAACCCAGCGGCTGCGACCAGCCTTGCCGTGTGTCTGATTTTCGTGATCGAGATTTCCAACCTGGCCAATGGTCGCGTAGCATTCAATCTGAATCTTGCGAACTTCTCCGCTCGGCAGTTTGAGGAGGCAGAAATCCGTCTCTTTAGAAACAACCTGCGCTTGCGAGCCAGCGCTGCGCGCCATCTGGGCACCCTTGCCCGGACGCAGTTCGATGTTGTGTACGATTGTGCCGGCAGGAATATTCTTGAGGGGCAGTGCATTGCCGACCAGAATGTCTGCTGCTGGGCCGCTCGAAATGGTCGAGCCAACCTTTAGGCCGACGGGAGCTACGATGTAGCGCTTTTCGCCATCGACATAGTGGAGCAGCGCAATGCGGGCGGAACGATTCGGATCGTATTCGATCGAAGCAACAAGCGCCGGGATACCAGCTTTGTCTCGCTTGAAGTCGATTTCGCGATAAGAAGTTTTGTTACCACCACCACGGAAGCGCATCGTGGTGCGACCGGTGGAATTGCGGCCACCCGTCTTTGCGATGCCCTTAGTGAGCTTTTTCTCAGGGGTCTGGCGCGTGATATCTTCACGCGTCACTACCGTTCGGAAGCGTTGCGTGGGAGTAAACGGGCGATAGGATTTAATCGGCATTTAGACCACCTCGGAGTATTCAGGGACCTTCTGGTCCTTCTTGAGCTTCACGTAGGCTTTTTTCCAGTCCGAGCCATATCCGGCAAACTTGCCACGGCGGCGGAGTTTTCCTTCATTGATGATGGTGCGAACTTCTTCCACCTTCACTTTGAAGATTTTCTCAACGGCCTGCTTGATTTGCGTCTTGGTGGCATTCGGCTTGACTTCAAAGCATAGGGTTCGCTCAGAGTCTTTTTTGTTGACGCCCTTTTCGGTTACGATCGGGCGTGTAATAACATCAAATACGGTCATTTACTTCAACGCCTCCGATAACTTCTCCGCAGCGGACTTGCTGATAAGGACAGCCTTGTACTTGAGAACATCGTAGGTGGTGACATCTTTCGAATTCACCAGCTTGACGCCTTCCACATTGCGCGAGCTCAGAGTCAGATTGCGGTTTTCACCGTTCTCGACCAATAGAACTGTGTTGTCGGCCTTCAAGTTGCCCAGTTTCGAAGCAAAATTCTTCGTTTTGGCATCAACCAGATTGAAGGTATCAACCACTCGCAATTCTCCGTCGCGGAGCTTTGCGGTCAGTGCCGAGCGCAGAGCGCCCTGGATCATTTTCTTGTTCAGGCGATAACTGTAGTCACGCGGTTGCGGACCGTGGGTTGTACCACCGTGGCGCCATAGTGGTGAACGGATGCTGCCGACTCGGGCGCGTCCAGTTCCCTTCTGCTTCCACAGCTTCTTGCCGCTACCGGCCACTTCGTGGCGGGTCTTGGTCGAGGCAGTACCTCTACGCTGGCCAGCCATGTAATGGCGGACCGACTCGTACAGGAGGTGCTCATTCACTTCGGCGGCGAATACGGTTTCTGCCAGCTCGAGTGAGCCTACTTTTTGATTTTCGAGATTGATTACGTCTACGGTTGGCATCGTGTTAGCCCCTTGCCCTTGCACGACGGATCATGACGTAAGAGCCATTCGCTCCAGGGAGCGCGCCCTTCACCATGATCACGTTCTCTTCCGTGTCGACTTCAACGATTTCGAGATTCCGCACAGTCACCTGATCGGTGCCCATGTGGCCGCCCATGCGCATGCCCGGAAAGACACGCGATGGAAAGCTCGATGCGCCGATCGAACCAGGTGCGCGATGGAACATCGAGCCGTGGCCGCCAGGACCACCCTTGAATCCGTGACGTTTTACAACGCCCTGGAATCCCCGGCCTTTCGATATGCCAGTCACATCGACTATCTCGTTCGGTTTAAAGTCTTCGGCTGTGATCTTGTCTCCAGCCTTGAAATCCCCGCTGCCATTACGCAACTTGAACTCGCGGCTGTACTTGACACCGTCCGCGCCAGCCTTTTTGAGGTGGCCCGTCGCGGGTTTATTGATCCTGGCTGGCTTGACGTATTCCATCAGGCCAACCTGAATGGCGTCGTAGCCGTCCGTCGCAGGCGTCTTGCGCTGCGTAACGACGCACGGACCGGCCTTCACCAATGTGACAGGGACCACCTGTCCATCGGCGCGGAAGATCTGCGTCATCCCGATTTTTTTACCTAAAATTCCTGGGCTCATTGCCAACCTCTCCAGGTTCTAACCACGAAGGTCAAACTGCGGATTCCTAATAACACTTACTTCTTGCCGAAAGCTTTAATTTCGACGTCCACGCCGGCCGGCAGGTCGAGCTTCATCAGCGCGTCTACCGTATCCTGCGTCGGCTCGAGAATATCGAGCAAACGCTTGTGCGTGCGGATTTCAAACTGTTCCCGCGACTTTTTGTCGACGTGCGGGGAGCGGTTTACCGTATAGCGGTTCCGCACTGTGGGCAGCGGGATGGGCCCAGCGATCACTGCACCAGTACGGCGAGCCGTATCGACGATTTCGGACGTCGATTGATCCAGTACACGGTGATCGTATGCCTTGAGGCGAATGCGGATTCGTTCTTTATTCATCGCTAAATTCCTGGCGTCCTACGAAACGATTTCTGATACGGTGCCAGCGCCGACTGTACGACCGCCTTCGCGAATTGCGAAGCGCAAGCCCTTGTCCATTGCCACCGGCATAATCAGTTCGATGTCCATCTGCACATTGTCACCAGGCATCACCATTTCGGTGCCCTCTGGCAACTTCGCTACGCCCGTTACGTCCGTGGTGCGGAAGTAAAATTGCGGACGATAGCCATTGAAGAACGGAGTGTGACGTCCGCCTTCTTCTTTGCTCAATACGTAA
>JANXLY010000116.1 GCA_025354885.1 Acidobacteriota bacterium | reverse complement strand
GATGATGCGATTCCGGATGCGGACGGCGTCCCCCAGGGTCTTGAGAGTTAGCGCGTTCTCTGCCAGGCCCGGGATCCCGAAGAACTCGGTGACTCCTCCGGGGGCGAGCACGCAGTGCTCGTAGGAGAGCAATCGGGAACGGCCGTTCTTGTCGACAAATCGCACTGTCCGCCCGCCCGGGTCCAACTCCTGCACCGTCCCCTCGATGAACCGGACCCGGCTGAGCATCCGGCGGATCGGATTCACTGCATGCCGGGGCTCAATGAGAGAGGCGGCGACCTCCGCCAGGAGGGGGGTGAAGAGAAAGAAATTGTTGCGGCTGATGAGGGTCACCTCGGCCCTCAAGCCGCGCTCAAGCTGGCGGTCCAGAGCCATGGCGGCGTTCATCGCCCCGAAGCCGCCGCCGACAATAACGATGCCGGTGCGATCAGGATGCACCTTGCCGTCGTCTATGCCATCCATAAATTCCTCCACCTGCCCCACAGAACTTCAAGAACTCCATGCTCTCCGCCAGCCCGGATTATTGTCTCTACCCGCTCCGGCCAGGAACGCCGGGCTGCGTCATCTTCAGGAAATCGAGCAGGGCATTGATCTCCTCATCTGGCAGGACACCCCATTGCCGCGCTACCTCCCGAATGGTGCGTCCTGTTGCGTGGGCTTCCTTGGAGATCGCCGCCGCCGTGTCGTATCCAATCCGCGGAGCCAGCGCCGTACATATCGAGAGGTTGCGCTCGACGGTCTCTTCACAGCGCGCGATGTTCGCCGTGATACCGCCGATACACCGGTCAGCGAAGACGCGGCTGACCGAGGAGAGAAGGTGGATCGACTCCAGCAGGTCATAGGCCATCACCGGCATCATCACGTTCAGTTCAAAGTTGCCGCTCATCCCACAGACGGCGATGGTCGTGTCGTGGCCAATCACCTGCGCCGCAACCATGGTTACTGCCTCGCAAACAGCCGGGTTTACTTTTCCAGGCATCATGGAACTGCCCGGCTGTATGGCAGGCAAGTTCAGTTCGGCGAGGCCCGTGCGCGGCCCCGAGGCCATCCAGCGTATATCGTTGGCGATCTTCATCAGGCTGCACGCGATCGTTTTCAGGTCTCCGGAGACTTCAACGCAAGTATCACGGGCACCCTGCGCCTCGAAGTGATTGCTCGCTTCCCGAAATGAAAGTCCGGTATCCTGGGCCAGGCAGGCGATCACCTTCTCCGGGAAGCAGGGGCGGCAGTTGTACCCGGTTCCGGTGGCTGTTCCGCCCAGGGCCAGCTCAAGCAAGGCGTCACGGGCGTGGGCGGCGCGATCGAGGCCTTTTGTAATTTGCTCAGCATAGCCGCCGAACTCCTGGCCGAGGCGAACCGGGATAGCATCCATGAGGTGGGTCCGGCCTGACTTTAGGATCGGGTCGAACGCCGCGGCCTTGGCGGCCAGCGTCTGCTGAAGGTGCTGCAAGGCGGGGATCAGCTCTTCCGTTATGCCAGTCGCCGCCGCAATATGGATCGCCGTGGGAATCACGTCGTTGGACGACTGCGACATATTGACGTGGTCGTTCGGGTGGACCACCTTGTTGCTCCGGCCTGCGCCGAGAATTTCGGCGGCCCTATTGGCAATTACCTCGTTGGCGTTCATGTTGGTCGAAGTGCCGCTCCCCGTCTGGAAGATGTCGACCACGAACTCCCGATCCCATTGGCCTTCGATGACCTCCGTCGCCGCTGCCACGATAGCGCCGCCAATCCGGGGATCTAAATCCCCCACGTCCATGTTGGCGCGTGCACAGGCCAGCTTGATCAAGCCCAGCGCACGAATGAATCGCCGGGGAAAGACCAGACCGCTGATGGGGAAATTATCCACCGCTCGCGCGGTTTGTGCGCCGTAGTAAGCGTCGGCCGGGACCTGCACCTCACCGAGAGAATCTGCCTCGATCCGGAAACCCTGCATGGATGTACCCCCCCTTTTTAATAATGATGTTTTACGAACCCCAAGAACCGGGATATCTCGTCCGGACTAGCCCCCCAAGGTGATCATCTCGATCTTTTTATGAGCTTTCGCCTCATACCCATGGCCCGACTTCATTGCTTCCCATCTTTCATCGGAGTACCTGTCCGTCCTTACCCTCCACACCGCGCCGATTACGTCTCGGACCTCCTCGTCACTGGCTCCGTTTCTTATCAGTGCCTTCAGATCGTGGCCGCGTTCGGAGAACAGACACGTCACGAGTTTTCCGTCGGCTGTCAATCTCGCGCGTGTACAGCTTGAGCAAAAAGGTTCAGTGACAGAAGCGATTACCCCGATGTCCCCAGCGCCATCGATGACCTGGTAATCCACCGATGGAGCGCTGCCGCCCTGCCTTCCGGTTTCTCTCAAGCCGTAGTGAGACGTGATTCTGGAGAGAATCTCAGCCTTCGATACGACCTTTTCGGATAGCCAGTCGTTCGAGGTACCCACCTCCATGTACTCGATAAAGCGGATGGCAAATCCATTCTTCCTGGAGAAGTCCACCAGATCGAGGATGTCATCGTCGTTGACGCCTCGCTCGATCACTGCATTGATCTTAATGGGCTGCAGCCCACAGTGCTTCGCTGCAAAAAGGCCCTCCAGCACCTTGTCCAGATTACCCCGTTGCGTCATCGCTCGAAACTTCTCAGGGTTGAGCGTATCGAGACTGACGCTGACGCGCCGCAATCCGACGGCGCTAAGAGCCGGGGCCTTTTCCGCGAGCAACGAGCTATTGGTTGTAAGGCACAGATCTTTTAGACCGGGCAGGGGTGACAACTGTTTGACCAGTTGCTCAAGATCCTTGCGTACCAGGGGCTCACCGCCAGTGAGCCTGATCTTCTCCACTCCGAGTTGGACAAATATAGTGGCCAACCTCACGATCTCTTCAAACGTCAGGATTTCCTGTTTCCTGAGCCAATTGTACTCGTCGAGGGGCATGCAGTAGGTGCAACGAAAGTTGCACCTGTCCGTGACCGAGATCCTCAGGTCTCTGAGAGGACGTTGATAAGTGTCCAGCGGCATTCATCGGCTCCGTGCCAGGGACAGGCAATCTCTTTCGCAAAGCGGCACGCCCCGAAGGGCCGCTACTTTGGGCCTTTCCGCCGGGTACTGTTCGGTGTCTATATAAAACTTCGTCACAGTGCTTCCACTCTCGCTGTGAGACCTGCCAGATTCTGCACTCGGGATTCTTCCATCTCCTCGTCCGCGGGAGACCAGGAAAGGTTGCGCAACATTTCCTCCCTGTAGCCGCCCAATGCAGGGTATATTCCGACGAATGCGATCAGCAGTGCGTAAAGTACCGCGAGAACTGCGCGCGCTTTGCCTGTTGTAGTTATGGGCCGTTCGGGCAAGACCCAGTTTGACGATAGCTTAGACCTCCCTTCGAATGTTTATCGTAATGAAACTCCAACTCTCTGGTGATTCCTGTACGGTCCGCTGATATGATATATTCCGGGTAACCTTACATCTGGTTTATATCGCCTTGTTTTGAGCTGTGTTGCTCTCAGGCGTTCCGCGTAGCCTCGTAAGCAGACATTTCAGGAGAAACCAAAACGAATATGTTCAAAAAGACCATAGGTCTGAAAGGAGTTGTGGCTGCGTCCCTTGCCATCGCCGCGGGAGCCACTTGGCTCGCCACCGGCGTGCAGGCTCAGTCTCGCAACACCGGACAACCTTCCACCGCCAAAGGCGACTGGCCCATGTATACGGCCGATCTCAAAGGCAGCAAGTACTCTCCCCTTGACCAGATTAAAGCCACCAACTTCAACCAGCTTGAAGTTGCCTGGCGTTTCAAGACTGATAACCTCGGTCCCCGCCTCGAAAACAAGCTTGAAGGCACCCCGATCGCCATCAACGGCATCATTTATGCCACGGGCGGCACACGCCGCGCTGTGGTTGCCCTCGACGGCAAAACCGGTGAAGAACTCTGGGTTTACCGCATGGATGAAGGCCGCCGGGCCCGCATGGCCCCCCGCCAGCTCTCCGGTCGTGGTCTTTCCTACTGGACCGATGGCAAGGGCGACGAACGCATCATCTATGTCACCACCGGCTATCGACTGGTCGAACTCAATGCCAAAACTGGTCAGCCCGTCACAGCCTTTAACAAGACCGGCGTGGTTGATCTGAAGGACGGCGTCGTAATCGGCAAAGACAAGCAGGTTGATCTGGAAGGCGCTGAAATCGGCCTCCACTCCACCCCCACCGTTGTCGGCGATATCATCATCGTCGGTTCCTCAATGGCGGAAGGTCTCGGCTACCGTTTCAGCACCAACGCAAAGGGCCTTGTCCGCGCGTATGATGCCCGCACCGGCAAACAGATCTGGCGCTTCAACACCATCCCGTATCCTGGTCAGCCCGGCAACGATACCTGGGAAAAAGGTTCATGGGAATGGACAGGCAACACCGGCGTCTGGACTCAGATTTCGGTTGACGAAAAGAACGGCCTGGTCTATCTGCCCGTTGAATCTCCGACCATCGACACCTACGGCGGCAACCGCCCTGGTGACAACCTCTATGCAGAAAGCCTGGTTTGCGTTGATATCAAGACCGGCGTGAAGAAATGGCACTTCCAGTTCGTGCATCATCCGATCTGGGATCATGACATGTCTGCCGCTCCGCTGCTGATTGACGCCACCATTGACGGCAAGCCGCGTCAGCTGGTGGCACAGCCCAGCAAGCAGTCCTGGCTGTATGTATTTGACCGCATCACGGGTCAGCCGATCTGGCCGATGCCGGAAACAGCCGTTCCACAGACTGACGTCCCTGGCGAAAAAACTGCGAAAACGCAGCCGTTTCCCACCAAGCCGCCGCCCTATGCCCGCACTTTCGTTGGGCCGGACGACATCATTGACTTCACGCCGGCTCTCCACGCGCAGGCGCTCGAGAACCTGAAGAAGTATCGCTGGGTTCCCACTCCTTATGTCCCGCCCACCATGGGTGGTAAGGAATGGCTCGGTGCCATCAACATCGGCAACACGACCGGTGGTACCAACTGGCAGGGTGCGGCTTTCGATCCTGAAACCGGTATTTTCTACGGTCATGCCCACAACTCGGCCATTACGACCGAAGTGATCGGCGAGAAGTATTACGAAACGGTCAACCCCGAAGCCCAGGCGAAGAATCGTCTGCCCATCTGGGAGGCCGATCCGAACAACCCCGTTGGCGCACCCCGCGGCGCTCCACCACTTGCACCTCCGGCCGGTGGCGCTGGCCGTGGCGGCGCACCTGCTGCCGCACCGCAGTTTGAAGGCGGTCGTGGTGGTGGTCTGAACACCGGTCTCGGTGGTCTTTCCATCATGAAGCCGCCGTATGGCGTGCTCAGTGCGATCGATGTCAACAAGGGCGAACTGCTGTTTAAGGTGCCGCACGGCGAAACGCCGGACGCCATCCGCAACAGCCCCGCACTCAAGGGCCTTGATATTCCGAAAACCGGCCAGGCCGGCAACGTTGGCGTGATGGTTACCAAAACGATGGTTGTGGTTGGTGATCCGCTGGTTACGTCGCCTCCCGGACGGCCGCGCGGCGCCATGCTCCGTGCGTATGACAAAAAGACGGGTGCGGAAGTCGGTGCAGTTCTGATGCCGGCCGCACAGAGTGGCTCGCCGATGACCTATACGGCCGACGGCAAGCAGTACATCATCGTTGCTGTCAGCGGTGGTGCTTACTCGGGCGAATACATCGCATACTCGCTGCCCAACAACTAAAACGGTCACAAGACCGCTGTAATAAAAAGAGGGGGCCATACCGGCCCCCTCTTTTTATTTTCCGACGCTTCTTTCTGCGGGGCATTTAGCTCATAATAGTCGTGACGCTGTTTGACACCTGTTCCGTGAACTAGTAAAATCCAGCAAAATTCCGAATCCCACAGGAGGGTTCCCCGTGAGCCTGCGTATAATTTTCCCCAACGCCCCGATGCGTCTCGCCCTCGCCGGTGCCATCGTTTGCGCGACCGGCATGGCAGCGGGATTGCCCGCGATTGAGGGCGAAGTCACTTTCTCCAAAGATATTGCGCCCATTCTGCAGCGCAGTTGCCAGAATTGCCATCAGCCGGATGCAGCTGCGCCTATGTCACTTCTGACGTACAGCCAAGTTCGCCCCTGGGCGAAAACCATCAAAGCCCGCACGCTGATTCGGGACAAGCAGGGCGTGATGCCGCCCTGGTTTGTCGAAAAAGATTTCGGAATTCAGCATTTCAAGAACGATCCTTCACTGAGCGATATGGATCTGGCGAAGATTTCCAAATGGGCCGACACCGGCGCACCTGAAGGCAACCCTGCCGATCTGCCGCCTGCCAAAGAACTGGGCGGCAACAGCAAGTGGACCGCAGGCGAGCCCGACCTGATTCTCAAAACTGCCTGGATTAATGTGAAGTCCAGCGCCCCTGATTACTTCGGCGAACTTCCCAATATGCCTACCGGGCTGATGGAAGACCGCTATGTGAAGTCGGTTGAGATGCGGGAAGAGAATGACTACAGCGGCGCCGGTGGCCGCCAGACCGTAGGTTCACGCTATGTGATTCACCACATGATCTGGACCGTAAACGTGCCCGGGATGCCCTCCGCAGGCGACGATTTCAATGCCGACACAGCCAGCGGCAGCTGGCCCATTCACGAAGTCGGGCGCAATGCCGATTTCTTCCCCGACGAAGCAGGCAAACTGCTGCGTGCCGGGTCTGTACTCAACCCGTACTCGATTCACACACATTCGAATGGCCGCGATACACGCGCCCGCCTTCTCTACGGCTTTAAGTTCTTCCCCAAAGGCTATAAACCCGCCCAGCGGTATGCCCCCCGGTCACTTGGTGACGGCGGCAATGTGGAACTCTCCGCAAACAAGGCGGAACAGAGGTTTGATGCCTACCAGGTTCTTGAAGAACCGACAAAGATCAAGAGCTACGAACCACACCTGCACGCAGCTGGAACACGCATGTGTCTCGAAGCCATCTGGGGTCACACCATCGAGACTTTGAACTGTGTAGGCTATGACCACAACTGGGTGATCGTTTATGACTACGACGATGATTATGCTCCACTGCTGCCCAAAGGCACCATCCTGCATCTGATCGGATACTTCGATACAACGCCCGCGAACAAGAATGTTACCGACCCCAGAAACTGGAAGGGATCCGGGAATATTTCCATCTCGAACATGTTCCACGACAATGGCGAGAGTATCGGATTGACCGAAGAACAGTTCCTTTTGGAAATGACGCGGCGGAAAGACAAACTGAAATGGACACGCAACGACGTGATCATCGGCTGTCCGCTCTGCAACAGTGAGCCTCTCCCGGTCAATAACAAGAAAGCTCCGGCGGCCGCTGCCTCCACAGGCGCCGGTGGCGGGCAGTAGTTCGTTCCGGCTGGTTTACCGGCTCGTTTAAAAGTTCAGGAATCAAAAAGTTATGAAGAGTTTTCTCACCGGAGCGCTTGTGTGCGCCTGCGTCCTCCTCGCCGCAGGTACGGCAAGTGCACAATATTCGCGCTCGAAGGGCCTTTCGGTGGCACCCGCCTATGAGGGCTGGCGTCCGAATCCGGATGGTACTTTCGAGATCATTTTTGGTTACATGAACTCCAACTGGGAAGAGGAATTTGACGTCCCCGTGGGGGCGAACAACAAGTTTTCTCCCGGAGATGCTGACCGGGGCCAGCCCGTTCATTTCTACCCGAGGCGCAACCGGTATGTATTCAGAGTTCGCGTGCCTAAGGACTTTGGAAAAAAAGAACTGGTCTGGACATTAGTCACGAACGGGAAGACCCTGACCGCCTATGGGTCACTCACTCCGGATTATCTTCTGAACGACATCTCGATGGAAAGTGACAACGGGTCACTGGGCGGTGGCGCTACGATTACCACGCCCGAGATCCGCCAGAATACGCCGCCCTCGGTGGAACCGGTCGGGGACAGCATCCGCACAGTGAAGGTGGGAGAAACGTTGACTCTGGTTGCGCGTGCCAGTGACGATGGCTTGCCGCCAATACGTGAACGCGGCAACCGTTTAATCGGCAGCAGAACGGTGGAGGAATTGGGTATTACCGATCTTCGTATGGTTGCGCCGCGGCAGATTACGCAATCCAGCGCGTCCGGGGGCTTGTGGGTTTCGCTGATCAAGTACCGGGGTCCCGGCAATGTAAAAATCAGTCCTGATCAGGTGAAGACCTGGGAAGACACCCGTCCGTCCGCAAATTCTCCGTGGGCTCCGCGCTGGCCCATACCCGCGACTCCAGCCGATGGAAAGTGGGAAGTTACGGCAACGTTTGACGCGCCCGGCGAGTATGTAGTCCGCTGGCATGCTTCGGACGGCGGTTTGTATACCGACACGGATGTCAAAGTCACAGTCACTCGTTAGAAAGTTCAATTACTGGTATTCGACATGAAAAAGCAATTTGCCGCAGGTGTCTTCCTTGCGCTGGGTATAGCTGCGTTGCCTGGCAGCGCGGCTGCAACAACATGGCTGGGCACCGTCTCTGATTCTCATTGCACGCCTGAGAAAAAAGGCCTGGTTGGCGATGACCCCAGATGCATCGTGTTTATCGCCAACGATAAACAGGTCTATACCATCGAAAACCAGGACGCAGTACAGAAACATATCGGACATGAGGTCTCTCTCACGGGGACACTGAACGAAGAGATGATCATCGGCATCAGTTACCAGACGCAGGGAATTGTTCATGCCGATTCGGTAACTATGGCCATGCCGGTTACTGCAACTGCCGAAGAGCAGAGTGCGTTTCAGGCTTCCATGAAATCACTCCAGCCCATGGTCACTCTTGTCCGCACGGCAATCACGGAACGGAAGAATGAAGACGTTGCGAAAGAAGCGGAAAAGCTTACTGCGGTGTTTGACACTGTCGCCGCTTTTTGGGAAAAGCAACACAACGCTGACGCTCTAAAGTTTGCGAAGGCGGCAGTAGAGTCCTCCGCGGCTGTAGCCGCTTCGACTGCGCAGATTGATCAGGTGCTGGCACTGCGCAAAGTCTCGGAGGCATGCAGCGGTTGCCATCTGTCACACCGGTCCGGAAAACAGGGTAGCTTCAAAATCATTCAGTAAGTACTCACGAGTAAAAGAAAAGGCCTGCCGGAGGAGTTACTCAGGCAGGCCTTTTCTTCTTTTCGGGCCCAGGATATTTACTGATGGAACTGACCGACCCAGGTTCCTTTACCTCTTACATGTCCAACCATCGCTTTCACAAGATCAGCGCGTGACGCAGGTGCCGGATCGAGCTTCGTATCAAGCGCAAAAAACTCAAATATATAGTGATGAGTTGTCGGTGCCGGCGGGCAAGGATTGAAGTAGCCGATGGAGCGGCCGATGTTTTGCAACTGAGTACTGCCGTCGTCGAGAATGGCTTTGGCCGGGACACCCTCGGGCAGGCCGGTAGCACTGGCCGGAATATTGAAAATCGCCCAGTGAAGAACATCATCAGTTCCAATCATCAGATCCGTATCGTGCAGGATAAGGGCAACAGTCACAGTCCCTTCAGGGAGTCCACTCCACTGAATCGCCGGAGACAGATTGGCATTAACTCCGGCGGCACACCCGTACTTCGCGGGAATTGTGGAGCCGTCACTAAAGCCAGGAATCGTAATCTTGATGGGTGGTGCCATGCCGCCGCCGCGGCCTCTGCCCTGCGCGGCTGCTGTGCCTGCGGTAAGTGCGGCAGTCAGCGCCAGTGCCGTAAAAGTCAATCCAATTCGCATATTTCACTTCTCCCTGTAATGAGCTTCCGCGACGGAGTTAGAAGATTCAACCGAGCGACGGAGCTATCTGCTATTTTCTCTCCGCGAGCAGGCGGAAGTACATAAGAAAATTGCAAGTTCTGTACCTCTTGCGCACTAACCGTTAAATAGTCTTCAAGCTATTGACAGCTATTGACACGTTGTTGACATTTGCCCCTGCAACGGATAAGCTTGCCGCACAGATTCGCGGTTCCATCTTTTCATTCAATCTCCAAGGGGTTTATGTCTATACACAAAGCAATCCGGCGCGTGCTGTTGATTGGCACCCTCCTCACCGTAACGACCATGTTTGCGCAAGCTCCCGTGGGCACCATCACCGGCACCGTAGCCGATTCATCGGGCGCGGTAGTGCAGAACGCGACCGTAACCGTAACCAACAAAGCCAATAACGAAACGCGAAACCTGAAGGCCAACGAGTCCGGATTATTCAGTGCTCCGGCGCTGGCACCGGGCGAGTATGAGGTTCGCGCGTCACTCGAAGGTTTCCGCACCACGCAGCGCGATGCGCAGGTGGTTGCAGGCAGCACCACGACGGTCGACATGCAGATGAGCGTGGGTGCTACACGGGAAGTCGTCACGGTGGAAGCCGCTTCCGCTCAGATCAATTATGAGAGTCACGCGGTTGCGGGACTCATCTCGCGGGAAAGTATTCAGGACCTGCCGCTCAATGGCCGCAGTTCCCTGCAACTGGCGTCTCTTGAACCCGGCGTCACGGTAACTCCCGGATCGACTTCCCAGTTCAACTCGATGTTCAATGTCACGATTCTGGGCGGCGTGGGCGGCAACGGCGCTCGCATCACCATTGATGGCGGCGTGATCAACGATGAAGTGGAAGGCAACAGTTCCATGAATTTCTCACAGGAGATTGTGCAGGAATTCCAGCTGTCGAGCGTGAACTTTGATCCGTCCACCGGAGTGGGTTCCACGGGCGCGATCAATATCGTGACTCGCTCGGGCGGCAATGATTTCCACGGCAGCGGGTTTTATTACTACCGCGATCACAACATGTCCTCATATCCGGGTCTGGTGCGCAGCCGGGCCAACCCGAGTCCGTTCTTTCAGCGCAAGAATCCGGGTTTCTGGATCGGCGGACCCATTCTGAAGAACAAGCTGTTTTATTTCGGCAGCTACGAGCACATGGGTCAGACGTCTGTCATCACATCGCAGAATGACCTGCCCTCAATGCAGCCCCTGAACGGCATTTTTGCGAGTCCGCTGCATTACAACTGGATCACCACGAGGTTTGACTATAAGATCTCTGAGAAGCACAGCATGTTCCTGCGGCATTCGCATGACGGCAACAAGAATTTCGGACCGTATAACGGAACAGGCGCTCCCTCGGCGTGGGTTTACAATACCAACTGGGCGGATCAGACGATCACAGGTTTGACCACTATTCTGTCGCCAAATCTGGTGAACGATTTCCGTGCGCAGTATCACTTGTGGCAGAACGGCGGGCCGAACGCCAATCCCGAGGATTGCAAGTTGCCCTGTGTTGGATATGGGTTACCCGCGATCATCAGCATGGTGGGATCCTCCACCTATACCTATGGAGCGGGAAACGATCCCAATGGCCCCCAGTTCCATCAGAACCGTTCCTATCAGGTGATCGATACGGTCAACTGGCAGAAGGGCGCGCACCGCATCCGCTTCGGTATTGACGTTGAGATGACCACGACCGCTTACAAGCCCTGGGATAAGTGCGATCCGGGCTGCATTTCCCTGTACTCGGTGGAACAAACACGGACGCAGGGCGCAGCCTTCCCGGCCGGAGCGTTTGCGAGTTTGCCCTCGCTGCTGCAGACAACTGAGGATTTGCTGAATCTCCCCATCGCGCCGGTAACGGCCGCTATTTACAGCGGAATCGGCATTGGAAACGGAAGTTTCCCCAGTTTCTACCAGCATGACAAGGGCAGCAAAAACTGGCGGAGCCATCCGTGGTTCGCTGATACCTGGAAGATCAGTCAGAATCTTACTGTCAACGCTGGCCTGTCCTACAATCTGGAAACCGGTTTGTTCGGTTCGAATCTGCCGATTCCGCAATATCTTGCGCCCATCTTTAACGGCCAGAACGGCGGCGTGGCGAGCGGTCTCACGGCCACGCAGCCCAACCGTACAAACTTTGCGCCGATGACGGGTTTTGCCTGGGCTCTGGGCAAAGACAAGAAGACGGTCATTCGCGGTGGCGGCGGACTCTACTGGGATACTGTCAACGTGTGGCAGCAGTTCACGCAGCCCGCATATATCGGACCGGCGGGCAACGGCCGCTACAACATCGCGGCCAGCGCCTTCACTAATATCTATCCGGGCAAGTTCGCCCAGACCAGTTCCGGCGTCCAGCCTCTGGCAGTTGGCGCGCCGCTGCCGCTGAGTTCGCTCACCAATGTGACACTGGGCGAATTCCTGAAGATCGTGGATCAACAGTCTCCGGTGCTGGCGTCAAAGCTGTTCGGAAATACACCAATAACGGACGGCCCCTATTCGGTATCGGGCATCCAGGTGGTGAAGCAGGGGATTGAAATCTATCCTTCAAAGTATCCGCAACTGCACAGCTACCAGACATCAATCGGTGTCCAGCGGGAACTTCCCTTTAACCTGATGCTGACAGTGGACTACGCACGCCGGGTGGGCGTCAATGCACAACTGGGCGAACTCGAACTGAACCGCTTTTCGCGGATTTCCTCCGGTGGACTACCCGTAATACCGCGCTGCACCACCGTGCCGGATTTCGACCCCACTCACAATTGTTCAACGGGCGGCATTACCGTCTGGACGCCTGAAGGACGCACTGTATACAACGGGCTTCTGGTTAAGCTGCAGAAACGGTTCTCGCATCATTTCCAGTACACGGCTTCCTATGCATTACAGGACAACATGGTGATGGCGGCGGCGGTTAACCTCGACAACTATGGTTCCACTTTCGGGCCCAATCTCGCACGGCAGAACTTCAACTTTGCTGGTGTTGTGAATCTTCCGTTTGGCGTAAAGATGAGCTTGAACTCTTCGATCGTTAGCAAAACGCCTGTGAATCCGGTGATCTCCGGCATCGATTTGAACGGTGCCGGTAACACGACCTTTCCGCTGAGTTTTGCCGTTCCCGGACTCTCTTACGGGTGCTTCAACGACGGTTGCGGCAAGGCCGACCTGGAAACGGCCGTAGCGACATTCAATTCGACGCTGGCGGGAACCAAGGCGCGGAACGGTGCCACCATTCCGAAACTTACCTTGCCGGCGAATTACGAACTGGGTAAGCCGGTCATCAACCAGGATGTCCGCCTCACGAAGGAATTTTCCTACAAGGAGCGCTACCGCCTCCAGGTGTTTGGGGAGTTCTTTAACGTGTTAAACCTGGCCAACATCACCTATACCAACGTGACTCTGAATTCGAGCGCGTTCGGACAGAAAACTGCGCGTGTGGGTCAGGCGTCCACGTTTAGTTCAGGCGGCCCCCGTGCCATTCAGGTTGGTGCACGCTTCTCGTTCTAAGTCAGCGTGTTGTAAATCGAAAAGCCGTCGGGGAAAACCCGGCGGCTTTTTTGTCGTTACCGGTGCGCTGTTTGACGCAGCCGCGCCTACGGTTGCTGGATCTTACGCAGGTAACGGGCAAGGCTGTCGACGCGCATTCGTCCGAGGTCCTGATCAGCATCCACACGAGAAAAGAAGGGACCCCAAACCGGCATTTCGCGATTACCATGACCACCGGGGAGTTGTGCTTCGCCGGAGATGACTTTTGAAATGCGCGCCAGGGGGAACGTACCTCCATTGCGCGTAGAAATGCGGGTCAAATCCGCAGGCGGCGACTTGAGGGATTTCGCCATGGGTCCGTCTCCTTTGGCAACCACGCCGTGACAGGACGAGCAATAATCTTTATACAGAACCGCGCCATCCAGAGACTGTGTTTGCGCTGCGGCTACTGACGCGGAGGAGAGGACGGCCAGCAGGATTGCGAATCTCATGCATTGAGACAAGCAATTGAATGCCCCAAATGTTGCGAGGACAAAAAAGCCGCACGGTTTCCCGTGCGGCCATTGGTTAGTTTGAGAATGGAAAGATTTAGTCGCCGAGGGCGCCGACTTCTTCTTTCTTGACGGCTGGAGCGGGGGCGATGCCGCCGATGTGTCCCAGCGGCACAAATCCGGATTCCACTGGCTTTTCCTTCAGAACAACCTCGCGGTAAAGCTTTGCCATCTTCGCATCGTCGGCCGATTTCCTGAGCATATCGGCGTTGCGCTGACGGATCTTTTCTTCGCGCGCCGTTTTGGCGATTCCCTGGTTGTCCAGATCATGCTGGATGTCAGCATTCACATCGTCCAGGTTGAGCTTGAGAGAGTGCGTAGTCGTGGTGAGGTTGACTTTCTTGCCGCCTGCAAAAATCTCGTGCTTGCCCTTTTCTTCATACCACTTGGTGAGCGAAGCAGTCATGTGCATTTTCTCTACAATGTTCCGCCAGCCCACGCCGGTATTGTAAGCGCAGAAGCTGATTTCGCCTTCCTGCGTAGCGTAAGGGATGATGCATTGTTCGGTGCGGCGGAAATCGTAGTTGAAGAGATCCTGGAACCACATGCCTGCGATGAAAAGGAAGTTCCAGCGGTCCTGACGGCGCTTTTCGATATCTTCAATGGTGCGGGTGCCGTCAACCTTCCCGTAATCGGTATCGGTCGCACCGAAAGCCTTGTCGAACTTCTTCAGAAGATCGCTCAGCTTGAAGGTGCTGGGCGATTCCATCGGATTGTAGTTGCGCAGCAACGCCAGTCCGACGCCGACGATGGTGAGGAACTTGCCACGAGCTGCGTCATTCACGCTGGCAATATCCTTCGAAAGCTGTTCGGCGTTTAAGAAAGCTGTAACCGGGCGGAATTCTTTGGTTTCCTTGTCGATCATCACAGCCATTCCAATGCCGCAGTTAGGATGGCAACCGCAGCTCAACTGGCCCCAGTCAGATTCGGGTCCATGGAGGAGATCGGCGCAATCCGAAAAGGTGCTCATGAAGGAAATCGGGAACCAGTCACGGATGGGTTCGCCCATGCCCACTTGATTTTTGACATCGTGCGCCAGATGCGACAGGGTATAACGCTGGGCCGTGCGGCGTTCGACGGTGACTTCTTCATCGCGACCAGTGAAAGAAACGGGCTGGAATGACAGGAACGAAATCTTCTTCGGGTTATCCAGCGCGAACTGGACCACTTTGCCCACCTGCTCGTTGTTCACGCCATTGATGATCGTGATCACGGGGACGATATCGACACCGTTGGAATGCAGGTTTTCGATGGCCCGCAATTTCACGTCGAACAAATTTCCAACGGCGCGATGCGAATTGGCGGCGTTGCCGACGCCATCAAACTGCAGATACGCATAACGCAGACCCGCTTCGGCAGCCTGTTTACAAAATTCCGGGCTCTTGGCGAATTCGATGCCATTGGTGGCAGCCTGAACGCTGTTGTATCCGACCTTGCGGGAGTAACGAACGGCGTCAAGGAAATGCGGGGAGAGTGTAGGTTCGCCGCCCGAGAACTGCACCGACATCTGGCGACGCGGTTTGATAGTAATGGCGTTATCCAGCATGGTCTGGATGTCTTCCCAGCTGAGTTCGTGGACGAAGCCGACCTGATTGGCGTCCATAAAGCAGGGGTCGCACATCATGTTGCAGCGGTTGGTGAGATCGATGGTGAGCACCGACCCGCGACCGTGTGTGACGGTGGAAGAACCGTGGTTGTGCAGACCTTTGTCGTTGTGGGCGCGGATGTCGCGGCCCGGGAAAACCTTTTCCAGATGGTCGAAGAAAGCAGTATCAATGGCCATCACATCTTCAAAATGGCCGTGGACTTCACAATCCTTGACCATGAGAATCTTGCCGTCGCGCTGGATGATCTGCGCCTTGATTTCGCCGGCTTTCTGGTTGCGGAGGATCTCAACCGGCAGTTCGCCGTTGACGATCTTGTTGCGGATTTCGGGGACGCACTTGGGGCAGAGCGAGTCAGTCGTGCGAGGCCAGCCAAGAGTGGGTTTCTGCTTTTCCCAGGACTTCAGGAGGGGTTTGTCAGACCATTTCGGGGTGAACGAAGGGTTGGGACGAACGGAATTGAAGGAGTTGAAGACCTTCCACGCAGCTCCGGCCGCGACTGTTAGCGCCTTCTCGACGTATTTGATGGGTTTATGCATGTGTCAAAATTCTCCTGGAGCCAGTACTTAGCTATCTTGCTTAGGGTAATACCTCCCCTCGCGATTTCGACGCGCAATTCATTGAACTGCGCCCAAAAGCAGTTAGGCGGGGAGTATCGTTATCTAATGGAAGCCGAATGGTGAATTTACCGCCTGATTCAACGCAGCTAACCGGTTCTGTTGTCCGCGAGTTAGCGGCGGAATGCGGCTTTGATCTGGCAGGCGTAGCAGCGGCCGGGCCGGCACCGGATTTCGGCCGGTATCGCGCTTGGGTGGACGCCGGTATGGCGGGCGAAATGCGATATTTGACCGATCACCGTGCCGATTTGAGGGCCGATCCGGCGGAATTGTTGCCCGGTTTGCAGTCAGTCATTTCAGTCGGAATGCTGTATAGCGGGCCGGAGCCCTGCTCTGTAGATATGACCGAACCCGAGCGTGCCTGGGTTTCGCGGTATGCCTGGGGCGATGATTATCACGATTTAATGCGCGGGCGTCTGAAAAAATTGGCACACAAGTTGTGTGAAATCAGGGAATGTGAGTGGCGGGCGTGTGTTGATACGGCACCATTGCTGGAGCGGTCGCTGGCCCGGCAGGCGGGCCTGGGCTGGATTGGGAAGAATACCTGCCTGATTCGGGAGGGAGTCGGGTCCTGGTTTTTTCTGGGGGAACTGCTGACCACGGCTGTTCTGCAGCCGGATTTACCACCTCCGGACCGGTGCGGCACCTGCACCCGGTGTATTGACGCCTGCCCGACGGCTGCGCTGACTCCCTATCAACTCGATGCGCGGCTTTGTATTTCGTATTTCACGATCGAACTGCGCGGCATGATCCCGGAAAATTTACGCGAGGGCATGGGGGCGAATATTTTTGGGTGTGACATCTGTCAGGATGTTTGCCCTTGGAACCGGAAGGCTGTGCAGACGCGAGAGGCGGCGTTTGCACCCCGGGATTTTGCGCCTGATCTTGAAAAGCTGGGAGCAATCAGCGAGGCTGAGTTCCAGGGAATGTTTCGTAGTTCTCCAGTCACTCGGGCGAAATATGCCGGGTTTCTGCGGAACGTGGCTGTCGCGATGGGGAATTCGGGCCTGGATCAGTTCCGCGAACCTTTACGCCGGATGGCTGAATATCCGAATGCCGTGGTGGCGGAACATGCCCGGTGGGCGCTTTCACGCCTGAGTGGTTTGGAGCAGGCTTTGTAAGTCGAGCGGACGTGTGTACATGGAAAGTTCGCCGTTGGCGGTGCGGGGCCATTGATCTTCGGGGCGGTCCCAATACAGTTCCACGCCGTTCTGGTCAGGGTCACGAAGGTAGAGCGCTTCGCTCACGCCGTGGTCGGCTGCGCCATCGAGGGGGATCCCGGCTTTGATCAGTTGCTGCAACGCGCGGGCCAGTTCAGCTCGCGAGGGATAGAGAATAGCCAGATGGTAAAGGCCTGTGGTACCGGGCGGCGGAGGCGCAGCCTCCTGACTTTCCCAAGTGTTGAGGCCGATGTGATGGTGGTAGCCGCCGACTGCCAGGAATGCTGCCTGATTGCCCAGTTTTTGAGTGATATCGAAGCCGAGGACACCGTGATAGAAGCCGAGCGCACGGTCGAGGTCGGCGACCTTGAGGTGAACATGGCCGATGCGGGTTTGCGGGTGTGCTGCCATCTGTTCAGTTAGATGAATCGGACTCGCTGCAAGGTGCAACGAGCCGGCACGAACGGATTTACACTGATAGCGATGGCACAACCGGATATTCAATTTGTTTCGAGCGAAGACGGTGAGCCAACGGCTGTCATCATTCCAATCGCGCTCTGGCGCGAGTTGGAGTCAGAGCGTGAGACAGCATACCTATTGAGTTCGTCAACTATGAAGCAACGGCTGATTGACGCAATTAGCCGTGAAGACAGCATTCCAGCCGAGGCGGCTTTTGAAAAGCTTGGAATTTGACCCGTCGGGGTTCGAGGATACCGGCCTGCCGTTACCCCTGCTGGCCTCTATTCTCTGCAAATGCCTCTGTGACTTCCGCGAATAAACCGGACCAGATGCTGAACATTTTCGTCCGGAAGTTCTGTTTCAATTCGACTGAGCGCGTCATCGAGTTTCAAACCAGACCGATAAAGGATCTGGTACGCCTTTTTCAACCGACCCACTTGTTCCAGCGTGAAACCCGCGCGCTTCAGACCCACAATATTTAATCCCTTCGCCTCAACGTCAAAGCCGCTGCAAAGGAAGAACGGCGGGACATCCATATTCACCCGCGTGTTGCCGCCAATCATCGCCAGACGTCCGATTTTCGAGAATTGGTGGATCACAACGCCACCGGAAATAAACGCCTGATCTTCCACTTCCACATGGCCAGCCACCAGCGCACAGCTCGCGATTACCGTGTTGTTGCCAATGGTGCAGTTATGCGCGATATGGCCAGACGTCATGATGTAGTTTCCATCGCCCAGCGTCGTGACCGATTCCGGCTTCGTGCCGCGTGAAATCGTGTAATGCTCCCGAATCTTATTGCCGTTACCCATGCGCAAATAGCTGCGGTCGCCCTGGAAATTCTTATCCAGAGGGTCAGTACCCAGCACGGTTCCGGCTGATATTTCGTTGCCATCGCCGAGGGTGGTCCAGCGTTTCACGTAAACGTAAGGTTCAAGGACGCAATCAGCACCAATAACAACATCCTGCTCAATCACGCAGAATTCACCGATGCGCGTGCGGGGGCCGATCACGGCTTCAGGGTGGATGCGGGCGGAGGCAGCAATCATCTATTTCGTTTCGTCCAGCCGCTTCTTCAGGGGGACCATCGCTTTCAACGTGAACATATTCAGAAGCGCAAGGACAATCGCGATTTCATAGTGCCCCATAGCGACCGAAGCGCCAATGGCTCCGGTGTTCCAGATGCTGGCGGCAGCCGCAGTCCCGTGGACCGTTGCGCCGTCTTTGAGAATCGCGCCACCCCCAATAAAACCGATGCCCGCGATCAACCCTTGCAGAACGCGGGAGTTGGCAGCCAGCAGATCCCCACCACCCGCCGGCCCCTGCATGATCAGCAGGTAGCCGCAACTCGCGATGGCAACTATGGGAAAGGTGCGAATCCCCACGGCATGCCCTTCCCTCTCGCTCATCAAGCCGGCGGGCAATGCCAGCAGGTAGGCTGTGCCAATTTTCAGGGCGGCTCCCCAGAGAAGGTTCCAGTCGATAGGCAGGGTCGGCATATTGCTATTGTGACTTTATCGCCTTATGCCTGCGCACGGTGTCAAACAATACCGATATCTGGATCTGATGATCAATATCTTTGTGGTGGTGCTGATCGTTTCCAATCTGATTGCGCCTAAGCTGGTGCTGGTCGGCGGTCTGAAGTTCAGCGCCGCGCAGTTGCTGTTCCCCATTACCTATATTTTCGGCGATATTTTCACTGAAGTGTATGGCTATAGTGCCTCGCGCCGGGCGATCTGGACCGGCTTCCTGGCAAGTGCCACCATGGCGGCCTTCGGCATGTTTGCCATCTGGCTGCCGCCTGCTCCTGAGTTCAAAGACCAGTTCGCGTACGAAACGATATTCGGCGTGGTGCCGCGCAATGTAGCGGGTAGTTTGCTGGCGTTTTGGGCGGGCGAATTTGCCAACTCAATGACGGTGGCCAAGATGAAGCTCTGGACCGATGGCAAGTACCTCTGGACGCGCACGGTGGGTTCAACCATCGTGGGGCAGGCGGTGGATACGAGCATCGTAATCGCGATTATTTTCTGGGGTCAGCCTGCCAGCGTGGTGCTTCGTTTGATTGTGGATGGTTATCTTTTCAAAGTTGTCTATGAAGTTCTCGCCACACCGCTGACATACCTGGTGGTCAATTTTCTGAAGCGCCAGGAAGGCGTCAACTTCTTTGACCGGAGCACCAACTTCAATCCCTTCGCGGTTTCAAGCGAGTAGCAGCAGATGCAGATCCATCACGTTGGTTCCCGTGGAACCGGTGATGACGAGGTCGCCCAGTTCTTCAAAAAACGCGTACGAATCGTTGTTTTCCAGAGCTTCAGTTGCGCTGTTTGCCGAGCGTTTCGTAGTCGAGCCGTCAGCAACTGCTCCGGCCGCGTCAGTGGGGCCGTCCGTGCCGTCGGTCCCGGCGCTCAATACCAAAGCATCTTCTAGACCCGCGATGCCTATGGCTGCCGCCAGGGCGAATTCCTGATTGCGTCCGCCTTTACCTTCTCCACGAATAGTGACTGTCGTTTCGCCACCTGAAATCAAGCACGCGGGGGCCGCAACGGGCTGGCCGTAGAGCCGGATCTGACGCGCGATGGCTGCGTGCATTCCGGCAACGTCGCGTGTTTCTCCTTCAACGAAACTGGAGAGGATCAGCGGGTGATAATGCAGTTCCTGGGCAGTCCGCGCGGCTGCTTCGAGCGACTTCTGATTGCTGCCGATAATGATGTTCTCGACGTTGTCAAAGACAGGGTCACCTGGCTTCGGTGTTTCCTGCGCGCCATTCAAGAGCCGTTCGCTGACGCGGCGCGGGAGACGGGTCCGGAGGTCATATTTTTCAACAATCGCGCGGGCATCGGCAAACGTGGATGGGTCGGGTGCGGTGGGGCCGGAGGCAATAATGGCGGGATCATCACCCACCACATCCGACAAAATCAGACTTAACACGCGGGCAGGTGCGGCGAGTCGCGCGAGTTGTCCGCCCTTCATCGAAGAGATATGTTTGCGGATGGTATTGATCTCGTGAATGGTCGCCCCGCAGGCCAGCAGCAGCCGGGTTGTTTCCTGCTTTTCAGCCAGCGTTATGGAGGCCGCAGGTGAGGGCATGAGCGCCGATGCCCCGCCTGAGATCAGGCACAGGACCAAATCCCGTTCGCCCGCCTGGGTGCAGATTTCAGCAATGCGTCTGGCCCCGGCGTGCCCCCGTTCATCGGGGATAGGATGGCCGCAGCGGCGCAACTCAAAGCCGATTGTTTTCGCACTGTCGCCGTCCTTTACATTGACGCACCCGCCGGCGATCCGCTGACCCAGATGTTTTTCCACCGCCACGGCCATGGTGCCACTGGCTTTGCCGGCGCCCACCACGAAGATGCGGTGGAACTGGTTCAGATCGGTGCGGGAACGGAGGGCTTGCTCAACGGCAGTGGTGGGGTCCGCGGCAGCGAGGGCGGCGGTGAGGATAGACCGGGCATCCCGGCGCAGATGGTGTTTCATTGCAGTCTCATTTCCACACGGGAAGACCAAGTATTTCGGTGAGAGCCTGAGCCGGAGGATGGCTGGCGTCGATGCGGTAGTCGGCTCGGGCATAGCCGGGGAGCCGCGCGTCATACAAGCTGCGCAAAGCCGTTTTGTCGCGGGCCAGTGGACGGGAGTCCGGCTCCGTTTCAAAGCGACTCAGAATCAATTCGAGCGGACAATCGAGCCATAGGGAAACGCCATGATTTTCGAGGATCTCAAAATTGCCCGGGTGGACGAAAGCCCCGCCACCAAGTGCTATCACAACAGGGTGTCCGCGTTCCACTTTGCGAGACCAGTGGCGGAGGGTCTCTGTTTCAATGCGGCGGAATTCGGCCTCGCCACGTGTGGAAAAAATTTCCTGCACGGTGGCATTCTCAGCGACCTCAATTTCGCGGTCGAGGTCGATAAAATCCCAGCCCAGATGATCGGCGAGCAAGTGTCCAATGGTGGATTTTCCCGAGCCCATGAAGCCGGCAAGATAGACAGCCGGAGTGCGCTTGAGCTTGTTATCCATCGAAACCGCGTCTTTTCAGACGGCCTCCAGACGTGATTCGACAAAACGGGGAAACAGGCGGTGGGCGATGACCAGT
Organism: Acidobacteriota bacterium; assembly: GCA_025354885.1. Taxonomy (GTDB): domain Bacteria; phylum Acidobacteriota; class Terriglobia; order Bryobacterales; family Bryobacteraceae; genus Bryobacter. The sequence goes on along the minus strand of JANXLY010000116.1, from coordinate 22,910 downwards.
GGCCAGCCGGATTGCGGTGTCACCACCGTCGGTTTGCGTTGAGCCAGGCCGCGTAGAATCGCAGCCGCACAGCCTTCTGGTGAAATCGACCATCGCTTACCCTGCACGATTTTTCCCGGCGGTCGGGAACCGGCGGCATGGTTTTGAAAGTCGGTATCGACATAACCAGGGAAGACGCCCATAACGTGAATGCCGGCACGGCGCAGCTCAATGCGCTGGGTGGCGGTGAGGCTGGCGAGAGCAGCTTTGCTGGCAGAATACACGGGCAACCAGGGGAGTGGAATCTGTGCTGCAATTGAACAGACGTTGACTATGGAGCCCCGGGTTTCCCGCAAATGCGGAGTGGCTAACTGCGCGAGCGCAAGCGCCGCAAAGACATTGAGTTCAAAAAGAGCGCGGGCGTCGTCCAGCGGCGCAGTAGAGGGCGCAAAATAAGAGCCGCGGCCCGCGTTGTTGACCAGGACATCGATTCGGCCCCACCGCTTTATAGTCTGCTCAATGATTCCGGCGCGCACCGCAGGCAGAGTGACGTCTCCGGGAATGATCAGGGCGTTGTCTGGGTTCACAGCGGCTGTTGTGCGGAGGTGTTCTTCACTGCGGGCCGCAAGGGCAACGCGCGCCCCGCTTTGCAAAAGGGCGGCGGCGAGGTGAGAGCCAATGCCCTCTGAAGCGCCCGTGATGATGACGATTTTTCCGTCGAACAAATTGTAGTACCGGTCTGGAACCGCAATAATAGCACCATGTCTGCGCTGCTTCCTCTGTTTCCCCTGCAGCTGGTGGTGCTGCCTGGAAACGCCGTTCCCCTGCATATTTTCGCAGAACGCTACCGGGAAATGGTGGGGCAGGCGGAGTCGTCCGGGTCGGAATTTGGCATTGTACTGGCGAAAGGCGGCGGAATCGTCAACGTGGGCTGCACGGTAGTGGTCGAGAGAGTAGTAAACAGGTATCCCGACGGGCGGTTTAACGTGTTGACACGAGGGAAGCGGCGGTTCCTGATTGAATCGGTAAACAATGAATCGGACTGGCTGCGTGGTGACGTGACGTTCTTCGATGACGATGATATTGCGCCTGTTCCAAGCCAACTCCGCCAGAGGGTGATGAACAGTTTTGGGTTCGGGCAGGAAGCATCTGTCGCAGATTCCGAACGGTTGAGTTTCGTGGTGGCTGGCATGCTGGACGATCTGGATTTCAAGAACACACTGCAGGTCAGCCGGTCTGAAACAGAGCGTTTGCGGCTGCTTGCGGTATTCCTGGAGACCTGGCTGCCGCGGCAAGCCTATGAAGCGAAGATGAAACGCGCGGTGCCAACCAACGGGCACGGGCATAAACCTGCTGGGATTTGACAGTCGATAATGGAACGGGAAATCTTCAGCACAGGGGTGGAGGCAAGACCCAGGCAGTGGTCCGCCCTGGCCGTTTCGGTCGCGGGTCATGCCGTCGCTCTTGCCGTTCTCATACTGGCACCTTCGCTGGAATTGCCAAAACCGGAGCCTTCGGCATACAAGCAGGCGATTAAGGATAAAGAAGAAAAACTGGTCTGGTACAAGTTCGATAAAGAGTTACCCGCCGTGCAACCGCCCAAAGCCCAGGCAGACCAGCGGGCAGTGCGAGCTTTGAATATCGCCAGACAACAGCTTGTAGCCATGCCGAAAAATGCTCCGTCGCGGACACAAATTGTACTCTCCCCCGCGCCGGAGCTGCCGGATACACCGCCCCTCGAATCGCCTAACCTGATTGCGATTCGTATGCCTCGCCGCGCATTTACAGCGCCTCCCGATGTTGCGAAGCCTAAACCTGCGGAAGTGGCTGAGTTGCCCGATGCCCCGGTGCTGTCGCAGCCTCTGCGCCCCGTTGAGTTAGCGAAGTCAGCGAATATCCGTAACCGGTTCGCACCGCCACCCCGGCGCATTCCGGAGAAGGTCAGAGAAATCGAAATTCCCTCGGACGCCCCGCAATTGTTGGCTGAATCGAGAGCGCGGGTTTGGGATGAATACAAGTTCAAAGCGCCCGCACGACCCTTCACTCCGCCCCCGGTCAAAGCTGCGCAAACGCGAAGCGTGGCAGTAGATGGTCCGCCGACATTTACTCCGGATTTGCTGACGGCGAATTCTACTGATTTGAATACTGCGGTGGTGGGGTTGAAGCCTGTAGAAGTGCCTGCGCCGTTGCCGGCCTCGTCGAGCCTGGCGCAATTCTCTGCCGCACCCAAACTCAGGAAGGAAGGCGCGGACGCAGCGGGCGATGCCACCGGGCTTTCCGTGCCGGATCTATTTGTGCGTGCAGCCCCGCGTGATTTGAAGGCGGAAATCCGGGCTCAGGCTTTCGCCGCTCCCACGTCTTCGGCAACGCTGCGGGAAGCGGCGCGGCGGGCTCAGGGGGCCACGGGAGTACGCGTGGAACCGGTGCCAGTGCCACGCTCGCTGGCGACCAAAGTATCGGGTGCTCCCGACCCGCGTTTCAATGGCCGTGATGTTTACATGATGGCTATTCAGATGCCCAACCTTACAAGTTATTCCGGCAGCTGGCTCATGTGGTACTCAGACCGGATGGCGCGGGAAACGGGACTGGCCGCAGTCGCCCCGCCTGTCGCTCACCGAAAGGTGGATCCAAAGTACGTAGCCTCGGCTGCTGCGGAGCACGTGCAGGGGAAAGTGCAACTGCTCTGCGTAGTGGGCAAGGATGGGCTGGTGTCGGCGGTGGAACTGGTGCGGGGTGTGGATGATCGCCTGAATGCCAGTGCGATTGAGGCACTGGGCAAATGGGAATTTGCGCCGGCCACTCGTGATGGCGTTCCCGTTGCGGTTGACGTGATGGTGGAAATTCCGTTCAAGCTAAATTAGAAGTTGTGACGCGCCAGCACCTCATCTTCGACGCCGATGACACGCTTTGGGAAAACAATATCTACTTCGAGCACGCGTTCGATCAGTTTTGTGAATACCTGAATCATTCGACGCTGACGCCAGACCAGATTCGGGCGGTGCTCGATGAAATTGAGATCGAAAACAACCGAATTCATGGCTACGGCGCAGAGAACTTTGGCCGCAATCTGAGCCAGTGCTTTCTGCATCTGGCCGAACGCGCTGTAGATGAGCACGACCTGAGCCGCGTAACGGCTTATGCCCATGAAATTCTCTCGCGAGAGATTGAATTGATGCCCGGCGTGGCGGAAACGCTGCCGTTCCTTGCTGAGAAACATGAATTGACGATGTTTACCAAGGGCGACCAGAAAGAGCAGAATCGCAAGATTGATCTTTCCGGGCTGCGGCCCTGGTTTGCTCACTGTGCGGTGGTAAAAGAGAAGAACCGCGAGGCTTATCTGGACTTGGCTTCCGTCCGTGGTTTCGATCCGGACCACAGCTGGATGATCGGCAATAGCCCGAAATCAGACATGAATCCCGCACTCGCAGCGGGGTTGCGTGCAGTGTGGGTTCCGCATGAACGCACCTGGACACTGGAGCGGGAAGAGATTCGCGATCCTGCCTGCCGCATGGTCAAAGTCAGCGCCTTCGCAGATCTGCTGTCGCTTTTCGTTGGCTAAAATTGAGAGCCGGGTTCCCGCTGCCTGGTACGATGGAATTTGCCCCCCCCCATTCCTGACATCCTGGCCCGAATTGTCGCTCGCAAGCACGAAGAACTACTGGCGGCTCGGGTTACACCTGCCTCGCTGAGGGCAACAGGTGAAACTGCGATGGCAGACCGCAGGGATTTTGCTGCGGCGCTGCGTTTGAAACGGCCCGCTATCATTTCCGAAATCAAGAAGGCATCGCCCAGCAAGGGCATCCTGATCGAAGACTTCCGTCCCGCGGAACTGGCCGCTCAGTATGAGACTGGTGGGGCGTCAGCACTTTCCGTACTTACGGACCGTGATTTTTTCAAAGGTAGTATCGCTGACTTGCAGGCGGCCCGCACGGCTTGCGCTCTGCCGGTGTTGCGCAAAGATTTCACCATTGCCGAATACCACGTGCTGGAAGCAGCTGCGTCGGGCGCAGACGCTGTCTTGCTGATAGCTGCGATTTTGGACGAGGCCCAGTTGCGCGGCTTTCGCGAACTGGCTGCTGCGTTCGGGATGGCCGCGCTGGTGGAAGTTCACGACGCTGCGGAATTGGAAAAGGCGGTACGGTCAGGGGCCCGGATCATCGGCGTCAACAACCGGGACCTGCGGACTTTTCGGGTATCGCTCGATGTATCGGTGTCTCTGGCAGCGGGGATTCCTGCCGATGTCATCAAAGTCAGCGAGAGCGGGATTTTTTCAGGCACTGACGTTCGCGGGCTAACGGTATACGGCTACGATGCGTTTCTGGTAGGGGAGCATCTGGTGAAATCGACCGACCCGGCGCAGGCGCTGCGGGAACTGGTGGCTTAGTTGTTCGTCAAGATCTGCGGGGTCACCAATCGCGATGATGCCTTGGCAGCAGTTGAGGCAGGGGCACGGGCAATTGGGTTCGTTTTTGCGCCGAGTCCAAGGCGGGCCACGCCGGACGCGATTGCCGGATGGGTAGAAGCGATCCCGGCGGGCATCTGGCGCGTGGGCGTGTTTGTGGATGAAAACCCTGGCGAAATAGAACGAATCGCCGCTCAGTTGAACCTCGACGTGGCACAACTTCACGGCGCGGAAACGCCGGAACAGCATCCGCGCGGAATCCGTATCTGGCGAGCTTTCCGCGTGAAAGATCCGCAGGCGAACGTGGCGGATTACGCCGCCGCCGAGGCCGTATTGATTGATGGCGCGGCGTATGACTGGTCCAAGGCGCCGGGTCGGTTCAGCAGGCCGGTAATTTTGGCCGGCGGATTAAACGAAAACAACGTACTTCAGGCGATCAAGCGCGCAACATTTGCGTCGTTTTCACCCTGGGCAGTGGACGTCAGTTCTGGCATTGAGGCCGCACCTGGCCGCAAGGATCACGTACGCATGAAACAATTCATTAAGGCAGCTCTCCGCACATGATTCCTTCTCAACCCGACGCCGGGGGGCATTTCGGCCCTTACGGCGGTCGCTACGTTCCTGAAGTTCTGATGTCTCCGCTGGAGGAGCTTCAGCACACCTATGAAGAGTCGCGTAAAGACCCGGCGTTTCAAGCCGAGTTGGACCACCTGCTGCATACCTATGCCGGCAGGCCCACGCCCCTGTATTACGCCCGCAGACTTTCTGAAAGCCTGGGTGGCGCGAAGCTCTATATCAAGCGCGAAGACCTGTTACACACGGGCGCGCACAAAATTAACAATTGTCTCGGTCAGGGGCTGTTAGCCCGCCGGATGGGCAAGCGGCGGATTATCGCCGAGACCGGTGCCGGTCAGCACGGCGTGGCTACCGCTACTGTCTGTGCCCTTTTCGGCTTCGACTGCACGGTCTACATGGGCGAAGAAGACATGCGGCGCCAGAGCCTGAATGTCTTTCGCATGCGCATGCTGGGAGCGAAAGTTGTTCCCGTCACTACCGGTAGCCGCACCCTGAAAGACGCCATCAGCGAAGCTATGCGCGACTGGGTGACCAATGTTTCAAATACGCATTATCTGCTTGGATCCGCACTGGGCGCTCATCCGTATCCCGCGATGGTGCGCGATTTCCATCGTGTCATCGGCGTCGAAGCGCGCGAACAGATCTTGAAGGCGGAAGGGCAATTGCCACATACCGTGATCGCCTGTGTGGGCGGAGGCAGCAATGCGATTGGTATTTTCCACCCCTTCCTTGCCGATGCGGATGTGAAGTTGATCGGTGTGGAAGCGGGCGGGCGCGGCGCTGAACTGGGCCAGCATGCGGCGCGGTTTGAAGGCGGTTCGCCGGGCGTGTTACAGGGCACGCTGAGCTACCTGTTGCAGGATGATGATGGGCAGATAGCGCTTACGCATTCGGTTTCGGCAGGGCTGGATTACGCTTCGGTTGGCCCGGAACATGCCTGGCTGCACGATCAGGGTCGGGCGGAATATTGCTCCTGTTCCGACAGCGATGCACTCGCTGCGGCGGTAACGCTGAGCCGCATGGAAGGTATTATTCCGGCGCTGGAATCAGCCCACGCCGTGGCTGAAGCCATGCGGATTGCTCCGGATTATCCAGGGAAAATTTTCATCATCAATCTTTCCGGGCGCGGTGACAAAGACATCAATATCTACCGGGAAAATCTGCCGGAAATGGATCGCGCATGACCCGCATCACTGAACTTTTTACAAGGCTGAAGCGGGAACAGCGCTGCGGCATGGTTGCATATCTGACGGCGGGAGATCCGTCGCCCGAAGCTACTCCCGGCCTGGTCGCTGCGTTAGAGCGCGGCGGCGCGGATCTGATTGAACTCGGCGTACCGTTTTCCGATCCCGTTGGAGATGGTCCTGTAATTCAGCAGGCGGGGGACCGCGCCATTGCGGCTGGCACCACGCTGGCGAAGGTTTTGCAGATGGCAGTTGAGATCCGCAAGACGTCCGAAATCCCTCTGCTGCTTTTTACCTATCTCAATCCTGCTTTGCGTTACGGTTTCCTGCGCTTGTCCCGCGATGCGAAAGCTGCGGGCATTGATGGATGTCTGTTAATCGATGTGAGCGTGGAAGAAGCCTCTGAGTACGTTAAGGTGATGCGCGAGCAGGAGCTCGATACAGTATTTCTGGCTGCTCCTACCAGCACAGATGAACGCCTGAAACTGGTGGCCGAATATTCGAGCGGCTTCGTTTATATGGTTTCGCGGACCGGAATTACCGGCGAACAAAGCAGCATTGCGGATTCGGCCCTGCCCCTGATTGAACGTATGCGGGCCTTTACTGACCTGCCTCTGGCGATGGGTTTTGGTGTCTCAAAACCAGAGCATGTAGCAGCGCTGGCAGGCCATGTGGATGCGGTGGTGGTGGGCAGCGCGATTGTCCGCCAAATTCATGAAGATCCGGCGAAGCTCGAAGCTTTTGTGCGGGATCTTACCCTTCCGCTGCGCGATAGCTTGAAAGCAGCGATATCTTAATCTGATGTCCGGGGAAACCATGTCTGTGAATCATCTGAATGCACTTGCAGATTGCCGCGCGCGGGTGGACGAAATGGACCGCGAAATTGTGGATCTTCTCAACCGAAGAACGTCTGTCGTCGAGGAAATCGGGCGCATCAAAAAGGAAGCTGTGCTTGCGATCTATGAACCGAACCGCGAGGTGATGGTGTTCGAGAATATCAAGTCACACAATCACGGCCCGCTCTCGCCGGACAGCCTGCAGCGCATCTTTGAACGCATCATCGACGAGATGCGACGGATACAAAAAGAACGTATGGAACAGGGAAGTCAGGATTAATCATGCTCGTGGTGATGCAGCAGGACGCCTCTGAGGCGCAGATACAGAAGATCATTCAGCGCCTCATGGAAGACGGGTTTGATGTCCATCGTTCCACCGGCGTTTTACACACGGTTCTCGGTGGCGTGGGGGGCAAAGATGATTTCGACACCGCTGTGGTTCAGGTGATGGACGGCGTGAAAGAAGTTCACCGAATCGTTGCCCCATACAAACTGGCCAGCCGTGCGTTTAACCCGGCAGGCACGGTAGTGAAGGTGCGCGATGTGGAAATTGGCGGCAACAAAGTTGTCGTGATGGCCGGGCCGTGCAGCGTGGAAAGTTACGAACAGATTGAGCGTTCTGCGGATATTGTGGCCGATGGCGGCGCCAGTGTGCTTCGCGGCGGCGCGTTCAAACCACGGTCTTCGCCTTATAGTTTTCAGGGCCTCGGCGAAGAGGGTTTGAGACTGCTGCGGACGGCTGCGGACCGGCGCGGGCTCCTCGTCATCAGTGAAGTGATGGATGCCGTGCAGATTCCGTTGCTCACAGCCTATTCGGATATTTTGCAGCTGGGTGCGCGCAACATGCAGAACTTCAATCTGTTGCGGGAACTGGGCAAGATACGCAAACCCGTGCTGCTGAAACGCGGCATTGCGGCGACGATTGAAGAACTATTGCTCTCGGCCGAGTACATAATGGCTGGCGGAAATTACGAAGTGATTCTATGTGAACGCGGGATTCGGACGTTCGAAACCTACACGCGCAACACCATGGATATTTCGGCTATTCCAGTGCTGCACAAGCTCTCGCATTTGCCGGTTGTGGCAGACCCTTCGCACGGCACCGGGAGGCGGGATCTGGTTCCGCCCATGGCTTGTGCGTCAGTGGCAGCGGGCGCGGATGCGTTGCTGATTGAGGTACATCACGACCCCGATCATGCTTTCAGTGATGGTGCGCAGTCGCTTTATCCGGACCAGTATTTCGAGCTGATGAAGCAGTTGCGCGTGATTGCTCCCGCCGTCGGCCGGGTAGTTGAGTGATGCAGGCAGCGAGTCAGGCAGGGAAATGAACGCGGTCGGTATCGTCGGCGTTGGGCTGATCGGCGGCTCGTTTGGTCTTGCCCTGCGCAAGGCAGGCTTCACCGGCTCCATTGTTGGGGTCAGTTCGGAGCGGAGTATTGCGGAAGCTGAGTCGTGCGACGCGATTGACCATGGCCTGAGTCTGGAAGCTGCCGCGGCGTCGTGCGATTTGTTGTTTCTTTCGCAGCCGATTTACGGGATTATCGCGACTCTGGAAAAACTGGGGCCTCTGGTGCGTCCGGGTCTGCTGGTTACAGACGCGGGGAGTACAAAGCGGGTGATTGTAGATGCCGCGCGGCGTTTTCTGCCGCCAGGGAGCTTCCTGGGCGGACATCCGATTGCGGGTAAAGAAGTGCGCGGAGCAGCAGCCGGTGATGGTGATTTATTTCGCAACAGGCCGTGGGTTTTGACGGAAGATCTGGATCATCCGGTCAGACATTGGATCGCCGCTATCGGCGCACGGGAGTTGATTCTCGATCCCGATGAGCATGATCGTTTGCTGGCCTGGAGTTCCCATTTGCCCCAGCTGGCTTCGACTGCGCTGGCCTCGGTGCTGAGTGAACAGACGGGTGCAGTGAAGGCGGTTGCGGGTTCCGGTTTGATGGATATGACCCGGCTGGGGATGAGTTCGTTTGATTTGTGGCGGGATATTCTGGGGACGAATGAAGTTGCGGTTGCGGCTGCGCTCGATGCCTACATTGCCAAATTGCAATATCTGCGGGACGATTTTGGCAAAGAGTTCAGACAGGCTGGTGAATTTGCCCAGTCACTCAAACAGCGCGGTTAGCAGCGTGGAACCGGAGTTTGCGGTCCGACAACGTGCGGATTGTTGGGCCTGCGTTGCGCCCCACGACTATTCCCAGTCTGCAGGTTCGATGCGGCCAATTCTTCTGCTAAAATTCGGTCAATCTTCAGATTTTCGGAATGCAGGTCGCTCCGCCCGCCGAATGCTTCAATCCAGGGTTTTCCCTTATTTTCTGCTGCCTCGGAGGCCGGAATGCGCTGATCCAGTGTTTTTTATGTCGGTGTCAGTTTCAGGTTCCTATTTTCACATGTTCACGGCATGGTTTGGAGCAGGTTCGCCATTTCGCGTTCAAGCGGCGCAGTCCAGTCAGCAGTGAGCGGCCTCTCGTACCCCCAGTAAGTACTGACATAGAGCAAATCGGTGAGTTTCCGCGCATACTCACGTTCCACCGCCATCCGAACCCGTTCACCGCGATCTTTCGGCAGGGCGGGGATATTGAGCGGTGTTTGCGCGGTTTTACAGGGATAATCCCGGCCCGGCGTCATGTCACGCAATAGTATGTCCACCAGTTCTTCTGACATTTCGCGGTAGGTCGTGTATTTGCCGCCGCCGATATGGAGAATCCCGTCCCTGGTTTCCCAGATCTTATGCTCCCGGCTGGTTTCGGTTGCTGAACGCCCTGTTTCCGCGATCAACGGGCGCAGCGAACTATAGCTCGAAACCGGGCCGTCGTGATATTTCGGGAACAGCTTGCGGACGATCGCGGTCAGATATTCCGTCTCCGCTTGCGAGATGTGAACACTGTCAGCGGTGCCATCGTGGTCCACATCAGTAGTGCCCACGAGCGTGAGTTCACCGGCTTCGCCCCAGGGAATGAGAAAGACAATCCGTCCAGCCAGGTCGAAATGGGCAATGGCTTCCGGCCCTTTGAGGATGCGGGGGAAAATGAGGTGTGAACCGCGTACCAGCCTCAGCGGCGCACCATTCGACCAGGAACCCGTTGCGTCAACAATTTTACGGGCGCGAATGGCAAACTGCTCCCCCGTGAGTATGTCGGTTGCTTCCGTCGACTTGCCATCGGTGTGAACTTCCACGTAGTTCGCAACAGCAGCGCCGCGAGCATCGGCATCGAGAATATTCTCCAGCACCAGGCGCGCGGAGTTGACGCGGCAGTCATAAAAAAGCAGACCCGCCCGCAGGCCTTCCGCAGAGAGATCCGGTTCCATTTCTGAGGCCGCTGCGGGGCTGAGTACCTGATGGTTGCCGATACCGTGGCTGCCGGCCAGCAGATCATAAAGCGCGAGGCCCGCGCCGTAAAACCAGCGGTCCAGCGCGCCGTAACAGGGAATCAGGAACTGAAGCGGTTCCACCAGACCTCCGGCGATATGCAGCAGGGTGGAACGTTCGCGCAACGCTTCGCGGACAAGGTGAAATTCGCCGTATTTGAGGTAGCGGAGGCCACCATGAATCAACTGCGAATTTTTGCCGCTGGTGCCGGAAGCGAAATGATTTTTCTCAACCAGGCCAACGCGGAGACCAGCCGCCCGCAACATCAGATCGCGGGCAATCCCGGCTCCGTTAATGCCACCGCCCACCACCAGAACATCAAACTGCTCACTGCGCAGCCTGTCGAGATTCAGCGCTCTCAGGTCGTGCATCTAGATTCCGGCAGAAGCTTTAACTACAGCGTCTTCAACGGTCTTGCGGTATTCGTCAAGCAGTTCCTGCGATTGCGCTTCAAGGCGCAGTACCAGCACCGGCTGTGTGTTCGAGGCACGCACAAGCCCCCAGCCTTTGGGGAACTGGACGCGAGCTCCGTCAATGGTAATCACTTCGTGATCACGCTGGAAAAATTCGCGAACGGCAGCGACGACGGCGAACTTCTTTTCATCCGCACAATCGACACGAATTTCCGGAGTTGCAAATGTTACTGGCAGCCCGTCCAGTTCGGCTGAGAGCGGTGTCGTCGAATTGGCCACGATTTCGAGCAGGCGGCAGGCGGCGTAGAGCGCGTCATCGAAGCCGTAATAGCGGTCAGCGAAGAAAATATGACCGCTCATTTCACCGGCCAGGTCTGCCCCGGTCTCCTGCATTTTGGCTTTGATCAGCGAATGCCCGGTCTTCCACATGATGGCGTTGCCTCCATGCTTGCGGATATCGTCGTACATGTTTTGCGACGATTTAACCTCGCCAATCACCGTGGAACCCGGCTTGCGGCTGAGGATTTCGCGGGCGTAGATCATCATCAGCTGGTCACCATAGAGAATGGTGCCCTTTTCATCTACCGCGCCGATGCGGTCGGAATCACCATCGAAGGCGAGGCCGGCGTCGGCGTGGTTTTCGAGTACCGATTTCACCAGGTAACGCAGGTTTTCCGGCTGCGTGGGGTCAGGATGGTGGTTGGGAAAACGCCCATCCATTTCGTAAAAGAGTTCTATAGAATCGCAGTTCAACTTGTTAAGAATGCGCCCGATGATGGGCCCCGCGGTGCCATTCCCTGCATCGGCAACTACCTTCAGCCTGCGGGAGAGTTTGAACTGGCCGGCGATTTCATCCACGTAAGGCGTCGCAATATCGAAATGTGTGAGCGAACTGTCGCCCGCCTCAAAATCGTGATTCTGGATCAGGTGCAGAATCTCCTGAATGTCCTCACCGTGGATGGTGCCCTTGCCATGCATCACCTTGAAACCGTTGTATTCGGCGGGGTTGTGGCTGCCGGTGATCATGATGCCGCCATCCGCCCCAAGATGAAAGACGGAGTAATAGAGCAGCGGTGTAGGGACGATGCCGAGATCAGTGACGTGACAGCCGGAGGCGAGCAGGCCCGTCAGAAGCGCGTCGTGCAGGCGGGGGGAACTAACCCGGCAATCGCGCGCGAGGTTGATTTTAAGTGAAGCACTGTTTTCATGATTCTGGCGACGCAGCCACGTCCCGAAGGCCTGACCCAGAATTCGGACATCTTCGTCCAGGAGTTCGGCATCGGCGATGCCGCGAATGTCGTATTCGCGAAAGATGGTCGATTTAAGCATTCAAAGCGAAGTATAGCGTGCGGATAGAGCGCAGCTTCCTCATGATAATGTGACGTTTGGTCATCATTCTGGGGCTGGGGTTTACCGGGCAGCGGCTGGCGCGAAGACTGCTGCGGGCTGGGGCACAGGATAGGGTGCGGGTCGCTGCTCTGGTCCGCGATTGTTCGCGGTTTGGAACGTTGGCGGCAGAGGGGCTGGAACTGTTGGAAATTGGCACCCTTGCAAACGCACAGCTCCTGCCCAAAGCCGCCGCGCTTTTTTATTCAATCCCGCCGCTTGGCCCCGCGGCGGATATCGTGATGCACCCATGGCTTTGCGCGCTGGAACCCCGCCGCATCGTTTATATTTCGTCCACCGGCGTCTACGGCGAGGCGGCGGAGGTGGATGAACACACGTTGCCCGGTCCGAACGATGATCGCGGTCGGGCAAGGCTGGCAGCGGAACAAAGAATCCTCGAAGGACCCTGGAGTACCTTGATCCTGCGTGCGGCCGCCATCTACGGACCACACCGTGGTGTCCACACGGCAATTCGGGAAGGCAGATTGCCGCGAAGCGCTGGTTCCGGCGTAATCAGCCGCATTCACGCCGAAGATCTGGCTGCCTTGTCTGCCGCAGGTTTATTTTCGGATGTTGAGGGCGCGTGGCCTGTCGCCGATGATGCCCCCTGCACAAGCGCGGAGATTGCAGCCTGGTATCAGACCCGTTTCGGGGAGCTGGCACCAGATGGAATCACCGAATGCAGCGTGGCAGGCAGGCGTGTGAACGGCAGGAAAATACGCGCCTTGCTGGGCGTGGAACTCAAATATGCCACATGGCAGGCTGGCATTGTGGCCAGTCTGCGTGAGGAAGAAGCTCGCGAAGCTATTGCGTAACGGGGAGTGCCGCGTTTGTGAAGGCTGCGGTTTGTTCCCGCAGTGTATCGAAGGCCTTGAGCAGCCCTGAGATTTCCACGGTTCCCAGACCCAGACGGTAGATCGCCAGCCGGTATTCAATTCTGCAGATAGCCAGAACGAAATGAATTCTGTTTTTCGCCAGGGCGCGGGTAAGTGCCGGCCGGTCTGTTCCGGACAGAACCATCGCGTTTCTTATGCCCTGCAGTAGCGAGCCGTAATCGCGGGTAAGGCAGCCAAGGTAGCGCCGGAAAAGTTTTACCCGTTCCGCGCGAAAGGTTTTGCGCAGCGCAGGATTAGTTTCCGCCAGACTCACGTCATCACTGGAGAGCAGACGGACCATCGGCTTGTATCGGTTGGGTATGTTTACAGGCGCAGCAGCCTGAGAACCAGAGCGCAGGGACCTGATCCGCAGGAAAAACTGCCCCGCGAAGCATCCCGCCGCAATCACCGCCAGAAATACGCTAAACAGCAAAAACATAAGTTCGATTTACCTCACTAAATGAGTATGAGAATAACTGAACGGGAAATTAATAGCAAGCACCGTCCGCGATATTAGCGAGTGTTATTGTCGTCCGGCGCGGCTGAGTATCTGGTTGAGGGAGGCGAGTTGTCCGAGTAGATGTTCTTCATGGATAGTGGAAAAACTGATCTGCTGTGGGGCGGGCACGTCAGCGTGCTGGAGCAAAACGGCCCACAGGATCATGCAGACGGAAATGAAAAGAGCCTCTGCCAGGTCAATGGCGGGATTGTTCAGCCGCAGTTCCAGGCTGTCGAGCAGCAGTCGCAAGGCCTCGCTGATAAAAATTGCACTGAAGAAAGAGCTGCAAACATACGTATTTCGGGTGAGGCTGAGGGGATAACGCGAAAGGAAAAACAAGATAGTGATGATAACAACCGCCAGGCTGAAAACTACCGAGCGCTGGAGTACTTCGGCAAGAAAAAGCTGAGAACTCGATTGCGACGACAGGCGGTGGAACCAAACTGCCAGGGCCAGCGAGCCAGCAGCCGCGCCCCCCAGACCTGTGTACATGCCTGCCCTGCCCAACGTCCTGATACCCGGGTAATCCCGAAAAACCAGAGTGAACAACTCACTAACAGCCAGGACAGCAAACAGACTCTGTAGAGGCGTCACCACCAGCCACGTCCAAAAATAACCGTGTGAAGTCTGTGGCTGGAGGCCTAGAACCAAATCGCACAACCCGACGACTGCAAGCCACCGCAGCAGCGCAGGGAAGCGCGATGCCAGCCTTAATTGAATCAGCCGCACGACCGCGAAGGCAGCGGCGGCTGATTCCAGAAGGTCGGCCATTTTGTTCGCGTCCATTTGAGCGCTGAAGTACGCTCAAATTCTAACATTCAGCGCAGGAACAAAACGTTGTAAAAACTACCAGGGCCAGGAAATTACAGGGCAGTCGGGGCCGCAATCAGGGGGAGCAGCTGCGTTGGCGACGCCAGTCGCGGCGAGGAAGGAAACCGCCAGGGTGAGAACGATCATCAGTTTGCGCATGTTGTAAATTCCTTTTAGTTGGGTTGATTTGCGGTACTTTCGAAGTGTATTTCGGTTCAGTCGCGAGATAGCCCCGCGGGTTAAAGAAGTACCCTATCCAGAACGTGACCAGGTATATGTTTGAATCCGGGGCCAGGAAAATGCCGATGTCATTCTGCTCGCAGGGGCGTTGTACAATCTGCAACGAGGCTATTTCATGCTTTCGAACCGCGAAGCCGCTGTCGCCGAATCGTGGCAGAGAACGCTGTCCGGCCTGCCCACCGTTTTCGGCCGCCTGGCTTATCTTTCCGCACTGCGCAATGTAAATACAGGTACTTATGAGCACATCGGCCTGGCGCAGCGGATCGGTGATCCTGCCGCCGATACGCTTTTAAGGACCAGTCATCAGACCGTATTTCAGGAGTGGCTTTGTTTTGATCTCACCCGGCAAAAACAGGAAATAGAGGAGTATTTTTCCGGTCTGGAGGGCGAAAAGCAAGAGGTGCTTGCTAACTGGTTACGGCTGGAACCCTGCCGGCACTGGGTGCCCGCTGACTCGCGGGATGTAGAAAGAAGTCTGTTTTACTCAGACCTCGAGGCTATTTTGGAACTTATGCGGGTCGACTACGGCGTCTCTTCTCGGGATCCAGACTCATAGCGACACCAATCACCTGGCCAATTACCTCGATTTCACCAGGATATCGAAAATTCAGGATCGGTGCCTCCGACGCTGGGTCACAGATCAGGCTGATCACGCCATCCTTCACCGAACACCAGCGGCAATAGTGACCATCGCGGTGTTCCAGAAAATAGATCGGTCGTTCGCTGAGGCTCCGCCAGCCGGAATTCTGAATTTTCCGTTTAGTGTCGTCGATTACCAGCAGTGAGCCAGGCGGAATGGCCGGGTACATCCCCCAGTCTTCGGTGCCAACGAAGCCGTAGCGATACTTGCGGATGTCCGCACCGCTCAGCAGCGCCAGCGGCAACTTACCCCACCGCTGCACCATCTCGCTCAAAAAGAACGTCTTGCGCAGGTCAATCCCGGGGTCCAGCGAGATCGGCAGCAACGCCTCTGCCCCGGCATCGGGATTGAAGCCAATAGCGTGGGTCTTCTCAATCTGGATCATCCCGGCGTCAGATGCCAGCGATTCCACCGGCACGCCATACCAGGAAAGAGTCTCGTTCAGATCAAGTCGGTAGATGCAGCAGAGGGAATAAAGTTTAAAAACAGAGGGGACGGTCCCCTGGTTCTCAATATCCGACAACCGGCTGATGAGAATTGTGAACTCCGGATTGCCACGCCGCTCAGCGATACCCTGGCTGGCAAGTTCCACGTCGCGGAACTTGAGATTCAGTCTTTCCCGGGCACGCCGGAGTCTTTGGCCTGCTTCTTCCATGCTATGATCCTGTCTCGGGATGCTGATTGAGGGGGCTGCCGGCACCGGACACCTTCCAGCAGGATTATAGCTTCCGCGTTGTTCCTGTTTCAAGAAAATTTAAATGTGTTGTTCCGGAATCGGAACAAATTGGTGGATTTGAACGAGTGGACAAACAGCAGCGCCGCCTCAGGATTGTCATCGGAGTCACGGGAGCCAGTGGGGCCATCTACCCGCTCAGGCTGCTCAGCCGACTGCAACGCCCTGACGTCGAAGTTCATCTGATCCTGAGCCGTTCCGGCGAAAAGACCCTTTTTCTGGAGACCGGCAAGAAGGCCGCGGATCTGAAATCGCTGGCACATGCCTGCTGGTCCGTCGACGACATCGCGGCACCGCTGGCCAGTGGCTCCTTTCACACTGACGCCATGGTGATTGCCCCGTGCTCCATCCACACTATGTCTGCCATTGCTCATGGAATCAGTTCGAACCTCCTGACTCGCGCTGCGGACGTAGTACTAAAGGAGCGCCGCCGCTTGGTATTAATGGTTCGCGAGAGTCCTTTTCACCTCGGCCATCTGCGCGCCATGACGCAACTGGCGGAAATGGGAGCGATCATCGCCCCTCCCATTCCGGGCTTTTACAATCAACCCGCCACGGTGGAAGATCTGGTGGATTCCAGCGTAGACCGCGTGCTGGATCTGCTCGATCTGGCCGACGAGAAAGTTTTGCGCTGGGCCGGGCCGCACCAGCCGCCCACACGGGGTGAGTTGTGAGACGCCGAATTGCTTTCCAGGGCGAACTCGGAGCTTTCAGCCAGGTCGCGGCCCGGCAACTGGCCGGTCCTGATTGCCTCCCGGTTCCCCTCGCCAGTTTCGAAGAAGTTTTCCGATCAGTGCAAAACGGAAAATGCAGTTGTGCCGCCATCCCGATTGAGAACACTTTACACGGCTCTGTTCATGAAAACTACGATCATCTTCTGAAATTCGATCTCCCGATTCGCGGGGAAACGTTCGTTCGTATTGTTCACAATCTGATAGCTCCGCCCGGCGTCAAACTGGCCCAGGTCCGGCGTGTTTTTTCACATCCGGTGGCTCTCAATCAGTGCAAGCGTTTTTTTGAAGAGCATCCGGCCATTCAAAAAGAACCGTTTTACGATACAGCGGGCAGTGTGAAGATGGTAATGGAAAGCACGCTTACTAATGCTGCCGCCATTGCTTCCGCCGATGCTGCCCGGATTTACGGTGGCCGGATTCTGCTCAAGTCGATTGAAGATGACAGGGAAAACTACACTCGTTTTTTTCTGCTCGAAAAACCGAAGCGCGGCGCGAAGTATCCCAAACAGGACCTGGCAGTTCCCTATAAGACCACCCTGGTATTCACTACGAAGAACACCCCCGGCGCACTGTTTCGGTCACTGAGCGCTTTTGCCCTGCGGGATCTGAGTCTTACGAAGATCGAATCGCGACCTTTGCGGGGCAAGCCCTGGGAGTACCTTTTTTATCTCGATTTTTTGGGCCACGTGGACGACAAGGTTTCGAAGAATGCCCTCGGGCATCTCGCAGAACTGGCGGACACGCTGCGGGTACTCGGCTGCTATCCGGTTGGGCGCTGAAGTTCAAGTCTCATGACCACGGCTGATTCCCGCGGGTCTTCGTAGTAGCCGCGTTCCGTTCTGCTCACCTGAAAACCGAATTCCCTGTTGAGCGCAATCATGGCCACGTTGCTCTTGCGCGTGTGCGTTTCGATGCATCGGAACCCGCTCTCCCGCGCATAAATGAGTTGCCAGGTTTTCATCAAACGGCCATAGCCGCGCCGCTGAAACGACGGCAGAATCCCTGTAGTACTGATATACAAACACCCGTCATCCTGTGTTTCGAACGCGCAGCAACCAATCTTGCGCTGATTGACCACCAGCCACCAGGCTTCATAACCGCGCCAGTCCGCAGGTGAAAAATGATCAGAAGGGAACACCTTGCGGTCGAATGTGCAGAGGCTGCGGAGTTCCCCAGGCATCAGGGCTTTTCGGAATTCCGTCCGCATCGCAGGAGTCTGGCCGCTACTTCGCGGGGACTTCATTCTTGTCCGGCGCACCGCGTTCAATCAGGTTCTTGAGCCGTGTGAACTGTTCGGTCAGCATTCCATCCACAGGCGCGGCCCAGCTGTTCATACCCGCAGCCAGATAGCCGGTCACCGCATAAACGATATCCACTCGCGTCCCGCCGTTCGCCGGCACCAATTGAATTGTCAAATTGCCGGTCACCGCGAGGGGTTGCATCGGGCCCAGGCCGCCCGTCATCACGATTCGTTCCCCGGGAGCCACGTAAACCACCTCCATATGACGCACAGATCCGCCCTGTTTGGGCAGCTTTTCGCAAAAACATCCCATCGCTTTCTCTTCGATACTGAGGTTGTGGGAACTGCCGGAGAACGTATGGGCTGAATTCCACCAGTCGCCCACATCGTGTATGAATCGGCGATAGACTTCGGGGACTGCAGCCTGAATCGGTACCGAAATTTTGACCGTGAAACCGTTTGCCGCTGAGTCCGCCACGGCGGCTTTCGAGCCAGACTGTCCCATGATGAGACACACGGTTAGAACGCACAATGCGCTAAGAAATCGCATGACTACACGGTAACGCACAGCCTGGCGGGCAGCTTGACATCCCTTTGCTTCTTCGATAGCGTTTACCGAACACCCCATGCGAATCACCAGCTCATTCCTGCTGCCTGCTGCACTGGTCTTGGCCAGTTCTGCTCTTGCTCAAAACGCGCCACGTCCAGGCGCCCAAATCCCCGCCCCAGCCCTCTATAAACTCGACGATGCTTTTCTGGAATGGCCACTCCAGGCGCAGGACAAAGCCTACGGCGCAATTGAGGGTAAACGCCTGAATGGTTATGTTGCCGATTTGACCGCCATCTCGCGCAAGTACAGGGATCAGGGGCATCCCCAATTCTGGGGCCGAATCATTGGCACCTCCGCCGATTCGGATACCGCACAATGGATGCTCGACAAGTTCAAGCAATTCGGCCTGGCGGATGTGCACATCCAGTCATTCGATTTGCCCGACCAGTGGATGCCGCAATCATGGGACGTTTCAGCAACCGGCGGAGGCAAGACGATTCATGCCATAACGGCTCAGCCCGCATATCAAACCAAGGGCACACCCGCCGAGGGGCTCGACCTGGAAGCGGTTTATCTCGGCACCGGCAGCGCCACTGATTTCGCCGGGCGCGACGTCAAGGGCAAAGCCGTCTTCATCTTCTCCATGCCCTTGCCCGGTTCCTGGCGCAACACGGGAGTTCTTGAAGGAGGTTTGCGGATGGCAGAGGAACGTGGGGCCGCCGCAGTCTTCAATATTGTTGCGCTACCCGGCAACATCCGCACGCAACTCTATCCCACGCGTACAAATATCCCCACATTTTCCATGGGAATGGACGATGGCTATGCGATTCGCGACCTGATCGGCAAGGGTTCCGCACGCGTGAAAATCAAGCTCGATATCAAGATGACGCCGGGTATGAAGACGGGGACGGTCTGGGGAACTCTGCCCGGCGTGACCGACGAAACCATCAACATCATTGCCCACCGTGACGGCTGGTTTGAATCCGGCTCAGACAACGCTTCCGGCGTGGCCACGATGGTGGGGCTGGCGGAATATTTTGCCAAAGTTCCCAAGGCACAACGCCGCCGGACCATCGTCTTCGCGGGCACCAGTGGCCATCACAACGGTGGCAATGCCAGCGGCACCTGGCTGCTCGATCACAAGGATGAAGTATTTGCGAAATCGGCTCTGCTGATTAACTGCGAGCACACGGCCACCATCCAGACTTACTTGTTTGGTGAAGATATCCGCATGGCGAACACCTCAACTGCAATGCTCTGGTACGCAGGCGGACCCAGCCGCCCCAAGCTCCAGGCTATTGCTGTCAAAGCCTTTCATGACTTCGGCGTCGCTACCTATGCGAACCCCGAACAGGCGGCACCCGGCGGCGAGATGAGTCGCTTATGGCAGCATGTTCCGGGTGTGCAGGCGTCCGACTACAACCACTTCTTCCACTCCGATCAGGAGACCGCAGAAACGGTGCCCTGGACCGGCCTCCAGGCAATCACCCGTGCCTACGCGAAGATTATGGTCGGCGTGAATACTCTTGACCTGAAAGATGTTCAGCGACCGTCTGAAGTACCTGCAACTCCTTCCCCGGGTCGTTAATTGAATTTTGCTTAGCCCAAGACAGGCATGTGGAAGTCCGCACCCTGCCGGATTCCGGCCGGCCAGCGGGCTGTAATGGTCTTCAGCCGCGTGTAGAAACGCACGCCTTCCGGCCCGTGGACGTAGTGATCTCCGAACAGTGACCGCTTCCAGCCGCCAAACGAATGGAATGCCATCGGTACGGGAATGGGGATGTTGATGCCCACCATACCCACCTTCACGCCTGTTGCAAAAGCCCGTGCGGAATCGCCATCGCGGGTAAAGATAGATGTGCCGTTGCCGAATTCATGCTCGTTCACCAGTTGCAGGGCTGCGTTGAAATCCGGCACCCGAACCACCGCCAGCACCGGTCCGAATATTTCCTCTCGGTAGATGCGCATTCCGGGCGTGACCTGATCAAACAGACACGGCCCCAGAAAGAACCCGTTGCCATCCACTTTGCGTCCGCGCCCGTCGGCCAGAAGCTTCGCGCCTTCAGCGACGCCGATATCGAGATAGCCCCTGACCTTTTCGAGGTGCGCCCCGGTGACCAGAGGACCCATCTCTGCGCCCGGCTCCATACCGCCTGAAAGCTTGAGCGTTTCGATTTTCACCATGAGCCGCTTGATCAGTTCGTCGGCAACTTTATCGCCTACCGCCACAGCCACCGAGATGGCCATGCAGCGCTCGCCAGCCGAACCGTAGGCGCTGCCGATGAGCGCATCTACTGTCTGGTCAAGATCAGCGTCCGGCATCACCACCAGATGGTTCTTGGCTCCGCCCAGCGCCTGCACGCGCTTGCCCGTGGCGGTGCCCCGCGTATAGACGTACTCGGCAACGGGAGTGGACCCTACAAAGCTGATGGCTTGAATCGCCTGGTGCGCAAGCAGGGCATCCACTGCGACCTTGTCACCGTTGACCACATTGAAAACACCGTCCGGCAGGCCAGCTTCTTTGAGCAGTTTGGCGATCATGAGCGGCAACGACGGATCTTTTTCGCTGGGCTTCAAAATAAAGGTGTTGCCGCACGCCAGAGCGATGGGAAACATCCACATCGGCACCATCGCAGGGAAGTTGAAAGGCGTGATCCCCGCCACAACACCCAGCGGCTGTCGAACTGAATAGCTGTCTACGCCCGTGCCCACTTCCTCCGTGTACTCGCCTTTCAGCAATTGAGGAATACCCGTTGCGAACTCTACAATTTCACTGCCGCGCTGCACTTCGCCCTTCGCATCGGAAAATACTTTGCCATGCTCTGAGGTCAGCATGGCGGCGAAGGCGTCTTTGTCGCGCTCCAGCAATTCCAGAAAGCGAAACATCACGCGGGCCCGGCGCAAAGGTGGCTGGGCGGACCAGGCCGGGAACGCCGCCGCAGCAGCTTCCACCGCGCTGTTGATCTCTTCCGTGGTGGCGAAGGGGACCCGCTTCGTAACCATGCCTGTGGCCGGATCAAAAACATCGCCGAATCGCCCTGACTTGCCCGCAACCTCCGCGCCGTTCACGAAATGATGTAGTTCAGTTCCCATGCATTTACAATAAACGAGATGTCAACCTACAAAGCACTCGTCCTCAATCAGGATGTCAATGGATTTTCCGCAGGCATTCAGCAACTCACGGCTGATGCGTTCCCGGCGGGTGAGGTTCTGATCCGTGTTGCGTTCTCCAGCCTGAACTATAAAGATGGTTTGGCCGTGACGGGCAAGCCGGGCGTGGTGCGCAAATGGCCGATGGTGCCAGGGGTTGATCTTGCGGGTGTGGTGGAAGAATCTGCCTCGACGGAGTTTCAGCCCGGTGATGAAGTTGTGGTCACCGGTTGCGGAACTTCTGAAACCATGTGGGGAGGCTATGCGCAACTGACGCGCCTTGATGCCAAATTTGTTGTTCCTCTGCCGAAGGGGATTTCGCTCAAACAGGCTATGGGAGTGGGAACCGCCGGCGTCACTGCCATGCAATGCGTGATGGCACTCGAACAGCACGGCCTGAAGCCGGGCGGTAAGGAAGTGATTGTGACCGGTGCGGGCGGCGGCGTGGGCAGTGTGGCCGTGGCGATTCTGGCAAAGCTTGGTTACAAGGTTGCTGCATCTACCGGCCGCGCTGAACTGGCGGACTACCTGACGGCACTCGGGGCGAGCGCGATCATTGATCGTGCCGCGCTGACCGCGCCCACGAAGAAGCCGATGGAAGCGGAACGCTGGGCGGGTGCGGTGGATAGCGTTGGTGCCGAAACGCTGGCAGCGGTGATTCGTTCACTGGCCGGGGAAGGAAGTGTGGCGGCGTGCGGATTGGCTGGCGGACCTGCGCTGAACACTACGGTGTTCCCTTTTATCCTGCGGGGTGTGAATCTGTTGGGGATTGATTCAGTGCGCGTGCCCAATCAGCGACGCCGGGAGATCTGGCAGCGTCTGAGCCAGGATCTGCCGATGGCTCTGCTCGACAGCATGATTGAAGTCCAACCGCTGGAAGATTACAAAGCAGTAGGCGAGCGCATTCTTGCCGGTCAGACCCGTGGCCGGGTTGTCATCGATGTGAATCAGTAGACCCTACTGGCCACGTTTGGACTGGCCAAGACAGAGCTCAAGAAACCGTTCGATCAGCGATCCTGCGGCAGGGGAACAGTTCACCCCGCCCAGGTCACTTGGTATAGATCCCGACATAAAGGAAAGGACATTTATGCTGCGCTAAACGGCTGGGAATGAAAGAATGACAATCGGCAACCGCATCGAGGACGAATACACGGACCTGCTCGACTATGGTTTCACGTTGCCAATGTCTGAGGCCCGACAACAGTTCGTCTTTTTCCGCGTCCGCCTGTTCGCGCAGCTGCTCACGGCCGTTTCCAAAGACATCAGGCAAGCCCGCCAGCGCCTGTTTTTTTC
>JANXLY010000206.1 GCA_025354885.1 Acidobacteriota bacterium | reverse complement strand
ATTCGTAGCAGCGGGGTGCCTGCTCGTTCCACTATGACGAACTTTCCGCCAAGGCTCACGAGCGTTTTCCACAGCCACCGTTTACGACGACTGTGGAAATTCCTTCCTTCTTATTTTCCCTTCGTGACAACTATAAGGGAGCCGGTCTTGGCGATTGAAGCACCAGTGTGCATGAATCTGCCTTCGTGATACCGAACCGCGACCATTAGGGAGCCGGTCTTGGCGGGTCAAAGCACCAGCGTGCATAGCGCGTGTAGTAACTTAAAACAGCAACCCATGCATTACATCGCCTACTTGCACAAAGACTGCAACTCCGATTTCGGAGTCAGTTTCCCGGACTTCCCCGGTTGTATTACTGCTGGTAAAACTCTGGAAGAAGCGCGCCAACTCGCAAGCGAAGCCCTCAGCATGCACGTCGAAGGATTGTTAGAAGACAAACAACTCATTCCAGAGCCATCCACCCTGGACGACCTCGCAAAAGATCCAGCAATGACAGCAATGAAAGCTGCCCTATCGTTCCTGGTACCACTCGAATCGCCCGAAAAAAGAGTCCGCCCCAACCTCACCGCAAGACAGAGTCAGATCGACACAATGGAACGTCCTGCTCTCGCCGCCGGGCGTCCACGCAAGCGCTCCTCACGGTAGCTCCCGCAGCAACCGGTCATGCCACCGCCCCAGCGTCAGCAGTGCCACATTGGCCCCCACCAGTGCCATAAACATATCCCACTGCGTATCCCACACATCTCCCTGCGTCCCCAGAAATGCGGTCGCCGCCTCCCCCGTGCTCACCGCCGTCCACCACTCAATCAATTCATAAAACGCACTAAACGACAGGCAAAAACACACCACCAGCACATAAAGCCACACCGTACCATTCACTACCCCGCGCCGCACAAAAATCTCCCGCGCCACCATCGCCGGCACAAAGCCCTGCGCAAAATGTCCCAGCCGGTCATAGTGATTCCGCGTAAGCCTCAGCGCATCCCGAACCCAAAAACCAATCGGCACTTCCGCATACGTGTAATGCCCACCCACCATCAAAATCAGGCAATGAATCAGGATCAGTACATAGACAAGATCGGTCAATCGAAACCGCCGGTAGCTGTACACCAGCACGCCCAGCCCCACAATCGCCGGTACCACTTCGAGAAACCACGTGAAGTAATCCTTCGACCCAATCGCCGACCACACAAAACCCACCATCCATATCGCAACAAAAATCAGATGTCGAACCAACGTGCGTCTATAGTACGCTGAAGGTTCACCAAAAAATCCCGATAACAATGTCCACAGCACCCCCTCGCATCGCTGTCATCATGGGCTCCAAGTCCGACTGGGAAACCATGCGTCACACCGCTGACATGCTGAACTTCTTCGGCGTCGCTCACGAATGCCGCGTCGTCAGCGCACACCGCACTCCCGAATACATGTCTGCCTACGCGCGCGAAGCCGAAGAGCGCGGCATCGAAGTCATCATCGCCGGCGCAGGCGGAGCCGCTCATCTGCCCGGCATGGTCGCTGCCCACACACTCGTTCCGGTCCTCGGTGTCCCCGTCGAATCGCACGCCCTCAAAGGTCTCGATTCGCTCTACTCCATCGTTCAGATGCCCGGCGGCATTCCCGTCGGCACTCTCTCCATCGGTCGCGCTGGCGCGATCAACGCCGCACTGCTCGCGGTCGCGATCCTCGCCAATCACGATCCCGAACTCCGTTCCAAACTCCGCGCCTTCCGCGAAGAGCAAACTGCGAAAGTCCGCCGCGAAATCCTCCCATGAAACCCGTTCTACCCGGAGCCACTCTAGGCATCCTTGGCAGCGGCCAGCTCGGTCGCATGTTCGCCCTCGCTGCTCGCCGTCTCGGCTATCACATCCACGTTTTCTCACCCGACAAAAAATCGCCCGCCGGTCAAATCGCCGACAAGGAAATCGTTGGTGATTACGACGACCTCGACGCCATCGCCGCCTTCGCAAAAAAGGTCGACGTCGTCACCCTTGAATTCGAAAACATCCCGATCGACGCTGCCCTCGCCGCCGAAAAAATCACTCCCCTCCGTCCCGGCCCGCAGGCCTTGCACACCACCCAACACCGTCTGCGCGAGAAAACCTTCCTGAAGACCAACGCCTTCCCCGTCACAAATTTCGTCGCCATCACCGATGCGCTCCCCACTGATTTTCCCTTCCCCGCCATCCTCAAAACCGCCGGCTTCGGCTACGACGGCAAAGGCCAGTTCAAAGTCACGAACCAGCAAGAACTCATAACCGCATGGCAACAGCTCGACCAGCAGCCCTGCGTACTCGAAGCCTTTGTGCCCTTCGAGCGCGAAGTCTCTGTCGTTGCTGCCCGCGGCCTCGACGGCACTGTCGTTCATTACGGCGTCTTCGACAACACCCACGCCAACCACATCCTCGACATAACCACCGCCCCGGCCATCCTCCCCACCAAAGCCTTCAAAGACGCCATTGAAATCACCAGCGGCATCTTCGAAAAACTCGACATCATCGGAACCTCGTGCGTAGAATTTTTCCTCAACCACGACGGCTCTCTCGTTGTGAATGAGATCGCTCCCCGCCCCCACAATTCCGGCCACCTCACTATCGACGCCGTAACCACCAGCCAGTTCGAACAACAACTCCGCGCCGTCTGCGGCTTGCCCCTCGGCGACACCAGCTTTCAGTCCCCTGCCGCAATGGCCAACCTCCTCGGCGACCTATGGGAACCCGCCACTCCCAACTGGTCTGCCCTACTCCAGTTCCCCGAAATCCGGCTCCACCTCTACGGCAAGGACGAAGCCCGTCCCGGTCGCAAAATGGGCCACATCACCGCCCTCGGCAAGTCCGGCGCCCACGCTGCCGGCATCGTTCGTGCCGCCCGCGCGGCTCTCCAGTCTCCGGGCGTGTAAGTAAAGCCGCCCCGCTTCTCCCGATCCATAAAGCGTATCCCCAACAATCGGATGCCCAATATGTGCGCAATGAATCCGCAACTGATTCGTCCGTCCCGTCACCGGCTCCAGCCCCACCAGCGTATGCCTCGCAAATCGTTCCCGCACCCACAATCGCGACAAAGCCTGCTTCCCTTCCACCCTCACTCCCCAAGCCGGTTTCGCCGCAGCATCCCGCCCAATCGGCGCATCAATCCACATCTCATCCGCAGCAACAACTCCTTCCACCAATGCAACGTATTCCTTCTTCACCCGCCCTGCAGTCCAAGCCTTGGTAATCAGCCGCAAAGCAGCTTCAGTCTTGGCCACCACAAGCACGCCACTCGTCTCTCGATCAAGCCGATGTGGAAACCAGAAGCGGCCTCCCTTCAGGTACCAGGCAAGTGCATTCGCAAGCGTCCCGGACTTCACATGCATGGTCGGATGCACCAGCATCCCCACCGCCTTATTCACAACCAGCATCCCCTCATCCTCAAACAAAATCTCCAGGCGAATCTCTTCCGGACGCCGTGCCGTAGCCGCCTCAAGGTCGACGTAAATCAACACAACCTGCCCCGCACGCAGCTTCCGACCCCAATTCTCAACCACAACGCCATCCACGCTACACAAGCCCTGATAAACCCGCCCCCGCAAATACATCTGGCTCAACCCCGCCAGCCGCAGCGTCAGAAAGCTCTTCACACTGAGCCTCTCCTCCGATTCGCTGACAATCAGTTCCATCATTAAAGTATCCGCCGCCAAGAACTAACTTGGCTCAACAGATACCAATCGCGCGAGCAGATCGCAGGTTTCTGCTCACCATACTGATTGAATGCTTGAAGAACGAATTCAACCATCGCGACTGAGGACTGGCACGTTGAAGTAAAGATCTGTCGCAGCAATAATGCGATCTGGAAAATCCGGAATATCTTCCCGCGAAACTTCGGCCATCTTGTTGACGATCCGGGAGTCCAGTTGAACTTCACGGAGTACATTTTTCGGATCGGCAATGACGCCGAGTAGGTCAGTCAAAGCGTTGGCAGGGATTCTATGCCTCTCGATCAGGTAAATCATCTCTGCAAGGCTGATTGCCGAAATACCAATGGGGTCGCCTTTCTCAATCGTTGCCTCAATGAAATCGGAGGCTGCTCGCCCAAGTCGAGGATCGGGAAATGATACCAAATCGCGGCGTGCGTGTTAGCGATGGCCGTGAGCATTAGAAATCTTCGCGTGGAAAATTCGCAAACATTTCGACTCGGTTTTGATCGATCTCGACTGCCGAGGGTGCAGGCCCGTACTTCGATAAAATACCGCGAACCGAAAGGGTAGCTTCTTTCTTCTCGCCTGCGTCGATGGGTGCTTCCGCAAGTATCGCTTCGTGGACAAGAGCATTTGCTGACATGCCCTTGGCTCGGGCTACAGCAAGAAGTGTCGCTTCTTCTTGCGGCTGAAGTGGCAAGGTGATGGTCATTGTTCCTCCTACCTTCCCAATGGTATCAACTACCTGCTGCACTCTTGAGCGAGCTTCTCCACCCCATCCCATTTCCCATAAATGCAGTGACTGAAACGTATGCGCCGAACATGATAGCCTTGCCAAAAGCATGGCGCTCCCAGCCCCAAGCAACAGCCCCAGGCAACCAAACGAAACGAATCAGGAGCCAGCCTCACAACAAATGCCAGCCAAAGTTCTGATTGTCATCGGCGACGCCGCCGAAGCGATGGACACTCTCTATCCCTTTTACCGCCTGAAAGAAGCCGGCTACGAAGTCGTAGTCGCCGGACCCCAGGCCCGCCGCTATCACTTGGTGATGCACGAGATCCCGCCCGGCTGGGACATCACTCGCGAAGGCCCCAGCTACCACCTTGCCGCTGACATCGCCTTCGCCGACGTCAAGCCCGAAGAGTACATCGGCCTCTTCATTACCGGTGGTCGCGCCCCCGAATACCTCCGTTACGACCAGCACCTCCTCGCCCTCACCCGCCATTTCTTCAACACCAATAAGCCCGTGGCCAGCGTCTGCCACGGCGTCGAAATCATCGCCGCCGCTGACGTAATCTGCGGCAAGCGAGTAGCCACAGTAGCCAAGTGCGCCCTCGACGTCACCGTCTCAGGAGGCCTCTTCGTCAACGAAGGCTGCGTCCGCGACGGCAATCTCGTTAGTGGCCGTACCTGGCACGACAACCACCTCTTCATGCGCGAGTTCATGCTCATGCTCGCAGCAGCAGATCAGCCGTGAAACGCCGCAACTTCCTCTCACTGGCAACCGCATCGGCCCTATCCGCCAAAGCCAAACCCGTCCAACTTTCAATCGGAACTTACGGGATGCAATCCCTCAGCGTCGACCAGGCCCTCACGATCATGCGCGAGATCGGCTACGACGGCGCTGAACTCTGCCTGATGCAAGGATGGCCCAGCGAACCGGCAAAGCTCGACGCGGCCGCACGTCGGCGCATCCGCGAGCAACCCCTGCCCATCACCTCGATGCTCGAAAACTTCAACCTGCTCAAGTCCGACGCCGACCACGCACAAACTCTCGACCGCATTCGCGCCGCCGCCACCCTCGCGCACGACCTCTCACCCAAGCAGCCTCCAGTACTGCAATCCGTACTCGGTGGAACACCAGGTGAATGGGAACTGGAGAAAGCAAAGATGGCGAGCCGGCTCGCCGACTGGGCTCGCGTCGCACAAGAAAGCAACATTAAACTTGCGGTGAAGTCCCACATCGGGAGCGCCTCCGACACACCTGAAAAACTCATCTGGCTGCTCGACCAAGTCCACAGCCCTGCACTCAGCGGCATCTACGACTACAGCCATTTCCAGTTGCTCGGCCTCGATCTCGAAGCCACACTTTCCACTCTCTTGCCTCGATCATCCTTCATCACCGTAAAAGATGGCCGCCTCAAGGACGGCAAGCCGCAATTCCTCCTGCCCGGCTATGGCACCACAGATTACCGCAAATACTTCAACTTACTAAAGGCCAAGCACTACAACGGCTGTATGCTTGTGGAGATCACCAGACAACTCCATACCCAGGCCGGATACAACGCAGTCGAAGCCGCGCGCAAGTCCTACCAATATCTCGCCCCGCTCCTCCACACCACCGGCCTCCGCTAACCCGTGTCAACTCCGTTTTGCACGATGCCTTCTCCCCAGAGTCGGGATAAAGAATCCGCCAACTGTAGCCACACTCCACTCGGGCCAGGGTATCGTGCCGCCCTTCCCCAGTGTGAGCACAAATCGTCCCCCCGCCTTCACCCTGCTCCACCAGTTGACTTCTGCTTCTACCCCGCTCGCTCGCACTACCATCACCGTGACATCATCCGCCGAAAGTCCCTTGGGATAACGCGCCTCGATCTCGGCCAGTAAGCGTTCTGACAAGCGCTGCGGATCTGCTTCCGCCAGCTCTCGTACAATCCGCAACACCCCATATTCCCCCAACATCTCTCCCGTCGCCGCGCAACATTCGATCAGCGCATCAGAATACTTTACGACACAATCACCAGTCATCAGTTCCACATCAAACTTGTCATAATCCGACATCGACAACAAGCCGAGCGGAATGTTGCTGGGCCCCGGCCGCTCGCTCACCCCCTCATGCCCCAGCAACTCCCAGGTCTGCTCCTTGGCTCGAAACCACAAAGGCCGGGGGTGCCCGGCGTTGCAGACGGAAAAGCGCCGGCTGGGCGCAAAGTAAGTCGACACCACCGCCGTTGCATAGGCTCCTTCTGCAGGCAGCGTCCCAAATTGCTGATTCAGCAGCCGCACAAATTCGGTTTGGTCCAGTCGGTTCACAAACTTCCGCATCAGCGTCCGTAGCCCCGTCGCCGTCTCCGCCACCGGATCGCCGTGACCTGCAACATCTGCCAGCAAAATCCGGCTAATCCGTCCGGTCGCACAACTGGAGGCGTAGTAAACGTCCCCGCCTTCGTGCGCACCACCGTGGGGCCTACTGGTCACCCATACATCCAACCCGCCAAACG
This sequence comes from Acidobacteriota bacterium, assembly GCA_025354885.1. Classification (GTDB taxonomy): domain Bacteria; phylum Acidobacteriota; class Terriglobia; order Bryobacterales; family Bryobacteraceae; genus Bryobacter. The sequence continues at coordinate 23,353 of JANXLY010000206.1, read as the reverse complement.
CCACACCCTGCGCTGTAAGTTGGCTCCCGCTCCACACTTCCATACACTGCATCCGTTCCCCTGTCAATTCCTGCATCGGTACTATGTCGCTAGTATGTGATCTGTCCGGTCGAATTCACACATGAACTGTCCGCTTTGAAAAAGCGGCGGGGGAAGCTTGTGGTTGGAAACCTCAAAGCAATACTCCGCGGCGGAAACGGAGCGAATGATGAAGATGCATGACGTGCTGTTGAAAGCAATGGCGAAGAAAATCACCTGGTGGGAGGCGGCCGAGATCATCGGGGTGACGGACCGCACCATGAGGCGATGGCGGGAGCGCTTGGAAACCGGTGGCTATTCGGGCTTGGTGGATCGGCGCCACGCCAAGCCAAGCGACAAGCGCGTACCAGTGGCCCGGGTGGAAGAAGTGTTGCGCTTGTATCGGGAAGAGTACTTCGATCTGAACATGAGGCACTTTCACGAAAAGCTGGCCGAGAAGCATGAGATCAAGCTGAGCTACACGTTCGTGCAGAAAGCATTGCAAGGAGCGGGACTGGTGACGCGCGGACGCAAGCGCGGCAAGCATCGCCGACGGCGGGAGCGGCGTCCACTGCCGGGGATGTTGTTGCACATCGATGGGAGCAAGCACCAGTGGTTGAACGACGAACGATGGCACGACCTGATCGTGATCCTGGATGACGCCACCAGCGAGATCTATTATGCCCAGTTGGTGGAAGAGGAATCGACGCGGACGGTGATGGCGGGCTTGCGCGAGGTGATCGAGCGGCAAGGCTTGTTTTGCGCGCTCTACAGCGATCGCGGCAGCCACTTCTTTGTGACGCCGAAAGCAGGAGAAAAGGTGGATAAACACAGGCTGACGCAGGTGGGCCGGGCGATGAAGGAGTTGAGTGTGCAGATGATTCCGGCCTATTCTCCGCAAGCACGCGGGCGTAGTGAACGCAGCTTTGGCACTTGGCAAGGACGTTTGCCGCAGGAGTTGCGCTTGGCTGGAATCACAACGGTAGAGGCCGCTAACGCGTTTCTGCGCGAACGCTACATCAGCGAGTTCAACGGAAAGTTCACTGCCCCGGCCCGGGAAAAGGGCACGGCGTTTCGCAAAACAGCGCGAGCGGACCTGAACTGGATCTTCAGCGTGCAAACCGAACGCGTCGTAGCCAAAGACAACACAGTGGCCATTGCCGATCAACACTGGCAATTGGAAAAGAGCCGCTTCCGCAGTTCACTGGCTGGATGCACGGTGACCATCCATCAGCACTTGAACGGCGATGTATCGATCCGTTTTGGGCCGCATGTGGTGGGTCGCTTCAACGCCAACCAGCAGAGAGTGAAAGCCGAGAGCTGTGGAAAAGGCGGGCCCATGGAAACCGTGGAAAACCAAAGGCAGGTTTCCCACCGTTCCCACCGCCCCTCGGAAATCCCTCGCAGGGATTCCCACTTTCCCACAGTTCCGACGATTCCTCTTTCTCTCTCACGAACGAGGAAGGCTAATACAAGAAAGCCCCCGTCGGGAAGCCGACGCGGCAAACAAGGGGCAGTGGACTAAACCGGACAGATCACGTGTGAATTAAACCGGACAGATTGACAAACTACGAACATTCCTGCATCGGTACTAACTCTACCAAGTACGCTTCCATTGCATTGCGAAGAATCATCTCGTCCCTAGTAGCGTTGCTGAGGAAAGTCGAAAAAAGTACTGAGGGCAAACAATTTTATTAGGCAAACTAATGCCAAGGCCATATTCTATCCAAGGTGACCATGCAAAATGGCCAACCGCTGATCCACTAGGAGGGAACCTGGATGTCCAAACAATTTACTGTTCTTGCTGGCGTGCTGTGCTGTGCTTCTTACATCGCTGTTGCCCAATTGATAGACCGCACCACCGCACCCAATGCCATCAACGCCGGCATTTCGAAATCGCTCAGCCAGCAAATTGGCGCTGGCCGTGGAGACATCAACACGCCTGACTCTTCGGCCGTCAACATTGCCCGCGATCCTTTCCGTTCCATTCGTCGCGGTCGCCAGCTCTTCCAGCGAAAATTCACCCGCGCTCAGGGCCAGGGAGCCGCAGTGGGCGATGGCCACGGCAACATCAACACCAATCTGGCCATCGGAGCCGGCCTGGCCGACAGTTGCGCCTCTTGCCATGGCCGTCCGCGCGGCTCGGCTGGCTTCGGTGGAGATGTCGTGACGCGCCCGGACAGCCGAGACGCTCCACACCTTTTTGGACTCGGGCTGAAAGAAATGTTGGCCGACGAGATCACCACCACTCTCCGCCAGATCCGCACCTCGGCCCGTACGCTTGCAAAGACCCGCAACGCGCCAGTCACTCTGCCCCTGGTAAGCAAAGGAATTCGCTATGGCTCCATCACGGCCAACCCCAATGGCACTTTTGACACCTCTCGAGTCGAAGGCGTCAATCCCGACCTCCGGGTCCGTCCCTTCTTCGCCCATGGCGGAACCATCTCAATCCGTGAGTTCATCGTAGGAGCTTTCCAGAACGAAATGGGTTTACAGTCAGTCGATCCGGAACTCACCGCGGCCGTCGCCGGCGCAACCTTCACCACCCCTTCTGGCATGGTCCTCAATGGCGCACTCGATGCTCTCGAAGCTCCGCCTACCAACGATCCCAACGCCGACCCGGATGGCGACGGCGTCAAAAACGAAGTCCCCGTTTCGCTCGTCGATTATATGGAGTTCTATCTGCTCAACTACTTCAAGGCCGGAACCTACAACAAGCGAAATGACCACGACCGTGACAGCGACGACGCTGAAAATGGCCTCCGCACATTCCAGCGCATCGGTTGCACAAGCTGCCACGTCGAGCAGTTGAAGATCGATCGCGACCGCCGCGTGGCAGACCTCGAAACTGTTTACGATCCCCTCAAAGGTATCTTCAATCAGCTCTTCGCCACCACGACTCCGCTATTCAACACCGTACACGACACCAGCGGCTTCCCGGATCGCAAACTCCCCAAGGCAGGCTCCTTCGAAGTGAACAATATTTTCGCCGATTTCAAGCGTCACGACCTCGGCCCTAACTTCTACGAACGCAATTACGACGGCACAACCCAGAAGCAGTTCCTGACAACTCCGCTTTGGGGTGTCGGTTCAACCGGCCCTTACGGACATGACGGCCGCAGCATCTCGCTCGAAGAAGTAATTCTTCGCCACGGTGGAGAGGCGCAATCGGAGCGCAATCGCTTCGCCGCGCTGCGCTCATTAGATCGAGGCGAGCTAATCGCATTCCTCAATTCGCTGGTCTTGTTCCCGCCAGAAGATACCGCATCCTCGCTCGACCCAGGCAACAAACTGGACCCCAACTTCCCGCAGAACGGACACGGCTCCATCAAACTGACAGTGCTCTTCAATAACCCCCTCGACATCGAGTAGCGAAAGCACCACTCAATGCCCGTCTATTGGGTCTTCTCAACCAGCACAAACGTGATGTCGTCCTCTTGCACCTTGCCCAGCGTAAAATCCTGAATCGCTTCGAGCAGACCACGCTTGATCGCTTCTCCGCCCGAAGGCGCGTCTCGCTCGATCACTTCGCGCAGTCGTTCTTCGCCAAACAGTTCATGCCGCGCGTTCTCCGATTTCGTCAGCCCATCTGTATGAAGCACCAGAATGTCGCCGGGATCCAGATGAAACTTGCGCGGCCGATAGGTGGCAAATTCAAACATGCCCAACATGTAGGCATCAGCATCCAACTCCTCGATCTTCCCCGTCGCTGCACGATACAAATGAGCTGGAGTATGTCCGGCGCTAACAAAATGCCCCTGCCCGTCCGCACTGAGCTGAAAAAGAAACATTGTGACAAACTGCGAAGCAACCGATTTTTCGCAGAGTAACAGATTCACTTTTGCCAATACTTCTGGCAGCGCTTTTCCCGAACGAAATTCCATACTCAGTGCACCCAGCACCATCGAGCTGAACAACGCCGCCGGCATTCCATTGCCCGACACATCCGCTAATACGCCCAGCCATTCCTGTGAATTCAAACTCAGAAAATCATAAAAATTCCCGCGCAACTTCTGCGTCGCATGATTGAAGGCATGGATGCGAAAATTTTCGAATTGCGGCAACGATCGAGGAAGCAGGCTCTTCTGCGTTTCCTGCGCCATCGCCAACTCCCGCTCGTTATGCTTCCGCTCTTCTACGATCTTAAGCCGCACCACCTCGCGGCTCGCCTCCAACTCGCGCACTGTCTCCTCGAGCACTTTGCTGTGATTCTTCGCTTCGAGGTGCAACAGCCTCACTTCCAAAATATTGTGAACCCGCGCTCGCAGCTCCGCCAGATCAAACGGCTTACTGACAAAATCTTTGGCACCTGCTTCAAGCGCCCGCTGCTTATGGTCCGGCTGAGCCGTAATCACAAGCACCGGCAGATAGCCACCCGCTTCGATTGTCTTCAGGCCGTCCATCACTTCAAAACCGTCCATGCCTGGCATATTGAGGTCGAGCAGAATTAAGTCGTAACGCTCCTTCCCGTGAAGCACACACACCGCGCTCGGCTCGTTCGTCGAGAAGACAGAAGTATAGCCAGCAATCCGCAGCATCGCTTCGATCAAATCGACATTGGCAGCTTTGTCATCGACTACCAGAATTTTGGCGTTCAGAATATCGCTGGAGCTAATCATGATTTTTCATCCGGATTTACTTTCTGGGTTCGACCATTTAGCCCACGACCTGAAGCATTGCGAACTGCGAGTGCCGCTTCCAGCGTATCCATCAGCTTGGTGAGCTTGATGGGTTTCGTCAGATACTGAAAAAACCCTGCCTCCAGGCCTTTTTCAATGTCGCGTGGCATCGCATTCGCGCTCAGCGCAACCACTGGAATATGCGCGGTTGTATCGTCTCCACGCAATATTCCCAGGGCTTCTGTCCCGCTGATGCCAGAAAGATTGATGTCCATCAGAATCAGGTCCGGTCGCTGGCTTCGGGCAAGTCCGATTCCCCGTTCCGCATCTTTCGCCGAAATCAAACGGATATCGGGACGACGCGCGATCAGTTGTTCCACCAGCTGCAGATTCGCCGGATTGTCCTCGACATACAACAATGTAAAGCGCTGCGCAGCGTTCTGAATCTTCATATGTTCTTCCAAGTCGGGCAGCAAAGTGATATCTCTCGCTACTGACTCAATCGTCGAGTTCAACTCAAACCAGAAGATACTTCCAAATCCAACCTTGCTTTCCACACCCAGCGCTCCGCCCATCAGTTCCACAAGTCGCTTGCTCATCACCAGGCCAATTCCTGTGCCTTCTTCCGTACTTCGCTCTTGCCCGAGTCGATTGAATGGCTGAAACAGTTGCAGCATTTTTTCCGGGGATAAACCTGCACCAACGTCCTTCACGCTCACGCGGATGCGTTCCGGTGCCGTCCCCAATGCAACAGTCACGGAACATTCCACCACCACCGTCCCATTCGCCTGGTTATACTTGATCGCGTTCGAAAGAAAGTTGATCAGCACCTGTTTCAACCTGGTTCGGTCGGCTGTCACATAGTAGTTAATTCCAGAATGTGGAAAGGTCATCCGGATGGCGCGCTTTAGCGCTTGCGGTTCAATCATGGCGTGACATTCGAGCATTACTTCCGCTAGAGAAACGGGTTCCAGAGACAGCGCCAGCTTGCCCGATTCGATCTGCGCCAGGTCGAGAATTTCGTTGATCAGATCCAGCAGATACCAGCCCGCCTGGAGAATTTGGCCAATACTTGCCGCCTGCGCAGCAGTAGGCGGTGGACTGTCAGAATTGATGAGCTGAGCAAAGCCGAGAATCGCATTCAGCGGGGATCGAAGCTCATGGCTCATGCTGGATAAGAAGTCTGATTTCGCAAGGTTCGCCTTATCCGCAACGGCGCTGGCAGTTTCCAACTGAAGGTTGTTCTCCTTCAGTCTGAGTTCAAAGCGCTTGCGATCCGTGACATCGCGTGCCGCCGCAAAGACTCCTTGCAGCTTGCGGTCGCGATCATGAAAAGTGGTTGCGTTGTAAGAAACTACCGTTTCCTTCCCGTCCCGAGCGCGCACAGTCAACTCATAATCGGTGACTTTACCTTCCCCCAGTACTCGCTTGATCCCCGCCTCGGGATAGTCCGGATCCGTAAAGTTATTCTTGAACGGTGCACCAATCAGTTCATCGCGAGTACAGCCGGTAAGCGCCTCCGTCTGTTTGTTCACGTCCGTGATGATTCCGCGAGCATCGGTAGTGATCAGCGCGTCAATGTTCGATTCGATCAGCGAACGCGTGTAGAACTGCTGATCACGCAGTCGCTGATCTAGAAGCTGTTGCTCGGCTTCTACTGCTTTGCGCGCAGTATTGTCGGTACCGATGAGTAAGTAGCCAATGATTCCCCCAAGATCGTCACGCAAAGCCGTAACTGATACCACAGCCGGAAAACGGCTCCCGTCCTTGCGGATGTAGGTCAGCTCATAGATGTCTTCGATCCCGCGCGAAGCCTTAAACACCAGCGCCTCAAAGCCAGGCGTAATCGCGGTAGACAACTGCAGGCTCAACGCTTTTGCCCGCGCGATCACTTCTTGCGGATCAGAGATATCGGCCGGCGTAATCTTGTTCACCACGTCAATCGCCGCATAGCCCAGCATCCGCTCCGCGCCGACGTTAAAGATCTGAATTACGCCCTTTGCATCGGTCGCGATGCTCGAGAAATTCTCGCTGTTAAAGATCGCAATCTGCAGAGCCCCAGCTTTACGCAGTGCGTCTTCTGCCGCCTTGCGGGCCGTATTGTCAGTGCCAATCAAAAGATAGCCAATGATCCCGCCCACATCGTCGCGCAGCGCTGTAACCGAAACTACCGCTGGAAAACGGCTCCCATCCTTTCGAATGTAAGTCAGCTCATAAATGTCTTCGATCCCGCGCGAAGCCTTGAACACCAGCGCCTCAAAGCCCGGCGTAATCGGGCTGGACAATTCCACGCTCAGAGCCGCTGCACGCGAGATCAATTCCTGGGGGTCAGAAATGTCAGCAGGCGTGATCCTGTCCACCACGTCCAGCGCTTCATAGCCCAACATCCGCTCCGCTCCAACATTGAAGAGCTGAATTACGCCTTTTTCGTCTGTCGCGATGCTCGAAAAATTGGCGCTGTTGAAAATCGCAGTCTGCAATGCGCCCGTCTTCAGCAGCGTAACTTCCACTTCTTTGCGAGCCGTGAAATCCTGGACGATTCCAGCCATCCGCTTCGCTTTTCCGGACTCATCGTATTGATGTTCACCCGTCGACCAGATCCAGCGCATTTCGCCATCCGCTCGGCGGATTCGGCATTCAAAATCCCATCCAGACTCATCTGCCATGGCCTTCAGAAATTGCTGGTTCACCTGGTCGCGATCTTCGGGCAGCACATGCGCCAGAAAATTCTCGTAGCTCCAGTTCGGCAACAGCGAGTCGTAGCCAAAAATACGATCGTGCGCTTTGGTTCGATGTGCTGCGAGGGTCCCCAGATCCAGGCTCCAAACTCCGACCTCTGTCATTTGGACAGCAAATCTTGCCCGCTCTATACAAGCCCTAAGCTCTCGCTCTGCCTCCTTGCGGATCGTATTATCGGTACCGATCAACAGGTAACCGATGATTCCTCCGTCATCGCCCCGCAAAGCCGTAACTGAAACCACGGCTGGAAAACGGCTCCCGTCTTTCCGAATGTAGGTCAGTTCATAAATATCTTCGATCCCACGAGAAGCCTTAAAAACCAGGGCTTCAAATCCAGCGGCAATCCGTGTTCCCAGTTCAATGCTCAAGTGCTCCGCCCGATCCATCAACTCCTGCTGATCGGAAATATCGGCCGGGCTCATCTGATCCACCACCTCAGCCTGCGCATAACCCAGCATCCGCTCCGCTCCAACATTGAAGATCTGGATGACACCGCTCGCGTCGGTGGCAATGCTCGAGAAATTCGCGCTCTTCAAAATCGCGTTTTGCAGCGCACTCGTCTTAAGCAACATTGCCGCAAGCCGCGCGGTCTGAGCCAGCGCATCCGCTGCTGCGGAATCGGCAACACCGCCAGCATCTCCCTTAAGAATCACTGGTCCTACTTTTTTCTTTGAAATGTCCCATTCCTCCGTCAACCCAAATAAGCCCGCTTGGCCCGTAATCAACTCCTTTTTAACTGCATTCAATTGGCCAAGCGCTGTGAGCGCCAATCCATGCATTTTCAATAGGATAGTGCTGTTTTCGCAGGTCAACGCAACGCTCCGCTACTGACCGTATTTGGTCATCTGACCGAATTTCGTCATCGGATCCAGGCTACTGGATGGCTAGCCTGGCAATGAAAAATGGGCGGGGGATTGCTAGCAAACCCCCGCCCAAGCGACAAATCTGACACCTACCGCAAAGGGATCGGCGTACCAATTTTCGTGCCAATTACTTCGCCTGAAATAACCAGTTCCACGCGCCGGTTCTGCTGACGACCTGCCGCATTGTCATTGCTGGCAATCGGTTGCATCTCGCCAAAGCCCTTGGTAGTAACCGCACTACCCTGCATTCCCTGCTGCGTCAAATAGTCACGAACAGAGATGCCTCGATTCTCCGAAAGCTTCTGGTTATATTCATCGCCACCAACGCTATCGGTGTGTCCTTCCACGTCGAGTCTCAATCCCGGATGCCCGGAAATGATTCCAGCCACCTTGGCCAGCTTTTCGCGTGCCGCAGGCCGGAGACCATACTTGCCGGTATCAAACAACACATCCGACATGTTGACGATCAGGCCACGCGCGGTGTCGCGTGTTTGAAGAATCAGGTTGAACTGCTTCAGCAGATCAATTCGCAGTTCTGCCTTTTCCGCTTCCAACTTGGCCCGCTGCTTGGCTGCCTCATCAAGGGCAGCCTGATTGGCCGCTCTTTGCGCGTCGTTCTCGCGACGCAGACGCTCTGCTTCGGCACCTGCCGCGGCGAGCCTCGAATCGGCTTCCATCTTGATGCGGTCTGCCTCATTTTTGGCGGCCATTAGGCGCGCTTCGCTTTCGAGCCTCGCCCGATCCGCATCCAGTGCAGCGGCAGCTGCACGCGAATCATTGGCGAGCTTCACCCGCTCAGCTTCTGCAATCGAGGCTGCATTCTGTGCGGCTTTCTCCTGCATCAAACGCTGCGCTTCGGCCTGCGCCCTGAGCCGCGCTGCCTCGGCTTCGCGGCTTACGCGATCCGCCTCAGACTGAGCGGCAATTCGTCCGTTTTCCGCCTGAGCCTCTCGATCCAACAGCCGTTGACGATCCGCTGCAATCAAAGCTTCCTCCTGGCGCTTCACCGCGATTGCCCGTGCATCTTCGGCCGTTTGCACAGCGGCACGCGCCGTCATGGTCACTGGCTTCTTGCCGGCATTGCGGGCCTGATAGGCTTCAGCATCCGCAAGGCTCTTCTCGGCCTTCACAAAAGTCTCTGAAGCAAAGCGGTCCGCTCCAAACGACTTTGCAATCTGCACGGCATTCCTCGCCTCATACAGTTCCAGCGGAAGCTTCTTGTTCGGATTCAACATCAATGGATTGGACAACTTCAGATATTGCCCGCGCTGCAAAAGCTCATATTTGGCGTCGATCTCTTCGATCTTGCCCAATGTGTCGGGGCGTATCACGTTCTCCATGACGATCAAATCGCTCGGCATCGTGACTGCATAGTACGGCTCGGCGGTGACAACTAATCCGAACACTTGTAACTCGGTGGTTACATTCAACTTGGCACTAGTCCCGTTCAGGAGAATTTCACCGAGGTTGGAAGTGCGCCCTTCTGGTGTAATTGCCCACATTACATAAGTGAGATATTCGGCACCATAAGCCGTTGCAGGCTGCAATTCCCGAAACTCAACTTCAATTTCAATATAGCCCTGCTTGCTTTCGACTTTGGCTTCTCCGTGCGACTTGGGGAGTAATTCAGTTCCCTTGAAGTCGATCTTGGTTGCCCCGCCGCGATGCCGGTAGCTCATTGCCTTGGCAGTGCGAGCCGTTACATTGACCCGGAAGACCGGATTTTCTCCAGCTGCCATCCGGGCGGCATTTTCGTTCTGATTCAGCGGCACTTGTGCCGCGAGCGCTCCGCATGCTAACAGCAGCGCGCCCATGCTTGTTAAATTCATTGGTCTAACCTTTGCTTTCTTTCTGATTGGAGGATCGGCTGTACTTGGTTCACTTACCCTTGTGCTCACGCGCAGAGTACTTGTTGAGAAGCGTGATCAGCTTCATCGCCGACTTCGGAGCCCGGACCCCGCCGCTTACGATCTGCCGATTTTCGATCTTCTTGCCATAGAGATTGGCGTTGTCATCCAGATCCTGGCGTAGTGTTGCGCCTTCCAGTGCGAGCCCTGCAAAGAGACCTTGCGAACGCGACCACGACAGAATTTCTGCATGCATCTGGGCATCTGTTTGCGCAGTTGCGGTACGTCCAACGGGCCCGGCGGCAACGGAACCTTCCGCGCCAAGTGTGAACTTGCTCGATAGAAGTTTGTCGACGCCTCGTGCGTTCATTACCAGCAGGATCAAGTCGGTTTCTGAACCGCCAATTTGAAAGCCAACGCTTCCACCCTCAATGCGAACAGTACCCGGAGCGGACCAGCCCACGCCACTCTTGTTGCGGCAGGACATGTATCCTTTGCCATATTTACCGCCAACAATGAATGCCGCAGTCTTGAGCCCGGGGACAATTACGATGCAGTGTGCATTTCCCAGCATGTCTTCAGGGATTCCCTTGTCCGGGGCCGCCATAACCTCCGAGAGCACAGCAGCAGCCTCGTCCAACCGTTTAACGGGTTCTTTGTCTTTAGCCATCATTGGCGCAAGCGCCAGGGCGGCGATCAAAATCATTTTCATATTTAGCCTCTTCGTTCAGCCCTTTTTAGCCCATGAGGGCTTTGGGCGACACAGCAGTAACTGCAAGTCCCGTGCCAAGCCCCAGTTTTGTTGAGCCAATTCAGCAAAAGCCAATTTCCAACCAAGCTCAGCGGAATCGAATGATAGGTAGAAATGACCGCCCATGGTCAAACTTACGCACTTTGGTCAAAGTTGCGATTTTGAAATGGGAAGTCAAGACAGGTGAAGATGTGGAATTCGTATTTCCCGAAAGCATTGATTTCCAAACCCCAACACGAATCAAAGCAGGATCAGGCATTAAAGTCGAATCGGCTTTATCTACCGCCTTTTCCGGCGTGGAATCAGTACGATCTTTTTGTCCTGAAAAAATATCCCCTAGCTCCTCTGGCGGCGCATCACAACGAGACCGATCAATGCGCAGCCAACCAATCCAAAAGTTACCGGCTCAGACACGGCGCTCAAAACTGTACTTCCCTGGGCTGGCATTTCACCATCATTTGGGCCACTATTGGGCGGGACAATCCAGGATGTCTGATTGATTGCAAAGCTGTCAGGACGAAAGCTGCTGCTGGTTCCAAGCCCCCTCGGCCACCAATTTACGGTGAGCTGGCTGAGATCCTTGCATACGATATTGCCAGAGGATGTAATCTCAAATCTCGCTCCGGTCCAATCAGTTAGCTCAGGAATCAACAGGTTGAAAATGAAACAGGGATCAATCACACAAAGCCCGTCGGCCAAGGTATCGCAGCTGCTGAAAAGCAGACTGAGGACTCCGAAGTTGATGATTACCGCAGTGCTGACCGTCAGATCGGAATCAGGGATAAATGCCAAAGTTGCTGGAGCACACAAGTTGCTGTTCACCGCGAGGCAGCTGCTTCTGGTGAACCCTTTGTCCGGCTCATTGCTGTTGAAGCTAATGTTGGCCCCGCTTGCGCTGGTAGTAGTAAGGAAGCATGCTAGCAGCGTGATTGAAAGTGCTTGAACCCATCGATTCATTGAGTGATTCATTGAATGTTTTTCGCTATATGTTTTCGTGGTGCCTGCCCTTCAATAATCCGCATCAGAACTGCCTAAAGATCTGTCTCGGTTTACGATGAGCAGGCGACTAAGACCATACACGCTAAGGCCCAAACAGCTCGGATGACGAATTTGCTCTACCCAAACCATTGAAAACAAAAGCCGGCGAAAAAGTGTGTTGTAGCCCGTTCCAGGGAATCCGTACGGGGTGCTGACCGTTAACGGTCATACGACCATACAAGGTCAACGGACACTTTCAATAGCCAACGCCAGCCCAATAGGCTGGAGGCTGACTTCGCCAAAATCTGTTTGTTTCAGCTCGGATGTATGACAAATACGATCCAGCCACCATGAAATATTCGTTTGGTAATGGAACTGCATAGAAAGATAGAGAAGGTTTGTCAGCACCAACCATGACGGGCAGATCAACTTACAGGAGAAATATTATGAACAACGACATTCTTGCCGGCAATTGGAAACAGTTCAAGGGAAACATCATCGAGCAGTGGGGCAAACTCACCGATGACGATCTCGATGTGGCGGCCGGCCGCCGCGACCAGATCATCGGCAAAATTCAGGAACGCTACGGAGTCGCCAAAGATGACGCCGCCCTACAGCTCAAGAAATTTGAAGAGCGCTTTGCAGCAGCGACCAAATAGGACCCCCTGATTGGGTAAGGCATCATTGACGCCTCGCATCGAATCAGTCGGGTCCACTTATACATCAGAAATGAAAGCTTTGTGTCAAGCACCGCAGAGTTGAATTTCGTTCGTGCTGGATCAGAAACTGGAAACCGGTCGAGGCGTCACTGATTTTTAGAATTGACGAAGAACATGGAGAAAAATCAGATGAATTGCAACAAAAATTCGGTACTTCCGTTTTTCCTGGCCGGACTCGGTAGCGGCATCACCTTAACCCTTTTGTTCGCCCCACGCAGTGGATTTGCAACACGCAGCATCCTCGGCCGCAAGGCAGCTGATGCAGAATCCTGGGTGAAAGAGAAAGCTGCCCTCGCAGAAGACTTTGCCCTGACAAACGCCAAAGATTTGCGGGATCGCGTTAAGACAATGGTAGAGGTACCAGCATAACTAGCAACACCACTTGGTGTAGCCTGCACTGGATTAACCCAATGGATACCAGCTCGAAACGAATTCTGAAATCCTCGACTTCACGCCAACTCTTGCAAGCCTTTGTTAACGGTTCTGCAGGCGGTCTGATCGGAGGACTCGTCTATTACCCGCTTTGCGTGTTATTCCAGTTCGGCGGCACTGAGTATTCCTCGATCACTATCATCTCCCTCGCCTTCGCGCTCGGTGTATTCGAAATGGCGCGGGTTTCGCATCCCCAATTTGTTGGAAGATGGAAAACCTGCGTGCTCTGCTTTATGGCCGCAGCCATCATTGTTCTTTTAGGCATGGGAGAAACAGTCGACCTTCAAACCAACGCCACCCCAGACAAACCGCAACTCTTGACCAACGCTACATTCACACGTTCGATCTGAGCTATCCGGCAGCGTCGGTTTCAACAATTTAATTCAACCCGGGTATGCTCCCAGGAATCATACACGGTTCCATTCTACTTCTTGGAGGAGAAAAAAATGCTTTGGACAATCTTTGTAGTTTTAGTTTTGCTTTGGGCCGTGGGAATAGTCAGCGCCTACACAATCGGCGGCTTCATTCACATCCTGCTGGTCGCAGCTCTCGTCGTTGTGCTGATTCAAATCATCCAGGGCCGGCGCGTCGCCTAGCCTTTGGATTTGGGCAAGCTCAGAAATCCTTGCGAGTGATTCCGAGCTTGCTCATCATCGCGTTTAAAGTAGTGCGGTGCAGCCCAAGACGAGTGGCAGCTTTGGTCACCACCCCCTCGCATTCTTTCAACACCTTCAGGATATGATCTCGCTCCACTTGCTCCAGCGTCAAACTATCCGTGTTTGGCACCGCACCTTCCCGTATCTCATCAAGAGGAGCCCGCAGGCTGCTTCCAGTCGAGAGAATCACTGACCTCTCAATGAAGTTTTCGAGTTCTCGTATGTTCCCCGGCCACCGCCATTCCACAAGCGCTTTCATTGTGTCCGACGGAATTTTTCCCACCTCACGGCCCATTTTTGCAGAATATTTCTTGGTGAAATGGCGAGCCAGAATCGGTACGTCTTCCGCACGATCACGCAACGGCGGCGTGGTGATCGGAAACACTTTCAGCCGGTAGTAAAGGTCGCTGCGGAACAGTTTGTCGCCCATCATCTGCGTCAGATTCCGATTCGTTGCAGCTACCAGCCGAACGTCGATGGGAATCGTCTTCGTGCCACCCAAACGTTCAAAAGATTTCTCCTGTAAAGCACGGAGTAATTTCGGTTGCAGGTCGATCGGGATATCACCTACCTCATCCAGAAACAGCGTCCCCTTGTGAGCCATCTCGAATCGGCCAATCTTCTGCGTCAATGCGCCTGTAAAGGCACCTCGCTCGTAACCGAACAACTCGCTCTCCAGCAGTCCCGTCGGGATGGCAGCACAGTTCAACGTAACAAAAGGCAGCTTGTTGCGCGGACTCATTCTGTGGATCGCCCGGGCTACCAGTTCCTTGCCTGTGCCAGTTTCGCCCAGAATCAATACGGTTGCATCCGTGGGAGCAACCACTTCAATTTGCTGTTGCACCCGCCTCAGCGCCGGACTGCTCCCGACAATCTCTTCAAAATTCTGTTTGAGCTCAACAGTCTCATCCGAAACACTTTCAATTCGATCGCGTTCGCGCAGATCCTGAATGAAACTGATCCAGCGAAACGGTGCCAGCTTCAAAACCGCCGTGGCCACCAATACCGGAATACGAGTCCCGTCTTTACGGATCAGTTCTTTCTCAAACGGCGTACAGGCACCAAAACGCAAACCCTCTTCATGCGCCAGTTCATCCAGTGGAATATATTCCGGCGGAGTGAGTTCATTCCAATTGAGTCGCCCTGTCATCAGTTCTTCACGGCTGTATCCTAGCATTTCAAGAAATGCATCATTCGCCTCAGGGACAGAGTCATACTCTCCCGAAACGACACCAGCGACTGTGGATTGCGACTGAATGGGCCGAATGCGTGCTCGACTGCGCTGCAGCTTTTCATCCTTCTCGTGACGCTCACTAAAATCGCGCACCACTCTCGCAAATCCCTGCAAAACTCCGTTTGCATCCTTCAATGCCATCGTGATGGCATTCGCCCAGAAACGCGACCCGTCTTTTCGGACACGCCAGCCTTCTACGCCAATATGACCTTCGACAGTGGCCCGATGGCAATCTTCCTGCACTGTCTTACGCAGCAGCTCTTCGGGAGGATAAAGAAACGATGCATGCTGGCCAATCGCTTCATCGGCATCGTAACCGAAAATCCGCGTCGCTCCGGCGTACCAGTTGACAACTCGTTCTTCACTATCCAGCAAGAACAGAGCGTAATCCTGCACCCAGGTCGGAATACTCTCCGTTTCGCTCTGCCCGGTTGCTGACGACACAGTTTTCTTCCCAAGAGCCAAAACATGGCGAACCGGCAATACGTTCGCTTTGACTGTGTATGCTACTTCGCTCCGCTCTCCATCCGCACCTACAAGTTGAAGACTTCCCGCATGTTCTTCCTCCTCGAGAAACGCACGCCAACTCTCAGAAACCTGGGGCCTCGACTGGGCTTCAGCAAATTCGCTCAGTTTGTGGCCAATCACTCTTTCGTGCGGAAGTCCCAGGAGCTTTGCTGCCCTTGCTGTGGCTTCCTGAAAAGTACCATCTTTGTCGGCGATTATGATCGGTGAAGAAGGTAGACAGACAATAGATCGAAAAAGCTGTTCCAGTTCTTTCGGCCCATTCTCTTTGAGCCATTTGGTGGATGTAGTTGTTAAATCGGCAGTGTAGCTCAAGGCTATAACCTCCCGGCCGAAGGTCTTGAAGTTTCTGGCACCTTAAAAGTTGAATTCGGTCAGGACCGATAAAACTCCCCCAACAGTTGGTAACTTCAGGCGAACTGCCGAACCGAAGTCTACCACGTCCCACAAATCTCTGCACCGTCGGACTCGCGAACTGAACTCGATTCGCTCGGGCCGCAATGTTCGCATGGATCGCTCAGCGGCTCCGTCGTTTTTCAGGGGCTGGGTACCGGGATTCAAAATAAAATTCACTCGCAATTGAAAATAGCTACCGCTCAGGAAACAACGGCCCAGCCATGCGAAAGCATTTCAAAAGCCAAACTTGCCGACTCAGCCCAATTCAAGGCTCCGGCGCTTGTGGCACTCGCGTTCGTTTTGTTTCCGCAGCGATGCAGTCCAGAGGAAAAAGGACGGTTGACCATATTTAGTCATTTGACCGCTACCTGTCGTTTTCTTCAAGCCACGCAGCACATCAAAATGCGTTCTACCGCTTTCATCCATAGACTGTTCCGCAAAAAGCATTGGGCCATCAATTGCAAGTCAGGGGAATGAAGGAGCAACAAAATGCCTTTGATAAACATTGTTGTCATGTTGATTATTGTCGGAGTAGGACTCTACCTCATCAACCGCTACATCCCCATGGCTTCCAGCATCAAAACGATTCTGAACGTCGTTGTAGTGGTGGTTGTCTGCGTTTGGCTATTGCAGATAGCAGGCTTGTGGACTGGTCTGCCTAGATTAAGGGTGACTTGACCATCCGGGCTTCCATTGCCCGTAGCCTCAGATTTTCTTCCCGGTAGGGCTGCCGTGGAGTGCCGACGGAAGCGCAATTTCAAAATATGCGCTCCGTCGGCTTTTTTTTGCATTGAAAGCATCATCAACTCGTTGTGAACTTGTTCCGGTTCAGTTGATCAAAGGGTGACTTGACCGCATTCAGTCATTTGACACTGCAAGGTCGGCTATCTACTGGCAGAGCAACAGTGAAACACCCATGACTTGTTGATTTGTATGGACAAAGTTCACTTCGGGGCTCTTGGACCTCCAACTGCACCTAAGAAGAATGCGGGAAAGGCCCGCAGAGATCTGCCACACTCCCAAGCGAAAAGCAGACTTTGAAACCGAAGAAAAGGAATGAATGAAATGAAACTATTCAAAGCAGCGACGACAGTGTGTTGCATGGTAATGATGGGCGTGGTGCTTGCACCCAACGCCAATGCGGATGCGTGGAACAGAAAAACAACGATCACTTTTAGTGGTCCGGTTGAAATTCCAGGCGTTCACCTCGCTGGTTTCGGCATCTTGCCGGCCGGCACTTATGTGTTCAAGATTCTGGATTCTCAGTCGGATCGCCACATCGTCCAAATTTTCGACAAGGACGAAACGACGATTTACGCTACGATCCTTGCCATCCCAAACTACCGTCTCAAGGCCACCGATAAGACCGTAGTGACATTTACCGAACGCCCCGCTGGTCAGCCAGAAGCGCTGCGGGCCTGGTTTTATCCCGGCCGCAATTGGGGTGAAGAATTTGTCTACCCGAAATCAAGAGCACTGGAACTGGCAAAAGCTTCCAACATGCCCGTACTCTACACTCCAACCGAAATTCCAGTTGAAGTTGCAGAATCGATCAAAACTGCAGAAGCTCCCGTTGTAGTGGAACTCAAGCGGGCTCCCGTCATGGCCATCACCCCGAAGGGTGAAGAAGTGCAGCTTGCCGAAGTTGTCACAGCTCCTCCAGCCGATGAGCCGGTAGTGACAGTAGCTCAGGCAAGGCCAGCCCCAGTGGCAGTAGTCGAAAAGACTCTCCCTGCAACTGCCAGCCCTTTGCCTTTGCTCGCCTTGCTCGGATTTCTGGCGCTTGGTGGGGCAATGTCCCTCAGAGCACTCGAAAACCGCATTAGCTAAGTTGCCAACAGCGATCGGGCGATGCGTAAACTCTCACGCATCGCCCGATCATTCTACGGCAATGAGAGAAGTTGCCAGCATGCGAGAAACTATGTTCCCTTCATCATTGTCTTCATCATTGTCACTCAACTACGCCAAGGATCACAGTAGCGCCTCCCAGACCAAGGCTCGCGGCCTCGATGTGCTCAATTCCCCGATGCTGAACAAAGGGACAGCTTTTACTGCATTAGAGCGAAAAGAATTGGGTCTCACTGGTTTGCTGCCGCCCGAAATTACAACTCTCGATGCCCAGGCAAAAAGCGCTTACCTCCGGTTCGAACTCCTGACCGATGCACTCAGCAAGAATATCTATCTCACCGCCCTGCACGACCGTAACGAAGTGCTCTTCTACCGTCTCTTCTCCGCGCACCTGCGGGAAATGATCCCCATCGTAAATGACCTCACCGTCGGCATGGCCATGGAACACTACCCCCATGAGTCCCGTCGTCCGCGTGGCATTTACCTTTCCATCGATCACGCCGACGAAATCGAGGAAGCCTTTACCAACTTTGGTGCCAGCCCCGACGACGTCGATCTCATCCTGGCCACCGATGCGGAACAAGTTCTTGGAATTGGCGACTGGGGTGTTGGTGCCATTGAAGTCTCCATCGGCAAGCTCGCTATCTATACCGCCGCAGGCGGGATCGACCCCAATAGGGTGATTCCTGTGATGCTGGATATTGGTACAAACCGTGAAAGCCTTTTGAACGATCCGATGTATATCGGCAATCGGCACCCGAGAATTCGTGGGGGTGCCTACGATCATTTCATTGACTCGTACGTGAAAGTTGCAACCAGACTATTCCCACACGCACTCATCCAGTGGGAAGACTTTGCGCCAGGCAACGGCAGGCGTATCCTCGAAAGATATCGCGACAGGATCTGTACTTTTAATGACGATATGCAGGGCACAGGAGCTATCACCCTGGCCGCTGCAATCTCGGCGCTTCGCATTTGTGGAACTCCGCTGCGGAATCAGCGTGTTGTCATCTTCGGAGCTGGCACGGCTGGTATCGGAGTGGCAGATCAGCTCCGCGACGCCATGGTGCTCGATGGCCTCTCGAGAGCAGCAGCCTCCAGTCTTTTCTGGTGTGTAGACCGCGATGGATTGCTCACCACTGGCATGTCCGAAGAACTGCAAGATTTTCAGATTGGCTATGCCCGTCAAGCGTCAGAATCCAGGTTCTGGAAGCAGGATGGCAATGGAATTGGATTGCTCGAGGTAGTACGGCGCGTCAAACCTACTATGCTCATTGGAGCTTCTAATATCTCGGGAGCATTCTCAGAAGCCGTCGTGACAGAAATGGCTGCTCATGCGGAGCGTCCGATCATCTTCGCGCTCTCCAACCCCTCCACGCGATCTGAAGCGAATCCGGTGGATCTCATTGCCTGGACAAAAGGTCAGGCGCTCATCGGAACCGGCAGTCCTTTCGCGCCAGTCACGTATAAAGGACTTACTTATGTTATCGCTTATCTGAGTAACTCCTTGCTTTACCCCGGCCTTGGCCTCGGGACAATCGTGTCAAAAGCCAGCAGAATTAGCAACGGCATGTTTGCCGCTGCCGCCAGCGCAGTATCGAGCCTGGTAACCGTGCGCCAGCCGGGGGCATCCTTGCTTCCCCAGATTGATGACTTGCGCGGCGTCTCCTTAACCGTAGCGGTTGCAGTGGCCGAAGCAGCCCAGTCTGAAGGCTTGGCAAACGTAAAATTTACGAATATTACGCAGCAGGTAAAAGACGCAATGTGGCAGCCGAATTATCGAAGGATCCACGCATCATGACGGGCGCAGGCAAAGATCCCCTTTCCTTCTCCGAGACTGCCTTGGGTTGGACGCTCATGAAAGCAATCGCGGTTGGGCTTCTTTTCCTGATCGCACTGAACGGCAGAGCACAACAACCGGTTCTACCAATTGCCGACCAGGAGCCCTTCCGCATTTCAATGAATGTGGATCTCGTCCTTCTCGAAGCAACCGTGCGCGATCGCAACGGCCGTGTTGCTACAGCCTTGCTCGAAAAGGACTTTGAGGTTTATGAAGATGGCGCGCGTCAATCCATCCGGCTCTTCCGCCACGAAGACGTCCCCGTCCGTGTAGGGCTCGTGGTTGATCACAGTGGAAGCATGCGCGGGAAGATTGCAGAAGTTGTAGCCGGTGCCCGCAGCTTCGTGAAGTTCAGCAATCCCGAAGACGAAATGTTCGTCGTTAATTTCAATGAAAATGTCAGCTTGGGTTCGAGCGGGGCCCTCCGATTTACCAATCGTAGTGATGAGCTGGAATACGCGATTTCTAACTCGCCTACCACCGGTAAGACTGCCCTGTACGATGCGATCACCAAGGCTCTGGAGCGGCTTCAAGCCGGAAAAAAGGACAAGAAAGTTCTCATCGTCATCAGCGATGGCGGCGACAACGCCAGCAAGCAGACCTTACCGGAACTTCTCAAGCTTGCCGAGCAGTCGGGCGCATTGATTTATACCATCGGAGTCTTCGATGAAGCCGATCCGGATCGCAATCCCGGCGTGCTCCGCCGCTTTGCCCGAACCACTGGTGGGGAGGCCTTCTTGCCCAAAGAACTCTCCGAAGTTGTAGCAATTTGCGAAGAGATCGCTCGCGAGATTCGCAGTCAGTACACCATCGGATACTTTTCGAGCAAGCCAGGGCCAATCGGCTCACGTCATTCGATTCGAGTGAAGGCCAAAGAAGCGGACGGCAAGAAATTGATCGTGCGCACTCGAGCCGGCTACATCACAGGAGCCGAAGCCCACAAATGAAAATCAGAATTGCCAACAGCAACGTCAGCCTGTTTCTTCGCGTTCTACGCCACACGCTCCTCGCCGCTGGCCTCCTGATCCTGGTCTATTGTGCCTTTGTGTATCTCGATTCCTGGGCCTTCCAAAAGCAGGAGAGTCGAGAATTCGACCACTTACTATCGCAGCAGCGAGAGGCGCTTCCAGATTCTGCTCAGCCCGCACCGCCCCCACAACTAAGTCCTGCGGCCCACGGATTGATTGGCCGTATGGAAATTCCACGACTTGGCCTCAGCGCAATTGTATTCGAAGGAACCAGCAGGTCCACATTGCGTCGCGCCGTCGGCCACATCGCTGAAACAGCACTACCGGGCCAGCCTGGCAATGTCGGGATCTCAGGACACCGCGACACATTTTTTCGTCCTTTACGGAATATCAAGAAAGACGACATCATCACGCTTACTACTCTTTCTGGCGAATACCGCTACCGCGTGGTGTCCACAAAGATTGTGCCGCCGTCTGATGTCGCAGTCCTCGATTCCGGCAAAGACGAAGTACTGACACTGGTCACCTGCTACCCGTTCTATTTTCTCGGCAACGCCCCAGACCGCTTTATTGTTCGCGCCGAACGCGTAAGTTGAGCGAGTGAACGGCGCAGCTTCTCATCATGGCGTTCATTATCATCCAGGGCAGCTCGGCATACCGGGCAGTCAGCACCACGATCCTGTCGGATTAAACTTCCGCGCGCGCAATCTTCACAATTTGTCTGGAGATATCCTCGGGCGAGAGCACATAGTCGATACATCCACTGGCAATCGCACTTTCAGGCATGTCAGGTTGCGCTGCTGTATCCAGCTTCTGCGCGATCGTAATGCCCCCAACTTCTTTGATTCCGCAAAGCGCCGCTGCCCCATCGCCGTCATAACCAGATACGATTACTGCCACGAGTTTTCCACTCCAGTTCTCAGTTAAGGACCGCAAAAAAACTGTAATCACGTCCGGCCATCCCCTTGGCTTCGATATCGGCATCAATCGAAATGCTCCGTCGATCAAATGCAAGTCACGTTGTTCCGGGATGATGTAAACATGGTTGGGCTGAATCAGTAGTCGGTCTGTGATCAGTTCCACCGGCATCAAAGTGTGCAGCTGCAATATTTCATGCAGCAGCGTGGCAACTGTGCGTAGATGATTCACAATGACAATCGCCACGCCCATATCCGCAGGTAAATTCTTCAATAACCGGATATAAGCATCAAGTCCTCCCGCCGACCCGCCCACGCAAACGACGGGAAAATCATCCAAAATTTTCCTGGCTTCCATGATTGCTTGCTCCTTCACCTCACACTCCGACTATGAGAGCTTGCCCAGATTCTAAAAGTTGCACCCAGGACCCGCAGTCATTGCAATTATTTTGAATCTTTTCGTCCAGCGTTGCACTAAGCTCAAGCCTGAGGCTACTTTTGATTTTGGAACCTCATTTCGATTGGTTCAACAATTGCTCCGTAGCTTGATACGATCTTCACGAAGTAGCAAGCGGGACTGAAAACCATGGCCGAAAATGAGCAGAATGAGAAGCCGCCAGTAGCACCTGAAAAATCACTAGCCAAACAGGTGATACCAGAAGAGGTTAAAACAGCCGCCGAGCCTCAAGCTGCCAGTTTTCCTATTGTCGCCATCGGTGCCTCTGCTGGTGGCCTTGCGGCCTTTGAATCATTCTTTTCCACCATGACCTCCGATAACAGTTTCGGCATGGCCTTTGTATTAGTGCAACATCTCGCCAGAGACCACAAGAGCATTCTTTCTGATCTGATCCGCCGCTACACCAGCATGGAAGTGCTTGACGTGCAGGATGGCATGAAAGTCAGGCCAAATTGCGTCTACATCATCCCACCGAATCGCGACATGGCCCTCGTCAATGGCGCGTTGCAGTTACTCGAGCCCACCTTGGCTCGAGGCATCCGTCTCCCCATCGATTTTTTCTTCCGCTCCCTCGCGCAGGACAAGCATGATCGCGGCATCTGCGTCGTCCTCTCCGGCACAAGTAGCGACGGTACCCTCGGTGTCCGCGCCATCAAGGGCGAGGGCGGCATGGTCATCGTGCAGAGACCAGAAACCACCGAATACGACGGCATGCCGCGCAGCGCCATCGCTACAGGCATGGTCGATTTTATACTCTCTCCCCACGAGATGGCCGCTCAACTCCTGGCATACGCCGCCCATGCTTTTGGAAAGTCTCCGATTGCCAGCACTCCCCAGGCTTCGCCGCCCAACGACGGCCTCGCCACCATCTTTCACCTGCTCCACTCCCAGACCACGCATGACTTTTCCCAGTACAAACGCAACACAATCATTCGCCGCGTCGAGCGCCGCATGGCCGTCCATCAAATTGCTCGTCTTGAAGATTACATCCGCTATTTGCAGCTGACTCCTACAGAAGTGGATGCCCTCTTTCGCGACCTCCTCATCGGCGTTACCAATTTCTTCCGCGACGCTGAGATCTTCGACGAAATTCAAAAACAGGTCATCGCACAGCTTTTCACCGTCAAGCCCCCTGGTTCCGTGATTCGCGTCTGGGTACCCGGCTGTTCTACGGGCGAAGAAGCCTACTCCATCGCCATGCTCCTTCGCGAACGAATGGAGGAACTGAAAGAAACTTTCAAAGTCCACATCTTCGCTACCGACATTGACCGGAAAGCCATAGAACATGCCCGCGCTGGGATTTATCCAGACAGCATTGTCGCCGACGTTTCACCGGAGCGCTTGGCCCACTTCTTCGACCAGGAAAATCCGGACGGTAGCAGCTACCGCATCCACAAATCCATCCGCAGTCTTGTCTCATACAAGATGAGCCTGAAGGAAAGAGCGATTCTCACACAAGATGAGCCTGAAGGCAGAGAGGTGGCAGAAGCTGGGGATTGATCATCAGCATGCAAGGTGGCGAGAAACTGAGCCTGGAGCAGATCCG